>DASQVO010000337.1:0-22844 GCA_035640715.1 Streptosporangiaceae bacterium
CGCCCGATCAGGGTGCTCTTGCCGTCGTCAACCGAGCCGGCCGTGGCGAACCGCAGAATATCCATTACCGTGTCCCCCCAGCGGGCCAGACTGTCACAAGCGCGCGGATGCTCATCAGAAGTATCCTTCCCGCTTACGATCTTCCATGGCTGCCTCGCTCGTGCGGTCGTCCGCGCGGGTCTGGCCGCGCTCGGTGATCCGGGTCGCCGCGACCTCGGCGATCACCTCGGCGACCGTCGCCGCCGTCGACTCCACCGCCCCCGTGCAGGTCATGTCGCCGACCGTCCGGTACCGTACGGTCGCCTCGAACAGCGGCTCATCGTCACCTCGGGCCACGTACGGGCCGTCGGCAAGCAAGATCCCATCCCGCTCGAAAACCATGCGGGGATGCGCGAAATACACCGGCGGGAGCTCAAGCCCCTCACGCTCGATGTAGGCCCACACATCCAGCTCGGTCCAGTTGGACAGCGGGAACACACGGATATGCTCCCCCCGCCGGATCCGGGTGTTGTAGATGTTCCACAGCTCCGGCCGCTGGTTCTTCGGATCCCACTGGCCGAACTCGTCACGGAACGAAAACACCCGCTCCTTCGCGCGCGCCTTCTCCTCATCCCGCCGGGCACCGCCAAAGAGCGCATCGAAACGATGCTCCTCAATCGCATCCAGCAGCGTGGTGGTCTGCAGCCGGTTCCTGCTCGCCCACCGGCCGGTCTCCTCGGTCACCCGCCCCGCATCGATAGAGTCCTGCACCGAGGCCACGATCATCCGCACCCCCAGCTCCGCGGTCCGGGCGTCCCGGAACTCGATGACCTCGGGGAAGTTATGCCCGGTATCAACGTGCAGGACCGGAAAAGGGATCCTGGCCGGCCGGAACGCCTTCTCCGCCAGGGCCAGCATGACGACCGAATCCTTGCCGCCGGAGAACAGCAGCGCCGGCCGCTCAAACTCGGCAGCGACCTCCCGCATCACATGAACCGACTCGGCTTCAAGCACGTCAAGCTGAGAAAGCAAGTAGTCGCTGTGCATCAAGGGCATCCAGGAGATGTCGGGTACAGGGAACGTGTGGGCACGCCGGTGGCCGCCATTCAATGCCTGCCATCCGCCTGGGCGGACCGGATCGCGTCCAGCAGCGGGCCAGCCAGCACAGGCGGACAGACCAGGATATCCGGCATCAGGAGGTCTGCTCGATTGTAGGAAAGCCCGGAGCCGTCGATCCGCGAGGCGTGAAATCCGCAGCTGCGCGCCACCGCGACCGGGGCGGCCGAATCCCATTCGTACTGGCCGCCCGCGTGCACGTAGGCATCGACGTCCCCCTTCAGGACAGCCGCCACCTTGGCGCCGGCCGACCCGAGCGGCACGATGTCCGCGCCGAGGATCTCGGCCAGCCGGGGCAGGAAGGGAGCGGGCCTGGTCCGGCTAACGACGATGCGCAGCTGCCTGGCCGGGCGCGCGGAAGGCGGAGCGGGCGGCGGGCTGGCGGTGCTCAGCACCTCATCCAGAGCGGGAAGCGCCACCGCGCTGGCGGTGAGTGCGCCTTGCTCTCCCGGTGCCCGTTCCCATAGGGCCACATGCACGGCCCAGTCCGTCCGGCCGGCATCCCCGAATTCCCGGGTGCCGTCCAGCGGATCCACGATCCAGACACGATCCGCGGTGAGCCTGGCCGGGTTGTCGGCGCCCTCCTCGGACAGGACGACGTCGCCCGGCCGCAGCCGGGCCAGCTCTGCGGTGAGGAACTCATGCGACATCCGGTCACCCGCCTTGCGCAGGTTCTCCGGCTCACCGCCCTGCGCGCGGAGCGCGACTAGGCGGTGCCCCGCCTCGGCGGCCAGCCCGTGGGCGAGGCGGTCGTCGTCGGTGGCCATCGGCGGGCTCCTCAGGGCTTCCCTCACGGAAAGCCGGGTCGGTACGTCTGGGTTCACATATCGTAAGCGCCGGCACACCGGCCAGAGCTTCCCGTGCGCTCTGATTCCCTACATCTTCCTAGGTATAAGTTCCATACTCTTCCTAGGTATGCCTGGACGTGGCTGGGCGGGCTTGCTCCTACCTGCAGGCCCCGGAGCGCTTCCGGGTGGCCTGCGCTGGCTCAGTCGGCGTGAAAGGTGTTCTGTGCGGCGGCCAGGCCCTTGGACAGCAGCGTCTCCACGGCGTCCGCGCAGCGATCGATGACAAGCGGCAGTTCCTTCCGTTCGGCTGCCGAGAAATCACGCAGCACGAACGTGGCCGCGTCCATCCGGCCAGGTGGCCGCCCGATGCCAAACCGCACACGGTAGTAGGCATTGGTGCCAAGTGCCTGGGTTACCGAACGAAGGCCGTTATGGCCGTTGTCGCCGCCGTCGAGCTTCAGCCTGACCGATCCGAACGGGATATCCAGCTCGTCGTGGATGACGAGGATCCGCCCCGCGGGAACCTTGTAGAAGGCGCTGAGCGCCACAACCGGGCCGCCGGAGAGGTTCATATAGGTCCGCGGCTTGGCGAGCGTCACGGGAATCCCGGCGAGCCGTCCCTCGGCTATGTCATTACGCGACCGGTGCGCCTTGAACCGCGCGCCCATCCGTTCCGCGAGCAGGTCGGCAACCATGTGCCCGGCGTTGTGCCGGTTCCCGCTGTACTCCGGGCCCGGATTCCCGAGCCCGGCCACGATCCAGCGCTCCTCCGACATCGCCGGGTTCACGTCAGGGAAAGGCGCCCGCATCTGGCTGACGGGTCAGCCAGATGCGCCCTCAGCGGGAGCCTGCGGAGCGCTCGGAACGGATGGCTCCGGTGCGGCAGCAGGCGCCGCCGCCTCGGGACCGAGCTCGGCCTCCATCTGCTCCGCCGTCGGGGCGGCGAGGACGTGGAGCACCAGTGTGTCCGGCTCTAGCTGCAGGCCCACGCCGGAGGGCAGCTTCAGGTCGCTGGCAAGGACCGAGGTGCCGATCTCCATGCCGGTCACGTCGATGTCGACGCCCTCGGGGATGTGGGTTGCCTCGGCTTCGAGCGATACCTGGATGAGCTGCTGGTCAAGCAGGCCGCCAGGCGCCACATCGCCGATGATCCGGACAGGGATCTCGACGGTGACCTTCTCGCCGCTGCGGACGAGCACCAGATCAGCGTGCTCGATGAAGCCCTTGATCGGGTCACGCTGGACGGCCTTGGGCAGCACGAGGCCGCTCACTTCCTCCGGCCCCTCAAGGCGGATCAGCACGTTGGGCGTCTTCAGCGCCAGCATCAGCTCGTGGCCGGGCAGCACGACGTGCCGGGTATCGGTGCCGTGGCCGTAGACAACGGCAGGCACCCGGCCCGCGCGGCGGGTACGCCGGGCGGCGCCCTTGCCGAACTCGGTGCGCGGCTCGGCGGCGATGCGGACCTCAGGCACGGTGGTCACTCCTCAGGCAATTGGATACGTCTCATACGGCAGCGCCGCCGGCCACTACCGGCCAGCCCGGGTGCCGTCTCTCCAGCGCCCCTGGCGTCGCCGGACGCCAGGACGGCCGCGCAGTCCCGCGAGCACGCACGGCACCTGCCTGCGGCGGCGCGCACCCGGGGCGGCGTCTTCGCAGTGTAGCCGAGAACTGCCGATCCAGCGTTCCGGGCGGGCAGCCTCACGCTGGGGGTCTACAGATAAGGGATCGCGAAGCGCGCTGTCAGGCCTGGAAGGCTTGACAGCGCGGCCTCAGTGAAGGCGACGGTCTGCTTTGCTCCGCGGCTCCTCCTCCGGCACGATCGTCCGCGGCTCCTCCTCCGGCACGATCGTCCGCGGCGTGAATGGCGCACCGTCGCTCTCGGAATTCCCCATGATCATCCTCTCCTGATCCTGACCCCGGGAGTCAGGACGTGCTGAAATGTACGCACAGCACGTTAGCCCACCATGATGAAACTTCCGGTTAATTTTTGATTGTGCTGACGCGCGGGGAAGGAAGAGACGCAGGACTTCGCGTCATCTATCGGGGGATGACCCCTGAGCCGCTGTCGCGGCTGCGGCTCCCGGCGTGACGCCCGGGCCACAAGCTGCGCCGAGGCGGGACTTCACCTCTGCTGCCCGGGCATCTTCGCCGAGTTCCTCAAAAATAGCGAGCGCCTGTGCCCACGCACGACGCGCGTCGTCGAACTCGCCAGCGCCGCGATGAGCGTCACCAAGAGATTCGAGTGTCCACGCCAGATTGAACCGGTCGCCGCTGGACCGATGGATGGCCACCCCCTGCCGCAGGCGGGTGAAGGCGTCGTCATTCTGGCCTAGGGCCAGATAAACGCGGCCCAGGTTATGCATGACGTGCCCGGTGCCGTACGTTGCGTTAATGCTGGTGAAAAGACCGAGAGCCTGCTCGAAACAACGAATCGCTTCATCAAGGCGGCCCAGGTCAAAGAGGGCCTCACCCATGTTGTTCAGGTCGATCGCCTCACCGTTGCGGTTGTTGCTCTCGCGCTGAAGCCGCAAGGCGCGCTCCCAATGGGCAAGTGCCTCCTCCGTGGGGCCGCGGAGCAGGTAATAGACGTCTGCGAGAGTACTCGCCGTGAGCGACTCAGCCACGCGATCACCGAGATCACGGCGAATGGCCAGCGCCTGCTCCAGATGACCGATGGCCTCGTCAGAGCGCTGCCGGCCGAGGGCCTCCCCGAGGTTAGTCAGGACCCAGGCCTCCGCTCGCCTGTCCTGGGCCTGCCTGGCGCAGGACAGCGCTATACGGTGAGTTACCAGGCAGTCGGTCCAGTTGCTCCGGCGGTTAAATGCGCTGAACAGTGAAACCGGGAGCTGCCATGCGGTCCTGACCATGCCCTGATCGGCAGCCTGGCGAGTTGCCGCCACGATGCTGGCCCGTTCAACGTCACACCAGGCGAGCGCGCTGACTGCGTCGGCAAACTGGCGAGGATGGCATCCCGCCTCGAGCGGCTCAAGTGGAACCCGGTCCCGGCGGGGAGCGATGACGCTGTCGGCCTCGGCGGCCGAGTGCAGATACCACGAGAGAATTCTGCGCACAGCGCGTTCCCTGTCCTCCGCAGTCTCCTCGGCGTGAGCGCGCTCGGCGGCGTAGACGCGCAGGAGGTCGTGGAAGCTGTAGCGATCCGGGCCCGGCGACTCCAGGAGGTGCGCGTCGACAAGGAACTCCAGGGCGTCGGCGACCTTGTCCTCCGGCTCGCCGAGCAGCGCGGCAGCAGCGCTGAGGCCGATGGACGGGCCCTGCCACAGGCCCAGCATGCGGAACGCATGCGCGGGAGCGACACCGCCGGGAACGACCTCGGCGGGCAGGCTGGCGAAGCTGACCTCGAAGCTGGCCCGGACGGCGAGGTCGCCGGCCTTCAGCTCGTCGAGGCGACGGTGCTCGTTGCGGATCCGGTCGGCGAGCGTGCGGATGGTCCAGCCACTGCGGGCCGCCAGCCGGGCGGCACAGATCCTGATAGCGAGCGGCAGGCCGGCACAGGCCACGAGCAGTTCAGCCGTGGCATCGGGCTCGGCGGCCGCCCGCTGTGCCCCGACGACGCGGCTGAACAGCATGAGTGCCTCGCTGTCGTCGAGCACGTCCAGGTGCACCAGCCCGCCGCCGACGAGGTCGGGCAGGCGGCTCCGGCTCGTCACGATCACCCCGCAGGCGGCGCTGCCGGGCAGCAGCGGCCGCACCTGTGCCGCATCCCTCGCGTTGTCGAGCACGACAAGCATCCGCCGCCCGGTCAGCCGGGTCCGGTACAGGGCAGCGCGTTCCTCCTGGCTGACGGGGAGCTGCGCGCCGTCGACACCGAGATCACGCAGGAACCTGGCGAGCACGTCGGCCGGTGCGAGCGGCTGCGGACTGGCACCGAGCAGGTCCACATAGAGCTGGCCGTCCGGATAAGCCGGGCGCATCCGGTGCGCGGCGTGGATGGCGAGGGTTGTCTTGCCGAGCCCGCCCGTGCCGGCGACGAGGGCGACGGGGACGGCTCCGGGGTTATCGTCTGAGCGGCCCGCCGACAGCAGGTCGCAGAGCTGCTTCACGTGGTATTCCCGGCCGGTGAAGTCGGTGATGTCGGCGGGAAGCTGCATCGGGCCCGGCTCGGCCGGCCGCGGTGCGGGCGACGGCGGGACGCCATCGGTGATTCGGCTGGTGTCGACGGTGCCGAGGGAGATGCTGCCCGGCGGCCCGCAGGACCCGGTTCCCTCGGATTCAGCGGCCGGCCCGGGACCGTGCTCCGCCTCGCCCGCCGGCTCCGGCCCGGACGGCAGCAGGGACCCGGCGTCGTCATGTTCCGTGGCAGCGACATTGGCACCGGAATCCCGTGGCGCCGCCGCCCGCGCCCTCCGCTTACCGGCCGCCGGCACCCGCTTCTTCTCAGCCGGCCGGACCGGCCTCGCATCGGCGGATAGCAGCTGCTGGAACAGCTGCTGCATCTCACGCCCGGGATCCACGCCGAGCTGGTCGGCGATGACGTTCCGTGCCTGCTCGTAGACGCTCAGTGCCTCGGCGCGCCGCCCCGCCCCATCGAGCGCCCGCATCAGCAGTAGCCACAGTTCCTCTTTGAGCTGCTGATCGGCAAGCAGCCTCCGCAGCTCGGGTATGACGAGGCGGTGCCTGCCGCAGGCCAGGTCAGCCTCGATCCGCAGCTCCGTGGCGGCTAGCCGGAGCTCCTCCAACCGTCCGGCCTCTGCCGCGACAAATGCCGACAGCGGGACGTCTGCCAGCGCCCTGCCGCGCCACAGGGAAAGCGAATCGGCGAGCAGCATCGCGGCACGCTCGGGGTCACCTGCCGCCAGCGCCTGCCGGCCCTGGCTCATCAGGGTCCCGAACCGCTCCGCGTCAAGGTCGCCATCGTCCAGCCGCAACTGGTAGCCGGGGGCGCGAGTCACCAGGACCCGTCCCTCGGTATCCCCGATGAGCCGGCGCAGCCGCAGCACGTAGATGCTGATGAGATTGGCAGCTTTGGCTGGCGGGTCGTCTCCCCACAGTTCCTCGGTGAGGGCGTCCGTGGAGACGATCTGGCCGGCATTGAGCAGCAGGCAGGCCAGAACCGCCCGCCACTTGGATGCTCCGATCGCTGTCCAGTCCTGTCCGGTCTGGACCTCAAGCGGTCCCAGCATGCGGAACCGCATCAGGCCGATCCGCCCGGGTCCACGATCTCATCCGCCTCCGGATTCAGGTGAAGCCAGCACCCGGCACTGCGAAGAGCATCCGCGCCCGTCCCCCAGCAGGTCCCAGGTTCCCTCCCCAGAGCCGGACAACAGGCCTACTTAATCATGAATCAATCCGTACGTAAATCACCCGGATAATCCTTATTCCGATGACTCGGGCGCTGCCGTCATACGGCCGATGAGGGCAGCCACCCACCCACCGGCAGAAAGTTCGATAACAAGCACAGGTCACGCAATCACGGCTCAACCGCCATGTAACGACGCATTGGCACGATCGATCTCAGCCTCAGACCGAAGGGCGGCCCGTCCGGCGCCGGCCGCTGGGGCAGGTACAGCCAGCCCGGCTCACCGGGGACAGCCCAGCGGGGGCGCAGTCCGCGGTGCGGGGCGCGGCCACGTGACGCGCCCCGGTGCGCCTGCAGGCGTGTAAACGCCGGCGTGAAGCAGGCTGCCAAGCCGATGAGACGTCCCTTGCGGCCTCTCACAAGGGACAGCGGCCCGTCCGCGCAGGCAGGGCATGGCGCGGACGGGCTGCCGCATGAGACGGGCGGGCCGTCGAGGGTGGGCGGCGGCCCGCCACGCGGCTGGTACGGCCGCCTGCGTCACAGCCGCGGCACCCAGCGTGGCCGTCGTCTCCGTCGCGTCAGCGGGGGCGGGGACGGCGGTCACCCGGAGACGACGGTCACCCGGAGACGACGGTCACCCACCCGGCTCCGCGCAGATCAGCTCTGGCCGTCGAACAGGCTGGTCACGGAGCCGTCGCTGAACACTTCATTGATCGCGCGGGCTATCAGCGGAGCGATCGACAGCACAGTGAGCTTGTCGAACTGCCGCTCCGGCTGTATCGGCAGCGTATTCGTGATGACGACCTCGCTGATCGGCGAGTTCTTCAGCACGTCGATCGCGGGGCCGGAAAGCACGCCGTGCGTGGCCGTCGCGATGATGCCGGCAGCGCCCTGCTCGACCAGGGCGTCCGCCGCCTTCGCGATGGTCGAGCCCGTGTCGATCATGTCATCCACCAGGATGCAGGTGCGGCCTGCCACCTGTCCGACGACCTCGAACACCCTGACCTGATTGGCGACTTCCGGATCCCGCCGCTTGTGAATGATCGCCAGCGGGCAGCCGAGCCGGTCGGTCCAGCGCTCGCACATCCGGACCCGGCCGGCGTCCGGCGCCACGACTGTGACCTGCGAGAGATCCAGCTTGTCCTCGATGTATCCGGCCAGAATAGGCAGTGCGAACAGATGATCAACCGGGCCGTCGAAGAAACCCTGGATCTGGGCGGTGTGCAGGTCGACGGCCATCAGCCGGTCGGCGCCCGCCGTCGCGAACAGGTCCGCCATGAGCCGCGCCGAGATCGGCTCCCTGCCCCAGCTCTTCTTGTCCTGGCGGGCATAGCCGTAGAACGGGACGACGACCGTGATCTGCCTGGCCGAGGCCCTCTTGAGGGCGTCGACCATGATCAGCTGCTCCATGATCCACTGGTTGATCGGCGCGGTGTGGCTCTGCAGCACGAACACGTCGCAGCCGCGGACCGAGTCGAGGAAGCGGACGAAGATCTCGCCGCTGGCGAAATCGAAGAGCTTCGTCGGCGTGAGCTTGATGCCGAGGCAGGCGGCCACCTCCTCTGCCAGCTGGGGATATGCCCGGCCGGAGACGAGCATCAGCTTCTTGTCGCTGGACGTCGTGCCGCTCACTGGTTCCGTTCTCCCTCGGATCGGGCCGCCTCAGCGGCCCGCGCGGATGGCGTTCCTGGCCGGCGCCGTCCCACCCATCCTTCCACGTTGCGCTGCTCGGCCCGGCTGATGCCCAGCGCGCCGGGCGGGACGTCCTGCGTGATCACGGACCCTGCGGCCGTGTAGGCGCCATCGCCGATAGTCACCGGCGCCACGAGCATGCTATCGCTGCCGATCTTGACGTGATCTCCCACGGTGGTGTGGTGCTTGGCCGCGCCGTCATAGTTGGCGAATACCGTGGCGGCACCGATGTTGGAATGCTCGCCGATGTTCGCGTCACCCACATACGACAGGTGCGGCACCTTGGTACCCTCACCGACGACCGCGTTCTTCATCTCTACGTAGCTGCCGGCTTTAGCGCCGCGCCCCAGCTTCGTTCCGGGCCGCAGGTAGGTGAACGGGCCGACGCTGGCTCCCGGGCCGATCTCAGCCGAGTCGCAGACGGCGTTGATCACGGTCGCGCCCTCGCCGACCTTGGTGTCGCGGAGCACACAGCCGGGGCCGACACGTGCCCCCGACCCGATCGCGGTACCGCCCTCGAGATGCGTGGACGGCCCGATTTCGGCGTCCGGCTCCAGGGTCACGTCCACGTCGATCCACGTGGTCGCCGGATCCACGATCGTCACCCCGGCCCGCATCCAGTGCTCGAGCAGCCTGTCGTTGCATACCCGCCGGGCGTGGGCCAGCTGGACCCGGTCGTTCACGCCCTGGATCTCGGTGGGATCCGCTGCCTGCACGGTGCCCACGCGGTGACCGTCGCCACGCAGGATCACGACGACATCGGTGAGATACTCCTGGCCTTGGGCGTTATCGGTTGGCACCCGCTTGACCGCGTCGGCGAGCAGGGCCCCGTCAAACGCGTAGCAGCCGGAGTTGATCTCGTCGATCCGCCGCTGCGCATCAGTGGCGTCCGCCTCCTCGACGATCTCGGTCATGGCACCCGAGGCGTCACGGACGATCCGGCCGTATCCCGCGGGATCGCCGACCCGCGCGGTGAGCACGGTCACCGCGTTGCACGCGGTTTCATGCTCGCGCGCCAGGTCGCGCAGGGTCGCGGCGCGCAGCAACGGCATGTCGGCGTAGGTTGCGATCACCTGGCCCTGAATCGGGCCCACGGCCTCGATCACGGTCCGCACCGCATGGCCGGTCCCGCCCTGCCGCTCCTGGACCACCACCTGAGCGCCGGGCGCGTGCCCGGCGACATGCGCGCTCACCTCTTCGCGGCCATGACCGACCACGACGACGAGGCGCTGGGGATCAAGCTCACGCGCGGCGGCGAGCGCGTGGCCGAGCATGCTGCGCCCGCACAGCGGATGCAGCACCTTGGGAACCTTGGATTTCATTCGCGTTCCCTCGCCCGCGGCGAGGATGATTACGGCGGCCGGGCGACTAGCGCTCACTCCGCAGAGCTCCTCGGAATCGCTGCCGATATGTGTCAGGGCAATGACAAATCTGTTCACGTGCCCCTCACTGGGAGGATACCGCCCGGCCGCATTGGCCTGCTGCCCTGTTCGGCGAGCCGGTCCGTCTTATCGGCCGCCGGGCGGGCCGTCGGCACGGGCCGCAGTCTGGCGGCTCCGGTCCCCTGCCGGCCGTGGCAAGCCGGCGGCCAGCGGCTTCATTCCCGCGGCCGAAGCTCAATATGCGAGGTCAGCGCCCCGGCAGGCCGAGGGTGATGTCGGCCTGCCTGCTCCGGGCATCATCCGGGCGCAGCGCGATCACGCCGGGCCGGTAACCGCTTGCGACGAGCGCGTAACGGCCAGATGGCACGTCGTTGAATATGAAATGGCCGCTCGCGTCCGCGACCGTGGCGGCCACTTCCACGCCGGCCGTGTCGGCCAGCGACAGGCGCGCGCCGGGGAACGGACGGTCGCCATCCGCGGCCAGGACCGTGCCGACGACCCGGCCGGAGGCGGGGATCTCCATATCACGCCGGGCGATCTGGCCCTCTGCCACGACGACCTGCACCGCTACCGGGGTGTAGGCGGTAGCGGCCACTACGAGCGCATACTGCTCCTCGGCCAGGTGGGTCAGGGTGAAGGTGCCGTCAGCAGCCGTCGTCGTCACGCCGGCTATCTCCCCGCGCCCGTCGGCCACAGTCACGATGGCGCCGCCCACCGGCTGGCCCGAGCCTGCCACCCGTACCGTGCCCGCCAGGCCGCTGCCGCCGCGCAGGACCACGTCATGGCTGGCGGCCGCGCCCGCCGCAATGACCACTCCGGCCGCGGGCTGATACCCAGACGCGGACGCGATCACCAGGTAGGACCCCGCGCTGGGAGCCGCCAGCCGGTACTGGCCCCCGCTGTCGGTCTTGGACACGGCGATCTGCCGCCCGGACAGGTCGGCCAGCGTGACGGCCGCCCCGGCGATGGGAGCACCATCGGCGGTGCGCACGTGCCCGCTCACCGGAACATCAGCGGCACCCGCGCCGCCCCCCGGCCCCGCGGGCCCTGTGTGTCCTGTGTGTTCTGCGGACCTTGCAGGTGGAATCCTGGCCGGCAGCGGCCCCGCAGCCAGGGCACCGCCCGTCACCCGGCCCGCGGGCGCGGCACTGCTCCCAGCCGGGTCGTCCGCAGCAGACGGGTATCGCGGAGCGAACCAATCTGGTTCATCAACCTGATCCACTGGACTCACTCCTTGCCGTGAGGTGTCCGGAGTTGCGGCGCCAGGGCATCCCACCCGGCCGCCGGGCCCGCTGAGCCAGCGTCCCCTGAACCGGGGCCTGCCGAACCGTACCCGGCCGGGCCAGCGCTCGCTGAACCGTACCCGGCCGGGCCAGCGCTCGCGGAGGCGGGGGCCGCCGGGCCTGGACTGGCTGAGCGACCGCCGAGGCGGACGGTGACAGACGCCGTTTCGCCGCTGGTCACCTCCACGCCGGCCGAGACGGGCTCGTGACCGCCCGCGATGAGGACGTGCTCGCCGTCACCGAGGCCGGTCAGCCGGTACCGCCCGTAGGAGTCCGTGGTAGCGCTGGCGACGATCTGCCCGGCCGCGTTGGCGGCCGTCACGAGGATGCCCGGCGCAGGTTCCCCGCCGGGCGTGCGCACGACGCCGTATACCTCGCGTTCCGGCGGCAGTATCAGCTGCGCGGTCTCGACGTGCCCGTTCAGCTCGATCTCCCTGCTGGCTGGCAGGTGACCGGACGCGGTGGCGGTGACGGCGTACCTTCCCGCTGGTGTGCCCTCGACGAGGAACTCACCGTCGGCGCTGGTAACGGCGCTATCGACGACATTGCCCGCCATGTCACTGATGATGACCTTGGCCCCGGCAAGCGGAGTCCTGTCCTGCGCGGCGGACCGCACCATGCCGGTGAGGCCGCCGCTGCCCGCGAGGACGAAATCCCTCTGGACCGCGGCGCCGGCCTGGACCAGGAGAGCCTCCGCAGTCGGCTCGTGACCGCGCGCGCTCACGATCACCGTCAGCGCCACGGGAGGCAGCCCGGTGATCCGGTACCGGCCGTCGGGTGCGGCCACAGCTCGCGCCACCTGGCGGCCCTCTGCGGACGTCACCGTAATGACGGCGCTGGCGACAGGGCGCCCGCCGAGGTCACGGACGGTGCCGGTGAGCCCGGGCCCGGCGGGCGCACCGGCTCCGTTGGCTGCCAGGCGTTCGGCTGGCGCGGTCGCGTCCATACCGGGCAGCACGAGCTCGCTCGGCTCCCAGGTACCCTCGGCGGCGAGTTCCGCCCCGACGGACTCCGGTGCTGCCGCTGCCCCCTTGGCCCGGCCGGTCAGCAGGGAAGCGATGGCGGCGATTACGTTCGCGGCGATCGCGAACCAGAAGGCGATCCCCACCCCGCTGTGGAACGGGTGGGTGATCACGTTCGGGAAGAAGTCCCGTCCGGTCAGGTACGCGGCGTGCGAGGCCGGCAGGTGACCGAGCAGCGGGCCCAGTAGCTGCTGCATCGGGTTGTAGCCGAGGAATGCCGCGAACAGGACCCCGATCGGCGGCAGGTGGCCGATCGTATGCGCGGCGCTGGCCGGTACACCCTGCGAGATGAGGCCGCCCGACAGCGACGCCGGCAGGGTACCAGTGAGCCCGGTCACGATCAGCGAGAAGAAGATGCCGATCGACAGGACGAAGGCGGCGTTCTGGAAGGTCGCGATCGTGCCGCCGGCCGCACCGCGCTGGTTCGCTGGAACGGAGTTCATGATCTCGGCCCGGTTCGGCGAGGCGAACAGGCCGGAGCCGAAGCCGTTCAGCACCAGCACGACCGCGAATATCCCGTAGGAGAAGTTCACGGGCAGGAACATGAGGAATACGAAGCTCAGGGCGGTCAGCAGCGAACCGCCCACCGTGAACGCCCGCGCACCGAACCGGTCCGACAGCCAGCCGGACAGCGGCGCGGAGACCAGGAACCCGATGGTCAGCGGGACCAAGTAGATGCCGGCCCACAGCGGTGTCTGGGAGAAGCTGTAGCCGTGCAGCGGCAGCCAGATGCCCTGCAGCCAGATGATGAGGGTGAACTGCATGCCGCCCCGGCCGAGCGCGAGCATCAGGTTGGCCACGTTCCCTGCCGCGAACGCCCGTATGCGGAACAGCGACATCCTGAACATCGGCTGCGCGACCTTCGTCTCGACAAACACGAAGATCACCAGCGCCGCCAGGCCGCCGAAGATCATCGAGAGCACGAACGGGCTGGTCCAGCCCATGGCGTGGCCCCCGTACGGCTCCAGGCCGTAGGTGATGCCGATGAGGATCGCGATCAGGCCGACGGCGAACAGGATGTTGCCCCACCAGTCCATCCGGGCCGGCTGCCGCTCGCTGAGGTCGTGCAGCATGAAATAGGCCCAGAACGTGCCGAAGACGCCGAACGGCACGGACACCAGGAAGATGTAGTGCCAGTTGATGGGCGCGAGCACGCCACCGAGGAGCAGGCCGAGGAACGAGCCGGCGATCGCGGCGATCGCGTTCATCCCGAGCGCCGTGCCGCGCTGGTTGGCCGGGAAGGCGTCGGTAAGGATCGCAGTGGAGTTGGCGAACAGGAACGCGCCGCCGATGCCTTGCACGATGCGCCAGACGATCAGCCACAGCGCCGCTTTGGTGCCGCTCATCCAGGTCACGGCGAGGAAGATGGAGGCCAGCGCGAAGACCGCGAAGCCGATGTTGTACATGCGCACGCGGCCGAACATGTCGCCGAGCCGGCCGAAGGACACCACGAGCACGGCCGACACGACCAGGAAGCCCATGAACATCCACAGCAGGTAACTGGTGTTGCTCGACGCGAGAGGGTTGACCTTGATGCCACGGAAGATGTCCGGCAGCGCGATAAGCACGATCGACTGGTTGATCGTGGCCATCAGCACGCCGAGCGTGGTGTTCGACAGCGCGATCCACTTATAGTTCGGGCCGGGCTGCCACGGCCCTCCTCGCCTGGCGTGTGCGGCCGGACCCGCGCCGGCTACATCGGATTTCACCGCCATAGATGAACGAGCCCCTAACACCTTGAGAAGTCGCAGATAACTTGCTTAATGTCAACTAACGATATCAGAGGGACTGCATCGCAGCGGCACGGTCGCCTTCTCTGCCCGTGCTTCCCGCGCGGCCCGGCAGCGTCGGCCGGTCCGCCGGGCGATTGGCCGCCAGGCACGGCCCGACCAGCCCGGCACAGCCTCTCCGGCGTGTGACAACAGCACGTCCTCGTGATCTCATGCCGAGCCCAGCCGAAGTCCTGCCCGACGGCGGGCGCGCATTCCGGCAGCGCACGCGTGACACCTGGCTCATCCGGCAGCGCACGCGTGGCACCCGGTTCATCCGGCAGTGGGACTGGTACCTGGCTCATCCGGCAGTGGGGGCATGGCAGCGCTCTCCCAGATTCTCCCGGGCTCGGCTCTCCCGGGTTCTCCCGGGCGCGCGGAATACCTTCCCGCGGCCAGGGACACGCTCGCCTCGAATGTGTTAGTCAAAATGTCAGAGGCTCCGCGTACCGTTCCGAATATGAACTCAAGGTTGGACTTTCCCCTCATACGCGAGCAGGCCATTATGCTCCGCCGGGCGGGGAAGTCCCGCCGCGAGATCAAGGAAATCCTCCGCATTGGGAGCAATCAGACCCTGAACGAAGCCCTGAAGGGAGAGCCACCACCCGAGTGGACACGGCGGCCTAACGCCAAGGACGGCCTGCGCGCCAAAGCGAGGGAATTGCGCGCGGAGGGCCTGGACTACGAGGAGATAGCCGCAGAGCCCCGCGTCTCGAAGAGTTCCGTCTCCCTATGGGTGCGGGATCTCCCCCGGCCACCGCGGCTGAGCTATGCGGAATGCCGGAAACGGGCAGCAGAAGGGGCACGCCGCTACTGGGACGCCGAGCGCCCGGCCCGCGAGGCCGCCCGGGCCGCGGACCGGGCCGCCGCCGCTGCCCAGATCGGCCAACTGTCCGACCGCGAGATCCTCATCGCCGGTGCCATCGCCTACTGGTGTGAGGGAGCCAAGAGCAAGCCATACCGGCGTGCCGAGGACGTGAACTTCATTAACAGCGACGCCGATCTAATACGGCTGTTCCTGCGGTTCCTCGGTCTCGCCGGAATCACACCGCAGCGCCTGAGATACAGGCTGCACATTCACGAAACGGCCGACATCGAAGCCGCGACTCGGTACTGGCAGGGAGTGACCGGTGCCGCGCCCGATCAGTTTAGTCAGCCGACCATCAAACGGCACAAACCCAAGATAAGCCGCAGGAATACTGGCGCTGATTACCACGGCTGCCTCCAAATCCGCGTAGCCGGAAGCCGTGACCTCTATCGGAAGATAGAGGGCTGGGCCTCAGCAGTCATGGGCGCCGATGACCTTGGCAACCGCAGCGCTCAGCCCTCCGGCCCGGACACCCAGGCCGATCAGGAAAAGCCTGGCGCTGTGCCGGTATCGTAGTGAAGTCGCTCCGGAGCCTGGCCTGCTGCCGGAGAAGGCACTCCGGCGTGGGGTAATCGGCAGCCCGCTGTCCTTTGGAGTCAGTTGTCCTGGTTCGAGTCCAGGCGCCGGAACCACAGCCGTGCTCATCCCGGTTCGAGTCCGGGCCACCGCCCCGAGGCGGGCAACCACTGCCACCTGCCGCCGGGTCACCCCCACCGTCGCCGGGTCACCCACTGGCCGCCCGGCCGACGACTCTGCCTACGGACGCACTCACCAGCCTGGCCGCGCATGATCGTCATTTCCCAGGGCAGGGAACCGCTATCTGGTTCAGCTACGCCGACCGCGCCTAGCGGCAGTGAGACAGAGCCCGGCACCGGGAACGGCGATCCGGCGCAGGTCAGGACGGGACAGCAAACCTAAAAACTTTCCCAAGTTCCTTGCCTAACCTACGGTCTCGTAGGTTACGGTTACGTAAGCGTACTGTATCTAGCCCGCCATCAAGCCCCGGCTTGACGACAGCGAGGAGCACGATGACCACTTCCGCCGACACAGCCAAAGCCCCTGTCAGGGCGCAGGCCACCCTCGCGCCTCCATCGGCCGCCTCTGCCCAGGATCAGGGGACGAAACCGGCGAACGGGGCCAGTGTGCGCAGGCCTCTTGCCGACCTGACAGACGACCAGAACAGCCTGGCCCAGCGCGCTCTCATTGGCATCTTCGTCGCCGTCCCCTTCATGGCGCTGATCGCCGCTATCCCGCTGGCCTGGGGATGGGGTCTCGGCTGGCATGACGTGATCATCGCGCTCGCCTTCTACTGGCTGAGCGGGCTCGGCGTCACCGTCGGCTTCCACCGGTACTTCACCCACAGCTCGTTCAAGGCGAAGACCGGCCTGCGGGTCGCGCTCGCGGTCTGTGGCACCCTCGCCATCGAAGGCCCGGTACTCAACTGGGTGGCCGATCATCGCAGGCACCACAAGTACAGCGACAAGGAAGGCGACCCGCACTCACCGTGGCGCTACGGCGAGGACGTGAAGGCGCTCTCCAAGGGCCTCGTATTCGCCCACATGGGCTGGCTGTTCGATCCCAACAAGACCTCGAAGGAAAAGTTCTGCCCCGACCTGCTCGCTGACTCCCGCATCCGGTGGGTCCACCGGCTGTTCCCGGCGCTTGTGGCCGCGTCGCTGCTGCTCCCCGCCCTCATCGGCGGCCTGTGGTCCATGTCGTGGCAGGGCGCGCTCACCGCGTTCTTCTGGGGCAGCCTGGTCCGGATCTCGCTCCTGCACCACGTCACCTGGTCGATCAACTCGATCTGTCACACATTCGGCAGCGAGGAGTTCGAAGTTCGTGACAGGTCGCGGAACGTCTCGTGGCTGGCGATCGCGTCGTTCGGCGAGTCCTGGCACAACCTGCACCATGCCGACCCGACCTGCGCGCGGCACGGCGTCCTCAAGGGCCAGCTCGACCCGAGCGCCCGGGTTATCTGGGCGCTGGAGAAGCTGGGCTGGGCCTATGAGGTCCGCTGGCCGGACGCCGAGCGGCTGGAGGCCAAGCGCCCGGCGACCGCGACGAGGAAGCTCGGCTCGATGACGAGGCGGAAGCTGGGCTCGGTGACATCACGGCCGGCCCGTATAGGTGACGAAGCGGCCGGTTAACGCAATGATGGCTAAGT
This sequence comes from Streptosporangiaceae bacterium, assembly GCA_035640715.1. GTDB lineage: Bacteria > Actinomycetota > Actinomycetes > Streptosporangiales > Streptosporangiaceae > DASQVO01. Next base: position 17,321 of record DASQVO010000337.1, read on the forward strand.
GAACCAGGACCAGCTCACTAAACCTGGCCGTAAGAGGATGACCGGCAAGGAACGGCGCGAGCAGCTGCTGAACATCGGCCGGCGGCTGTTCGCGGAGCGCGGCTTCGAGGGCACGTCGATCGAGGAGATCGCGGCTAAGGCCGGGGTGTCCAAGCCCGTGGTGTATGAGCACTTCGGCGGCAAGGAGGGACTGTACGCCGTCGTCGTCGACCGCGAGGTGGAGCGCCTGCTCACGATGGCCACGGCCTTGCTGAGCGGTGACCACACCATGCCGAAGTTCGAGGGCGCCGCGGTCAGCCTGCTGAAGTACATCGAGGACAACGCCGACGGCTTCCGCATCCTGGTCAGGGACTCTCACCCGGGTTCGGGAACCGGCACCTTCGCCACCCTGCTGTCCGACATCGCGGGACAGGTCGAATACATCGTCCGCGACTACCTGTCCGTCCGCGGCCAGGACCCGAAGCTCGCCCCGATGTACGCCCAGATGCTGGTCGGCATGGTGGCTTTCGCCGGCCAGTGGTGGCTGGATGCCCGCCATCCGAAGCTCGAGGATGTCGCGGCGCATCTGGTCAACCTGGCCTGGAACGGGCTTTCCCGGCTCGACCCCGATCCCCGCATCTCGCCGGAGATCATCGCGAAGCAGCGGAAGAAATAGCATGACATCCCGGTCCCGGCGCAGCGACGGCCGCCGGGACCGGAGAGCCACGGGACGGACGCCGCCCGTGCTTATCAGGCTGTGCTTATGGGGCTATCAGGCGTAACCCGATGAGCCCGGCAGGCAGGTCGGCAGGCCGTCCTCGGCCCAGGCGACGAAACCGCCGATGATGTCGGTGGCGCGTGCCAGTCCCAGCTCCTGCAGCGCGGCCGCGGCCAGGCTGGAGGTGTATCCCTCCGAGCAGAACACGATGACCCGCTGGTCATATCCGCTGACCCAGGGCAGCCGGGCATCGCTGGCGGGGTCGAACCGCCACTCAAGGACGTTTCGCTCGACGATGACCGCGCCCGGTATGCCGCCCTCGCGGGCCCGCTGGGCCTGCGGGCGGATGTCGACGAGCACGGCGCCGCAGGAGAACTCGCTGAACGCCTGCCGCGGTGTCAGCCGGCAGAGGCGGCCGCGCGCGGCCGCGAGGACCTCCTCGATCGTTCGCGCGCCCGGCGGGCGGCCTGCCACTGCCGCCCGGCTGGCCACCATCGCCCGGCCGGTCACCACTGCGCCGCGCTCTCGGCGTCCAGCACCATCAATCCCTGGGCGGTGAGATCGTAACGGGTCATCTGCTCTAGCGGCGGCGAGTAGGCGTGCACGCTGACCGCCACCGCCTGGGACGTGTTGCGCACGTCGTGAATGAACTCCGGCCCGAAGGAACGTACCTGGCCCGCCGCGACGGTACCCGCCGTCACCGGCTGGGGACGGGCCGGCGTACCCACCCGGTGCTCTTCGAGCGCCCCCCATACGACGCAGAACGATCCCGCCGAGCCGCCGTGGTCGTGAAACCCGGTCGCCTGGCCCGGCAGCCAGCTGATCAGCCAGACCTCGTACGTGTCATCGATATGGATCCGCTCATACCAGCGCCCTTCGGCGCTGAGCCGGACGCGTGACATCCAATGGCCGGGGCTGGCGGCGAGCCGGCGGACTTCCTTAGCGAGCTGCCGCGGGGTCAGCGCATCGGGAATGGTCGTGGTCATAGGGCGTCTCTCCTTGTGTCGTTCGGGCTGGCCGGTCATGACCCGGGAAGGGCCGGGTAGCCCAGACCGGACACAGGGCGCTCGCCTGGCGGCGGAGGTCCACGTGAAGACGCTGATGACGACGGATGCCACGTTGCACGAGCACGATAATGCCAGAGATTCTCTACTAAATCAATTTGGATAGTAGGTAAATCCTCGACCAGCCAAAACGGGCGGTGGTGCGCCCTGGCGGCGGGCGCGGGGCCGGCCTCCGCGCGGCAGCCCGTTCCGCGAGATCAGCGATTACGGCGGGCGACGACGAAGACGCGGCGGAAGGGCAGGATCGTGCCGGACGAGCGGGGTGGATACGCCCGGCGCATCCGCTGCCGGTACTCGGCGAGGAACTCTTCCGCCTGCGCGTCGTCCAGGGCTGCGAGCACGGGCCGCAGGGCGGTGCCCTTAACCCACTCGACGACGGGATCCTCGCCGCCGAGGACGTGCAGGTAGGTGGTTTCCCAGGCGTCGACGTCACATCCCGCGCCCGCGAGAACGTCTAGGTAAACCGCTGGATCAGCGGCCTGGCGGTTGAGCTCGACGGCACCGATCAGCGGGCGCCAGCGCAGCGATGCCGCCATGTCCCGTACCGCGGCGTGCGGCGGTGAGCCGGAGTTGCCCGGGATCTGGAAGGCCAGCCACCCGCCGCCGGACAGCGCGCCTGCCCACCGGGGAAGCAGCTCGAGATGATCCGGAACCCACTGCAGCACGGCATTGGAGATGAAGACGTCAACACCGGCAGCGGGCTCCCAGTCCCGCACATCTGCCAGCTCGAAGGACAGCCGGGGGCAGGCGGCTTCGGCGTTACCAGCCGCGGGATGCGGCACCCATTGCCGGGCCGCCTCGATCATCTCGGGAGAATTGTCGATTCCGTGAATCGCCGCTCCGGGCCATCGCCGCTGGAGTTCAGCTGTGAGATCACCAGGCCCGCAGCCGAGGTCGACGACGTAGCGGGGATCTTCCGCCCCGACCCGGGCGAGAAGATCGTAAAAGGGCCGCGCCCGCTCCCCGGCAAAGCGCCGGTACTGACCCGGATCCCACATAGAACCCCTTCTCTCGATGTCGAGGCACTTTGGCTAGCCCTGTTTATACAAGAGTCATCTTGACGTCAAGAGATATCCTGTGGCAATGGTGGAGCAGGCGCGGACCACGCCGCCGCTGCGCGACGAGGTGGACGACCTCGTTGCGGCATGGAACACGCAGCGGCCCGATCTCGACGTGGAGCCTCTCCACGTCCTGAGCCGCGTCTCGCGGCTGGCGAGGCATCTTGACCTGGCGCGCCGGGCCTCTTTCGCGAGCCACGGACTCGAGCCCTGGGAATTCGACGTGCTGTCCGCCCTGCGCAGGCAGGGGCCGCCCTATCAGATGACACCCGGCGCCCTGCTCCGCGCGACGCTGGTCACCTCGGGCACCATGACCAACAGGATCGACAGGCTCGCGGAGGCAGGCCTCGTCACCAGGAAACCCGACCCGCGGGACAAGCGCGGTGTGCTGGTCACCCTGACCAACCTGGGCCGGGCCAAGGCAGATGATGCACTCGCGGACCTGCTGCGCCGCGAGCGGGACCTGCTCGCTTCGCTTGCGCCTGATGACCGGCGCACGCTCGCTGACCTGCTGCGGACACTGCTCGCCCCGTTCGATGCTGCGCCACCGGAATGAGCCCGCATGCGCCACGCCCCGCCGCCGTAACCGGCCGTCTCGCCAGCCCGGCAGGCCCACACCGGGCCGGGCACCCGCTGTCGGCCGCCTGATCTCAGCTTGCCTCAGCCGCCAGGCTGGCACCGAGGGCCGCGCGCACCGCCTGCCGTATGAGCTGTGCAGTCGTGACCGGGCCGACGCCGCCGGGGACGGGCGTAATCCCCGAAGCTGTGTCCTCGACGGCTTCCGTGTCAACATCACCGACGACGCCGCCGTCTTCCGTGGCATTGATGCCGACGTCAATGACAACCGCACCCGACTCGACGTGCGCCGCGCCGATGAGCTTCGGCCGGCCCACCGCGACCACGAGGATCTCGGCTTCCCGGCACACATCGGGAAGGTTCCGCGTCCGCGAGTGGCAGATCGTGACGGTGGCATGCTCGGCGAGCAGCAGGAGCGCCGCAGGCTTTCCGACGATGTTGGAACGGCCCACGACAACAGCGCGCCGACCCTCGAGCGGAACCTGCTCATGCTTGAGGATCTCCATCACCGCGGCGGCCGTCGCGGGGGCGAAGGCACCCGGAACGCCGGCGGCGAGCCCGCCCAGCGAGGCCGGGTTGGCACCATCGACGTCCTTACTTACCGCGATCCGCGCACCAGCAGCGGCCAAGGTGAGGTCCTGAGGCAGCGGCGCCTGGCAGATGATGCCGTGCACCGCCGGATCGGCGGACAGCTCGTCGAGCTTGGCCAGGACATCTGCGGCGGCGGGCGGCCCGGACCACTGGTGGACCCGGCATTCGACGCCCACCTTGGCCGCCAGTCTTTGCAAGGAGCGGACGTACCAGGCCGCGCCGGCATCATCGTTCGGAACGACAACGGCCAGGACCGGCGTAACGCCCCGCTCGCGCAGCGCCGCAGCCGAACTGGCCGTCTGATCTCTTATCCGCGCCGCGATCGCCCGCCCATCGATGAGGTGACTCATCTTTTCTGCCTCCCTCGCGGGCGCTTCGCTGGCTTCGGGAGGCTGGTCCTCGGCGCCGGGACACCGCAACGGCCCTGGCGGGCCTTATGCGGCGTTCGGCCCAGCGCCTGCGGCGTCACGTTTGAACAGCCCGAGATCGACATAGGTGACCCTACCGGGTGATCTCCTGCCGGACCTCGGCGACCAGCTGGCGGGCTTGTCCGGCGAGAGCCAGGTAGCCGGCTAGCTGGCCGGCGAGCGCCGTCCTCGCGTCGTCATCGCTCAGCGTCGCGAGGTTGACGTCGACATTGATCGCCGCAGAATCGATCGCCGCGGCAGCAGCGGATGCAGCGACGCCGACATCGGACAGAACGGCGGGGTTGGAGCGGCCGGGAAGCTGCGCCGCGAGCCGCACGACGTCGGCAGCCGTCGCAGCGATGTCCAGCGGCACCGCGGCGGCACGGCGCGTTGCCGCCTGGATAGCGGGGCGCCGTGCCGCCTTCTGTTCATCGGTGTCCTTCGGGAGCCGGTATGCGGCCATCAGATCTGCGAAGGCGGCAGCGTCCTCATCGATCTGGGCGAGAGCGCGCAGGCGCAGCTCACGCGCGGTATCGCGGATGGTTATGACGTGCCGCTCGTGTTCCGCGAACGCCGGCTTGCCGATCGTCAGGTTGCAGACCATCTCGACCAGAGCCGCGCCGGTGCAGGCACTCATCGCGGCGGCGGCGCCGCCACCGGGAGCCGGGGCACTGGAGCCCAGCGCTTCCAGCCACCCGCCGACCGCCTGACTGCGGGCCGGAGCACTGATTCCATCCTCGTGAGTCACGGGCGTCCCCTGATGGCTGTGTGCGGGTGAGCACCACCATAGCCGCGGTGGCTCGCCGGGACGTGACAAGCCGGGCTGGCATAGCGCAGAGACCCGTCCGGTGTGTGGCGAACCATGCGCGGCACCGTCGGCTGGGCCCGTGGACGCAGGAGGCCGGGATACCGCAGCCGGGCCAACCAGCAAACATCCACCGAACTCGCACGTCAGGCACTCCACGAGCTGCGGGCCGCAACCACCTTGCTCGACTGAGACCCCGAGCCTCGCCTTCCGCGCGCCCTCGGGGCAGCGGCCACACAATTGCCAGCACGGACTAGCTGCTTGGACCGGGCCTCTCAGGACTGCGCGCTGACCGGGGCAGGCACTGGTATCTGCCCCGGTGTCAT
>DASQVO010000338.1:0-28556 GCA_035640715.1 Streptosporangiaceae bacterium
GGTGGACGCGATCTTCTGCGGCAGTGACCAGATCGCCCGCGGCGTCGCCGACGGGCTGCGGTCGGCCGGGCGTCAGGTGCCCGGCGATGTCGCCCTCGTCGGGTTCGACAACTGGAAGCCGATGGCCGATGGTGCCGACCCGCCGCTGACCAGCATAGATATGAACCTGGAACAGATTGGCCGTCTGGCCGCCGAGTATCTGTTCTCCGCCATCGACGGAGAGCCGGCCCACGGTATTCGCACCGTGCCCCCGCGCCTGATCGTCCGCGAATCGACCGTCGGGAACCGCCTCACCAAGTGATTGCCCGGCCGGGACGGTGCGGCGCGCCACGGCCGGCAGGGCAGTCCAGGCGGCTGCAGCCATGTCTCCTGGTAGTCCGGGCTTGTGGCCCAGAGCAGTGAGAAAACGTATTCCTATACGGGATCATTCAATCGGGGCGGGACGGGACGGAGGCGATCTGGACGGCTATCCAGGCCGCGATCACCGGCACCGCGACGCCGAGCGCGGCGCTGCAGCAGGCGCAGTCCACGATTTCCACGATCCCGCAGGTCAAGGGGGCTGAGGACCTGCGCTCTGTACGGGCCCGCGGCCTGGCAAGGACCTCCGCCGGGCCGCGGGCCCGCGCTGTTCCCGGGATCAGCGTTGCGGGAAGGTCACCACCGCGGAGTAGATCTCCGAATCCGGGCTGGTGCCGATGGCGCTTCCCCAGCTCATGGCGAGCCGGACCCCGGGGCCACCGGGGAGGACCGAGATGCCGAACGTGTCGCCGGGCTCAGCTACCCGCCGGGGAACACAGCAGCTTGACCTCTACCGCGGAGGGGCCGTAGTTCCAGGTGAGGTAGATGTCGCCGTTCCGGCTGGCCGCGATGAAGTCGCGGTCACCCCAGTTCCCGCTGACCGGGAGCGTGATCGAGGAGACCTGCGGGAACGTCGCGCCGTGATCGAACGACGCAGCCACGATCGGGTACATGTGGGTTTGGTCGACCCGGACGGGGAGAAGGCCCTGCGAGGGTGCTAGCAGTGCGGCCAGTTCCACTGGACATGCGACGCCGTCGCCGTCACGCAGCACGAGAACCCCGCCGTATCCGTGCACGCGTGCGGCTTGAACCCGGATCGCTTTGGCGAGCTCGTCGGGCTTGCGCATCTTGCCGGAGTCGAACCGGAACGGCTGCGCCACCTCAATCCACGTGCCTAGCAACTCGTATCCGACCCGGGTAACGAGTTGCCGGATGGCCACAACTTCACCATGCCCTTCGACGATTGGCGCGAGCACTGGCGTGCTGGTCACTGTGCCTCCACAGGCCGGGAAGCGGCAGGGAGAAGTTGATCGGTACGCAAGAGCTCCCCAGGGGTGTGAAGGTCTTCGCGCAGTGCAAGCGCGCCTGCCTGGTCAAGCTCCCCGATCACCGTCGCGCCGGAGACCGACCGTACGGCGCGCAATTCGGAGAGGTCGAAGTCGTGGCGGTCAAGGAGATCCGGGCTATGGCTGGTGACGATCACCTGGCGCCGCTCGCTTGCGTCACGCAAGGCGTCCAGTAGCACGCCAGCCGCCGCCGGATGCAAGGCGCTCTCGGGTTCTTCGCCGCCCAGTAAACGGACTCGGCGATGTCGTCGGCCGTCAGCGGCTGCATGGCTGCGTAGACGGCGTCCGCCTTCGTCTTGTCGCCGCTGAACCGGACGGCGGAGAATTCCGTGCCGGCCATTCCAGGCTCGATGCAGGTGACGCGCACGCCGGTGCCGTGCAGGTCGCTGCGCAGGTCCAGGCTGAAGCGGCCGTGTGAGGCTCTCGCGCGTCCGCGTTCATCCGGTGAGCCCGGCGTGGTCGAACCGGGCGATGAGGCTGGGCTTGCGTAGGTGCGCTTCGCGCAGTGCCGCGAAGCGCCGCGCGAATGCCTGGGCCTGATCCTCGCGCCGGGCGATTTCCCGCAGGTCCTTGAGCAGAGCGACGGCCGCGTCGTACTGGGCTTGCTGCTTGGTGTTGATCAGCCTTTCGGCGTCGGCCCAGGCAGTCTCCTGGTCGCGGGCCAGTTCCTTCAGGCGCTTCTCGCGGCCTGCCGCGCGTTGCCGGTCAAGGAGGGCTTGCTGCGCGGCGGCCCTGGCCGCGGCTTGCTGTTCACGCCGCCGACGGCGTGCCGCTGCGGCATCCAGGAGTTCCGCCACGGTTCGCCGGGGATAAGGGCTGGGCTGGTGACCCGGTCCTCCGCGGACGCTGCGCAACAATTCCATCCGCGCCCTTGCCGCCTGGTCCTCTGCGACCAGCAGGAGAAGTCTGTCCTTATCTTCGCCCGCCAGGTTCGCGATGTACTCGGCCAGCGCACGCGGATCGTCCTCCGCCTCGGTCAGCGCAGGGCTGGCCTCGGCTGCGACCTGAAGCAGGTCGGAGTCAAGGCGGAGGAAGTCGGCAAGGGCGCGCTGCGGGGCAGTGAGTGATCCCAAGCTGGCCGGAACCGGTGGCTCCAGATCGTCCTCGTCCTCCTCGTCAAAGGCGTCCTCATCGCTTTCCCATACGCCGCAGGCCGACAGCCATGCCAGGTAGAGAGGCCGCAGGTCCCCGGCGGCGAGTTCGGAGCGGACGCCGATGATAGCGGACAGCGAGTCTTCGGCACCTTCCTCCCACTCACCCGTCTCGTCCTCGCTGATCATGTTGAGGATCACGTAGTCGCCCGTGCCCGATACGCTCACCTGGTCGCCGGCACAGTACTGTCCGGCGATCTCCGGGTCGAGGAGCGTGCGCGGCAGCCGGAGCATGATCCGGTGGGTGCCCCAGTTCGCAAGATACAGATGCGCGTCGTAGTAACGCTGCATCAGCCGTTCTGGGCTGCCCTTGAAGTCACCCCAGTGATACTCGTTGGTGAAGCTGGTGGCGGTGATCCTGGCCCGGGTTGAAAGTCGGCGGACTTCGGCCTGCTCGGCGGCGGTCAGTGGGCGGTCCACCGCGAGGAACTCGTAATACTGGTACTCGCTCACCGCAGGAGCGCCCAATGCTGGTAGGCCGCGATCCATTCCCAGCCCCGAGGCGGGGGCTCCGGCAGCGGAAGGTCGAGGATTGGGATCGCCTGCCGGTACTTCCCGCGGACGCAGATCGCGACGATCCCGCTCGCGGTGAGTTCCACGGCCTTGACGGTCACCTCGACGCCCAGGATCGTTGTCGTGAACGGGATGGCCAGGTTGTCCCCGATCATGACGTGGAAGCCGGACAGCTGCTCTTCATCGCCGTAGGCGTCCACGGTGGCCTCTTCGACCAGCGCCTCCAGCTCCGCCTCGCTCAGCTCCCTCACATCCCCAAGCATAATGAGGCCTGCCATTGGGGAAGGCTTCGCCGTCGCGCTGAGTAGCCGGACGATCGCGGGTAACCGGCCCGTGGGAAGCACTGCGATGGGCAACTGGCCGCGCCGGACTGCCCGGGCATCCGCGCCTACATCAATGGCGCTGGCACGGCGCCCCGCTCGACGGGTAACCCCAGGAAAGGCTGGCCCGGCGGAATCGAAGGACTTACATCAGCCTCGCCGGCGCCGGCGGAGTGACCCGAGCCTGCTGCATCTCGCACCTCCCAGAGCCGGATGCCTATGACCTGGCATCTTCCAGCTTCGCACGAAGGGCTTCCCGGCCATCACGGCCGGTACCCGTTTCCATGGTGCGGCAGCAGGAATGCGCGTCCACCCGCTAGCTGCCCCGGCCGCGATGACGATCACGCAAGACCCCGGTCACGCGCCTCCCCGCCACGGCCGGGCCGCGGGCGCGCCTCCCCGCCAGCCAGACGGGGCCTACACCTGGACGAACTCGATCCCAGCGAGCTCGCAGAAGTCGCGCCACGCCGCCGCGTGGTGGCCCAGGTTCATGACCTCGTGGTGCGCGCCGCCCGCGCGGAGCCAGCCGTTCAGGCAGGCACGCAGCCCGGAGGCCGGGCGGAACTGCCCGTACGGCATCTCCAGCGCTGGCAGTTCCTGGCTGTCGAGGTTCTCGCCTTCCGCGACGACCAGCCGGAACCTGTCGCCCTCCAGCGAGATCAGGGTCGCGAGCGTGGCCGGGCCGGGCTGGTACTGGAACAGGAACGTCGGCGGGTCATCGAGCCGGCCGATGCCGAGCGGCCGCTTGATGAGCTTCACCGGCCGGTCGGAGCGCGCGATTTTCCAGTTGCCCTCGCCCATGTGGCTCTGCAGGATCGAGTCCGACGGGAAGTCCATCGCGTACATCTCGGTGAAGTGCGCGTCGCCGATCAGGGTGTGCCCGGCGGAGACCAGGCAGGCGGTGAGCACGTCGCCTTCGGCGGCGTACCCGTAGCCCTTGGCCATCAGGCTGGACGCGGCGGCCAGCGGCAGGCGGCTGAACCGGCCGTCCTCACCGATCGCGTCGAAGTGCGCGGTGTAGGCGCCGAACCCGCGGTCGTTCAGGATCTGCTCCAGGGCCACCTGCATCCGGGCGTGGTCCTCGCGTTCCTCCCGGGACAGCCTCGGATCGATCTCGAAGTTCGCGTCCTCGAACCCGGTCACCTCCGCGATCTGCGCGTAGGTGACGTCCAGCATCCCGCGGTACAGGTCGCCCGGCGCGACCGCGATGATCTCCGGTCCGAGTGTCCTGATCAGGGCGCTCTCGTCCACCCGGATGTCGCCCATGTCGTTCATCGCGTAGCCGAAGATCGCGGTCTTCAGCGACTTCCAGGCGGTGACGGCGGCCGCGGCACGTGCCCACCGGCCGACGTCGGCGCGGAAGCTGTCGCTCTTCCAGTCATCGGTCAGAACGTGGAAGCGCTTGCCGGCCCGGACCATGGCGTTCGCGGTGTCCTGGGCGCCGTGCACGCCCTGGTTGTAGGTCATGTCGGCCATATCCCAGGCCGGGGTGACCGACGGCTCCGGCTGGATGTTGGCCAGGCAGACCGGCAGCCGCGACTCGCTCAGCAGCCGCGCCACCCGCATCGCGGGACCGTAGGTGAGCATCACGACGAGCACGCCGTCGAGGCCGGAGTCCTCGAACTCGCGCATCGCGCGCTCTGCGTCCTCGCGGTACTTGATCGCCTTGCTGGGGATGAACTCGGCAACGTCGGCCAGGTGGCTGGCGATCTCCGCGGCATAACCCTCCTGCCGCTGGGCTATCCCGGGGATCATGTCGTCGTACAGGTCCTGCATGATGCCGAGGATGCCGATGCGCGGCTTACGGTCAGCCATGACAATCTCCTTCTCGAATCGGGGCGGGCCTGATGGCCGGCCGCGCACGCGCACAGCGGCGGTCAGTGCTGGCCATCGTGGTCAGTGCTGGCAGGGCAGTGCTCAGTGCTGGCCGTAGTGCTCCTTGTATCGCTTGTGCAGCGCGTCTACCTGGTCCTGCGGCAGCGGCTCAAGATCGCCGAATGCCCGGGCCAGGTACACGGTGCGGGCCACGTCCTCGCACATGACCGCTGCCTTGACGGCGTTGCGGACGGTCGGGCCGATGGTGAACACGCCGTGGCTGCGCATCAGGACCGCGGGGGAGCGGTGGCCGGTCAGCGCCGCCACGACACCCCGCCCGATCTCGTCGCCGCCGATCAGCGCGAACGGCCCGATCGGGATCTCCCCGCCGAACTCGTCGGCCATGGCGGTGATGACGCACGGGATCGGCTCGCCCTGCGCGGCCCACGCGGTCGCGTAGGTCGAGTGAGTGTGCACGATGCCGCCTACTCCGGGCATGTGCCGGTAGATGTAGGCATGCGTCGCGGTGTCACTGGACGGGCTGTAGCCATCGCTGACCGTGTTGCCGTCCAGGTCGCATACGACCATCGTTTCGGGAGTCAGGTCGTCGTAACTGACGCCGCTGGGCTTGATGACCATCAGGTCGGTGCCGGGGACACGCGCGGACACGTTCCCCGATGTCCAGGCGACAAGTCCGTTGCGCGGCAGTTCGGCGTGCAGGTCGCAGACGATCTCGCGAAGCTCGGCGATGAGCTCGGCGGTCGGCGCGTCGATGCCGGGCACGCTCGGTTCGGCGCTCAACAGCTACCTCCAAGGGGGGCTGCCCCCTACCGGCCCAGCGACCCCGGGCCTTTGCCCGGGTGAGCGGCCGGTGCGGGACGGTCATTGGTGCGGGTTACGGACAGGCGATCGTTACCGGCCGCTCACCGGGCCTCCGGCCCGGTGAGCGGCCGGTGTATCGGACAGCACCGCAGCAAACTGACGGGGGGTTCCGGGAGGTCGCCCCCCCGGGCCAGTACTGTTGCCGAGGACGCGGTCGCGGAGCGCACGCAGCCGGTGCATGCATTCGTTGGCCCCACGGCCGAAATAGTCGTGCAGCGTCACATACTCGGCGTAAAGCTCGCCGTAGATCGCGGCGCTGGCCGGGTCGGGCTTGTACACCTCCCGGCGGACCTTGCCCATCGCCTGCGCCGCGGCCGGCACGTCCGGATAGGCGCCGGCGGCGACCGCGGCGTGGATGGCGGAGCCGAGCGCCGGGCCCTGGTCCGAGCCGATCACGCTCAGCGGGCGCTGGGTGACGTCGGCGTAGATCTGCATGATCAAATCGTTCTTGACCAGGCCGCCGGCCACGATCAGGTCGGTGACCGGCACGCCGGCCGCGTTGAACGCCTCGATGATGACGCGGGTCCCGAACGCGGTCGACTCGATCAGTGCCCGGTAGATCTCGGCCGGCCGGGTGGCGAGCGTCAGGCCGACGATGGCGCCGGACAGGCGGTGGTCCACGAGTACGGACCGGTTGCCGCCGAACCAGTCCAGGGCGATGAGCCCGTGTGCCCCGGCCGGCTGTGCCGCCGCTTCCTCGGTCAGCAGGTCGTGTACGGAAATGCCGCGGCGCGCTGCCTCCTCATGGTAGGAGCCGGGCACCGCCCACTCGGTGAACCAGCCGAAGTCGTCACCGACGCTGCTCTGGCCCGCCTCATACCCCCACTTGCCGGCGATGAGGCCGCCGTCCACTACGCCGCACATGCCCGGCACCTCGGCAAGGTCGTCGCTGTTCATCACGTGGCAGGTGGACGTGCCCATGATGGCGACCATCTGGCCGGGCTCGATGGCCAGCGCGGCGGGGGCGGTGACATGGGCGTCGACGTTCCCGACGGCGACCGCGATGCCCTCCGGCAGCCCGGTCCATTCCGCGGCCTGTGCGGTGAGGGACCCGGCGCGTGTGCCGAGGGCCGAGATCGGATGCTCCAGCTTGCTGGCGGCGAAGTCCGCGAATGCCGGGTTCAGCGCGGCGAGGAAGTCGCTCGACGGGTAGTGCCCGTCCTGCCATATTCCCTTGTAGCCGGCGGTGCAGGCGTTTCTGGTCTCGGCACCGGTGAGCTGCCAGATGATCCAGTCGGCGGCCTCGATCCACCGGTCGGCACGCTCGTAGGTCCCGGGGTCCTCCTCCAGAAGCTGGAGCGCCTTGGCGTACTGCCATTCCGACGAGATCTTCCCGCCGTACCGTGCGATCCACGGCTCTTTCCGCTCATGGGCGAGTGCGTTGATGCGGTCCGCGTACGGCTGGGCGGCGTGGTGCTTCCACAGCTTCGGATAGGCGTGCGGGCGTCCTTCCAGGCCGGGAACCTGGCACAGTGGCGTGCCGTCACGCAGGACCGGCATGACGGTGCAGGCTGTGAAGTCGGTGGCGATCCCGATGACGGCGGAGGGGGCGATGCCGGCGTCGTTGATCGCGGCGGGGACGGCAGTGCGCAGCACGGCACAGTAATCCGCCGGATCCTGCAGGGCCCAGTCGGGCGGCAGCGCCTCACCCGTGGCGGCCAGCTCGCGGTCCATCACGCCGCGGGAGTACTCGTGGACGGCGGTGCCGGCCTCGGCCCCGTCGCTGACCCGCACGACGAGCGCGCGGCCGGACAATGTGCCGAAATCCACGCCAACTACGTACTGGTCCCGGTTGTTAGCGCTAACAACCATTGCCGACCTCCCACTTGCGCGCTCCTGTCACTAGGGGTTCTGCCTTCCGCCACGTCTGGCAGGGGTCACGATCCCGTTTGGCGCGTCATGGCACCGCGCGGCCGGGCGGCGCTGGCGCGTACCACGAGTTCCGGCGTCACCCGGATGCGCGGGCCCGCCTCGCCGGTCCCGGAGATGTGGTCGACCAGCGCGCTCAGCGCCCGGCGGCCGAGTTCGATGAAGTCCTGGCGGACCGTCGTGAGCGGCGGGAGGAAATAGCCGGCCTCGGGGATATCGTCGAACCCGACGACGCTGATGTCGGCGGGCACGCAGCGGCCGCGTTCGGTCAGCGCCCGGATCAGCCCCAGTGCCATGTTGTCGTTGGCGCAGAGCACGGCCGTGACGCCGTCCAGCGCCGCGAGCTTGTGGCCGATTTCGTAGCCGGACCGCGCTGACCAGTCGCCGGACATGACCTCCGGTTCCGGTGCGCCCGCCTCGCGCAGCGCGGCACGCCAGCCGTCGATGCGCTCTCGCGCATCCAGCCAGCTGCCGGGGCCCGCGGCGTGGTGAACGGTTTCATGGCCGAGGTCGAGGAGGTAGCGCGTGGCCCTGGCCGCGCCGTCCGTGTTGTCCACGGCCACCGACGTCAGCGGCGCGCGGGTCCCGCAGCCGACGGCCACGAGCGGCACGTCGAGGGGCACGTGCCCGAGCGCGGCGACCGCCGAGGTCTGCGGGGCGATGACGATGATGCCCTCGACCGCCTGGCCGAGGAAGCGGTCGACGACCTCCAGCATCGAGCGCCGGTCAAGCGCCGGCAGGCTCGCGATGACGATGAAATACCCGTACTGAGCCGCGCGCTCGATTCCGTGCAGCATCATGGCGGGCCCGTAAAGGGGCGAGTCGATGCTGATCACGCCGAGCGTGTGGGTGCGCCGCGTGACGAGGGCCCGGGCCGCCGCGTTCGGCCGGTAGGCGAGCTGCCGGATCGCAGCGAGGACCTTCTCACGGGTGTGCGGGCGCACGTTCGGATGATCGTTGAGGACGCGGGAGACGGTCTGGTGGGAGACGCCGGCGAGCCGGGCGACATCGGCCATCACCGGGGCCCTGCCGAGGCTGCCGCTGAGCCGGGGGGTGCTGTGCGTCCTCGCCCGCGCCTGGCCGGCTGACTCGGGCCTGCCCGGGTCATGCGGTGACGACGCCACCTTGCGCCTCCCTCTGCCGCTGACAGCGCTGCGGAGCACCCTCCCGTCTGGCGTCCACGTGGCCCGGACGGCTCAGCGGCCGGTTCGGCTGCCGACCCCGATGTTATCGATCACATTTTTGTCTGGTCAAGGGCGATATCGCCGAAGCCACACGTTCGCGGCACACCTCCGCGCCGGGCCCGGGTGGTGGCCTGGTGCGCGGCACGCGAGGTCACCGTCCATGATCTCCTGCTGGGCCGGTGCTCCGGATGCCGGTCAGGATCAGCTCGACGACGTCGCGGATGAAGCGGTCGGTGAGCGGGAGATGGCCGAGCAGCAGTCGGTGCTGTGCGGCCCCGAACAGCACGTCGAGTACGAGCTCCCGGTCGGTCCCGGCCGCGATCTCGCCACGCGCGATCGCCCGGTCCAGCATGATCCGGTGCTGCTGGCGCAGCGGCTCGAGGACGCGTTCGCGATAACTGGCGGACAGGTCCTTGTCATGCTGGGCCTCCCCGATGAGGTCACCGAGCATCCGCCCCGCCGGGGTGCGCGTGACCGCTGCGACCCACGCGCGAAGCTCGGCGCGCAGGTCACCGCGGAGCGTCCCGGTATCCGGCAGTGGCTGCTGCTGGCGGAACTCCGTGACGAAGGCGTCAAGTGCGAGGGCGCCCTTGGAGGACCAGCGCCGGTAGATGGTCGCCTTACCGACACCAGCGCGGGAGGCCACCTCCTCGATCGACATGCCGGCCAAGCCTCGTTCGGCAAGCAACTCCAGCGTGGCCGCCGTGATCGCGCGATCCGCCTGCTCGCTTCGCGGCCTGCCCCGCTGCGGCGTACCAGCCGCCTGGCCGGGGGTGGCCTGGGGGGGCGCCGCCTGGCTGGCCGCGGGACGTGCACCAGTGTGCGGAATGCCGGGCTCGCTGCCCGGAATACCGGCGCTCTTCATGCTGTTCAAGCCTTCGGATATGCGAAACGAGCCGTTCCGTATTTGATTGGTCTGATACACATTATGCCGCCGTCAAGCGGGCCCAACAGGCCCAGCCGATCACCATCATCACAAATGACATCCCCGCGGGCGCCGTCCGCCCGAACGCACGCCGGGCACTCCGGGCCCGTCCTCATCTGGCGTCGCGGGACGCTGCACCGCATGCGTGACGCAGGCCTGCTGCCAGACCGCTCACGCGGCACGGCAGCTGAGACGTCCGGGCTCGATACCGTGCACCGGGCGACGCGGGACCTGCCTGCCCGCCGCACCCCCGCGGGCCCGGTTGGGCGGCCCGGCGCGGAGCCGGCGCCGGCAGGCGCATCCGCCGGCGGCCCTGCCCGGGATGACCCCCCCGCGCCGTTGCCAGGCGGTGACACGCGGCGCCGGAAGGCCTTCAGGCTGACGCTCATCCTCGTGGCCTCGTTCATGATGGTGCTCGACTTCAGCATCGTGAACGTGGCGCTGCCATCGATCGAGCGCGAATTGCGGCTGTCGGCGTCGGCGGTGGACTGGGTGGTCACGGCCTACGCGATCGCCTTCGGCGGCCTGCTCATCCTCGGCGGCCGTGCCGCCGACATACTGGGCCGGCGCCGCATGTTCGTCATCGGCCTCGTCGCATTCTCCCTCGCCTCCCTCTCCGGCGGTCTCGCACGGGACCCGATACTGCTGCTGGTGTCCCGCATCGTCCAGGGCGCTGGTGCCGCCGTGGTGATGCCTGCCGCGCTGTCCCTCATCACCACCGGATTCCCCGAAGGTCGTGAGCGTACCCGCGCACTGGGGCTCTACGGCGCGACCGCCTCGCTGGGCTTCGTCGCCGGTCAGGTACTGGGTGGCGTGCTCGTGCAGTTCACGAGCTGGCGCTCGGTCTTCCTGGTCAACGTCCCGGTCGGGCTGATCGCCGCGCTGCTCGCGCCGCGAGTGCTCGGCAAGTCGGCGAACAGGCGGGACGCGCGGGGCGGCCGCCGGCTGGATGTGCGCGGTGGGCTGCTCATTACCGGCGCGGTGGCACTCGCCGTGTTCGCGGTGTCGGAGGGCAATGTGTTCGGCTGGCTGTCGCCGGCGGTGCTCGGTGCGGCCGCCGTGGCGATCGCCGCAGCGGCCGCCTTCGTCGCGGCGGAGTTCCGGCATCCGGAGCCGCTGATCCGGCTCGGCATGTTCCGCCACGCGGGCCTGCGCAACGGCAGCGCGCTCGCGCTCCTGCTGGGCCTGTGGAACGGCGGGGAGATGCTGGTGCTGTCCCTGTACTTCCAGCAGGTCCTGCACGAATCACCGCTCGTCACGGGCCTGGCCATCGCCCCGCAGGGAGTGGCCGGCTTTACCGCCGGCATGTTCGGGACCCAGCTGGCGGCCCGCTTCGGCGGAGTGCGGCGCCTGCTGGCCGTCACCGGCGCCGCGTCGGCCGCCGGCTTCTTCGTGCTCACCCGGCTGCCCGGCGCCGGCTACAGCCCCCTCCTGCTCGCGGTGATGCTGATCGGCTTCGGCACCGCCGGGACCGCGTTCGGCTCCATCGTGATCGCCAGCCGCGGCGTGCCCGACAGCGATCAGGGTCTCGTCGGCGGCATGATCAACACCAGCCGCCAGATAGGCGCAGCCATCGGCGCCGCGCTGCTGCCGGCGGTCGCCGAAGGCGTTGGGCACGGCGCCGGCGTGGCCGGGGTGACGGGTGACCGTGCCGCGATGCTCGCGGGCGCGATCGCTTCCGTGCTCGCGATGCTGCTCGCCTGGCGGTCGAGCCGGACGGGCGTTCCCGCACCGCAGCGCGGCTGAGCAGTCCCCGGCGGGCGGACCCGGACGGGGCCCGCCCGCCTCGGTCAGCAGCGGCGTGGCGGTCCTCAGCGCCCCACGATGAACGCGTCGACGTCCTGGTAGCGGGCGGGTGCCACCGCTGCCGGATCCTGCCGGGAGCTTACGGTGATGGTGATCGTATGCCGGCCCGGGGTGAGGCCGGTGCGCTTGAACAGCGTCACCTGCTTGGCCCAGTTCCATGAATAGGTGTCGACCATGGTTGTCGGCCCGCCATCGACCGAAACGGCGGCGTAGCCGTGGTTATTGTTGGTCGAGCCGATCCACTCGATGGCCTGGCCGGTGAAGCTGTATGAGACGGTAGCCCCGGCCGTGTGGCTGATGTGCACCGTCCCGTCGAAGTAGTCGGAGCCGAGCGATTGCCATGTGGAGCTTGTCCACTGGCCCTTATAGGTAATCGCAGGCGAGCCGTCATCGGTGATGTCATACAGCGGCGATGACAGCGTCAATGGCAGCGCGTGCAGGGCATAGAGCTTCGGGCTTGCATAGCGGGATGAATTGGTGAAGTCGCCCGAGGTGAAGATGATGTTGCTCAGGCCATCCATCCTGGCGAACTTCGATACCGGGGCCGGGTCGTAGAACCCCAGTGGCACCGTGTTCTGCGGCCGGCAGTCGATGTAGCAGACCGTCAGGGTCGTCGGCTTGGCGAGGAACTGTACCCAGGGCCCCCATGGATGCGGCGCTTCGTAGAAGGAGAATGCGCTCCGCGAGGCGGTACCGCCGGCCGGCCAGTGCGTGGAGAAAGGATAGTAGAAGCTGATCAAGATGTATCGGTGCAGCGTTGGGTAGTACTGGATATCCGGCTGGCTGATCCGGTTTTTTGCTGCCAGGATCGGCGTGGCTTTATTGAAATTCCTCGACCAGTTTGCCGGATTCGACCCAGCGCCTCCCGCCGGGCCGGTGTAGAACTGCCAGTCAGCGGCGCTGAGGTCACCGATCTTGCTGCGCAGTACCCTGCCGAGGTACAGGTAGCTGCCGTCATAGGCGAAACCGTCGTTGGAGACCGCGTACACGTACTGGTTCCCGCCATCAGCGGTACTGGCGGGGTTGTCGTCCTGGCCGTAATTGATGAAGAACGGAGCGGAGAACTTGTTGTCCGGGAACATAGCATTGACCCGGCGGAGGTGCTGATTGTATGACGGCGCGGCACCGTCCGGGGAATTTGTGATCCCGAACCCGTTCGACCAGGTGCGCCCGTGATCCGTGGACTTGACGATGCTCGCGTCCTTCGACGGCTGCTCGCCATTGGGTGCGCGGGTGCACACGCCCGTCTGGCGCGCGACCGCGAGGTACAGCACCCCGTTGATGGAGATGATGCCGCCGCTTTTCCAGCTGCAGCGGTCCGGATGCTGCGTGTAGTCGCCGATGTGGCCATAGCTGGTCATGCAGTTGACGAACGGCGCGGTGAGATGTGTCGGGTCGGCACCGGCCAGCTCATTGACCGCGATGTCACTGTTGCACTTTCCGTTGAAGCCGGTTGTGTCGTTGGATGTGGCATAGATGTTGCCGTCATTCGACCAGGTATTGAACCAGGTATCGCCGCCTCCCTGCGTGTAGTTCGCGGTCACGCCGAACGTGCCGCCGGTAATCACCTGGCCGGAGCCGGCGGCCGACGCCGGGTGGACGCCGCCATACAACGCGCCGGTCAGTGCCGCTGCCGCGGCCACAGCCGGCGCGACGACGCCAAGAGGTGATCTTCGATGCATCAGCCGTCCTTTACTCTCCCGTGCCATGCCAGCGGCGTGGTGTAAGCCCCGGGCCAAGATCGCCTGAGGCACGTAACCCGATGTAACTATACGTGTATCCTTGACTACGGATAGTAATAACATGGCCGGATGGTCCTAGCTAGCTGAGCGGCACAATCTGGCCGGTCCGCGCGGTGCTCCCGCAATCGGGGTACATCTATCCGAGGAGGCAGACCGGTGAATCAACGTCGAACATCCCGGTGGCTGTTCGCGGCGTGCCTTGGCCTCGTCGTGGCCGCGGCCAGCGGCTGCGTGAACACGGGATCATCAGGTGGGAAGAAGCTTGTCTACTTTATTTTCAACGGGTACACGCCGCCCTACTTCGCACCCATGGCCACTGGCATCACCGCCGCGAGCAAGCATTACCCCAGCCTCGACATCAAGATCATCGGAGCGAACGGCTCGTCCTCCGACGAGATTTCGGACATTCATACCGCGATGGCGGCTGGAGCCGCGGGCATCATCCTCAACGCCGTCGACACCTCGGTCACCCAGGCCGCCAAGCAGGCGTCGAGCAAGGGCATCCCGGTCGTGACCATCGACAGAGACGTCAGCGACCCGAGCGCGCGTTTCGCCTTCATCGGTGACAACGACAACAAGCTGGGACAGCAGGAGGCAACGAGCTGCCTGGCGGGGCTGCAAGCCAGCGGCCTGCCGAAACCGTGGCATATCGTCATCCTTGAAGGAACCCTGGGTGCCACCACCGCGGTGGACCGGGTGGCCGGTGCCGAGGCTGTCCTCAAGCCATACATCGCCAACGGGTCGGTCAAGGTCGTGCTGAACCAGAGCGCGAACTTCGACACGGGCACCGCGGAGTCGGTGATGTCGACCGAACTCGCCAAGACCACCAATATCCAGGCCATTGTTTCCGGAAACGACGCGATGGCGCTCGGCGCGATCTCCGCTCTTCAGGCGCATGGCCTCACCCCGGGCAAGAAAACCGTCGTCTGCGGGGTGGACGCGCAGCCTGAAGACCTGGCCGACATCAAGGCCGGCACCCAGTACAACACGGTGACCCACGCGCCTTACCTCGAGGCATTCTGGGCAGTGGAGGCGATGGACAACTACCTCAGCCACCACACCAAGCCGCCCGCCAGCAATCCGGACGGCGACGTGCTGGTCCCGCAGACCGTGGTGACCAAGGCGAACGCCGGCTCGGTGGCCGCATGGGGGACGCCACAGACGGTCCCGCCGTTGCCCTACGGAAGCTCGAAGTCTTACCCCGCGGGGTGAGGAGACCGTGCCGCGCCCGGCCACAGCGAACGATGGAACGGGAGGAGCGCAATGGGGCGCACTGAGGCAACAGCCCGGCAGGATGGCGCGGTCCCCGTGCTGTCCGTGCGCCGGCTGGTGAAGCGCTTTGGCGCGGTCACGGCGATCGATGACGTGACGCTCGACGTCTATCGCGGCGAGGTACTGGGCATCGTGGGGGACAACGGCGCGGGAAAATCCACATTCCTCTCGCTGCTCAGCGGTTACCACCACCCCGACTCGGGCGAGTTCCGCTACCACGGTGCACCGGTCCGCATCACCTCGCCCGCTCAGTCCCGGCGGGAACTAGGGATCGAGATGGTCTACCAGGATCTCGCGATGTCGCCCGACCTGACCGTGTGGCAGAACCTGTTCCTCGGTGAGGAGCGCAGGCGGTGGCGGCTCTTCCTGGACCGGCGCGGAATGCGGGGCCAGGCGCGCGAGGTCCTGGAACGGATGCGGACAAAGATCAGGCCGGACGACCTCGCCAGCGACCTGTCCGGAGGCGAGCGCCAGCTGGTCGCCGTGGCCCGCGGGGTGCTCTTTGACCGTGACATCATCCTGCTGGATGAGCCGACCGCCGCCGTCTCCGTCGCCAAGGCGGAGGATGTCCTCAGCACGATCCGTGACCTGCACGCTCATGGTAAGACGGTCATCCTGATCAGCCACCGCCTGGAGGATGTGCTGGCCGTCTGCACCCGCATCGCCGTCTTCGTCACCGGCAGGCTCGAGCATGTCGTGAAGAACGATGGGCTGACGGCCGAAGATCTCATTCACCTCATGTTCGGCTCGCGTGCTGGCCGGCCCGGATAGCCCGGAGGAGACGACGATGCCGCTTACGTTGCGGGCCGAGTCCGCATCCGGCGAGCGGGCGGCGCCCGCGGCACCATGGGCACGGCTCCGGCAGCTCACCCGCCTGGTACTGGGCCGGGAAGGCAGCGTGCGGCGCCCGGTCGCGTTCCTCGTCCTGGCCGTGATCATCGCGACGATCATCACGCCCGACTTCGTTCGCCCGGCGAACCTCGACTCGCTGCTCGTCAACTCCAGCTTCCTCGTCGTCATCGCGGTCGGCGAGGCCTTCGTGATCGTGGTCGGCTCCATCGACCTGGGCGTGGAAAGCCTGCTCGCCAGCTTCGGGATGATCCTGGCCTGGCTCACTGTGTTCCACGCCGTGCCCACCGGCCTGGCGCTCGCCGCCACTCTCGCGGGCGCCCTCCTGGTGGGGCTGTTCGTCGGGTTCCTCGTGGCGAAGGTGCACATCCCCTCGTTCGTTGTCACGCTCGGTGTTTACTGGGGTTTCCGCGGCATCGCGCTGCTCGCCAACGGAGGGCAGTACATCAGCCCGAGCAGCGTCAGCCCGGCCAGGCCCTTTGGCTTCGCCGGGATCGCCGGCTCCTCGGCGGGCGTATCCAACCTGATCATCGTGGCCTTCTGCGTGGTGGTGGCGGGACAAGTCGTGCTGTCGCTCACGCCGTTCGGGTTGTGGCTGAGAAGCATCGGCTCGAACGAGCAGGCGGCCAGGCGCTCCGGGCTGCAGGCCGACATGCTGAAGATGAGCGTCTTCGCGATCTCGGCAGTACTCGCCGCGCTTGCCGGGATCATGTTCACCGCCTGGCAGGGATCGATCTACCCAGACAGCGCGACCGGCTACTCACTGCAGGCGATCGCCGCCGTGATCCTGGGCGGGATACCGTTCACCGGGGGCCGCGGCACCGTGGTGGGCGCCGCTCTCGGCGCCCTGCTCATCGGCGTGATCAACGACCTGATCGTCCTGCTTGGCCTGCCGGCCTTGTATGAGTACATTTTTGTTGCCGTCGTGCTGCTGGTGGCCGGCATGCAGGCCCGTGGCGGCCCGCTGGTGAAGTAGCCAGGGGAAACCGTGTCGCGACCACAGGGGTGATCTGGCCGCCGCCGGCGGAGTGACGTGGCCGGCCGCGCCGACTGGCGAGGTCGCGACGACATTTTGTGTATGATCTTAGTTCACCATTCGTTCACCTTTCTGGCGGCCCACGGGGGAACCTGTGCCCTGAGGACAGTCCCGTTACTGCTGGTACGGCCCGCGGCGTGGAGGCTGGCTTGTGCGAGTATGTGCTCGAGAAGCCCGATCAGCAGCTGCTGAATCAGGTACTCGGTGAGCTGATGGCGACGTTCGCCGTCGCGGAAGACGGCCGGCCGGCAAGAGTGCGGCGTACCTGGCTGGATACGTTCGACTGGCGCCTGTACCGGGCCGGGCTCACGCTGCAGCATGTCAGCGCGCGCGGTGCGGGCGAGCTGAGGCTCACCGGCGCGGACCGCCAGCGGCTGGCCGCTCAGCCGGGGCCGGGCCGGTGGCCGTGCCTGGCGGACGCGCTGCCGGCCGGACCCGTGCGGGACGCGATCGCCCGCGTTGCCGGCATCCGTGCGCTGCTGCCCGCCGGCACCGCCGCCAGCCAGGTTCGTGAGCTACGGCTACTGAACTCCGACGAGAAGACGGTAGCCCGGCTCGTCGTGGACGAGATGTCGGTGCCCGCCCCGGCCGGCGTGGTGCTGCCGGCCCGGCTGGCCGTCACCGAGATCCGCGGGTACCAGGCGGCGGCGCGGCGCGCCCGGCGGGTCCTGGAGGGCATCGCCGGGGTGTCACCGAGCCGCCTGACGGCACTGGATGCCGTGCTGCACGCGGCCGGCCGGCGCGCCGCCGACTACTCGGGCAAGGTCGACGTGGCGCTCCGCCCGGCCATGGCCGGGTGCGACGCGGTCACGACGATCCTGCTGCAGCAGCTGGATACGGTCGAGGTGAATGTCGACGGAGTGCTCCGTGACATCGACACGGAATTCCTGCACGACCTGCGTGTCGCAGTGCGGCGCACCCGGTCCGCGCTCAAACTGGTCGGCGATGTGCTGCCAGGCGAGGTCGCCCCGCGGTTCGTTCCCGAGTTCAAATGGCTGGGCGACCTGACGACGCCGGTCAGGGACCTCGATGTCCACCTGCTGTCCTTCCCGCTGATGTCCGCCGGGCTCGTGGCGGCCAGCCCCGGAGACCTGGAGCCGTTCCGCGCCTTCCTGGCGCGCCGCCGGATCGGGGAGCGGCGGAAGCTCAACCGTGGCCTTCGTTCGGCGCGTTTCGCGTCCGTCACCGGCGACTGGCGAAAAGCCCTGCTGGGCATGCGGGACGCGCCGGGCGTTGCGCCAGGCCCGCGCGCCGCCGAGCTGTCGGCTGGCCGGACCAAACGGGCATATGGGCGCGTGCTCAGGCTCGGTTCGTCGATCACCGGCGCATCGCCCGCCGAGAGCCTGCACACGCTCCGCAAGCGCTGCAAGGAACTGCGCTATGTGCTCGAGTTCTTCACTTCACTGCATGATCCGGAAACGTACCGCGCCGCGATCGGCGACCTGAAGCGCCTGCAGGACTGCCTCGGCGAATTCCAGGACAGCCAGGTGCAGCGCGGCGAGATCCAGGCACTGGCGGCGGTGATGCTGGCGCGCCACGCCGCGCCGGCCGACACCCTGCTGGCCATGGGCGAGCTGGCCGCCCAGCTCGGCGTGCGCCAGCGCAGGGCACGCGCGGAGTTCGCGGAACGGTTCGCCGAATTCGCCGGTACCCGCGGCCGCCGCAGGATGGCTGCGCTCACGGCCGGGGCGGCCTCGTGAGGATTCTCGCCACCTACAACATCAAGGGCGGCGTGGGTAAAACGACGACTGCCGTCAACCTCGCATACCTCGCGGCGCGCAGCAGTTTCCGCACGCTGCTGTGGGACCTTGACCCCCAGGCGGCCGCCACGTACATGTTC
Source organism: Streptosporangiaceae bacterium (assembly GCA_035640715.1). Classification (GTDB taxonomy): domain Bacteria; phylum Actinomycetota; class Actinomycetes; order Streptosporangiales; family Streptosporangiaceae; genus DASQVO01. Next base: position 18,569 of record DASQVO010000338.1, read on the forward strand.
CGCGTCCGTGCCCGCGTCAAAGGCGGCGGCAAGGCGCTCATCCGGGGAACGCGGTCACTGGATGACGCGATCAAGGGCACCGACTTCGGCAACCTCGACATCCTGCCGGGCGATTTCACCTACCGGAACCTGGATCTGCTGCTCGATGACGCCAAGAAGCCAACCCGCAGACTCTCGCGGCTGCTCGGCCCGCTCGCCGAGGACTACGACGTCGTGCTGCTCGACTGCCCGCCGAGCGTCTCGCTGGTATCGGAGAACGTGCTGCACGCCGCCGGGACCATCCTCGTCCCCCTCATCCCCGCCACGCTGTCGGTGCGGACACTCGATCAGCTCACCGGCTTCGTCAGCGGCTTCGCCGACCGCCGGCCGGATGTGCTGGCGTTCTTCTCGATGGTGGACGGGCGGAAGCGGATCCACCGCGAGATCACCGAGCAACTGCCCCGCAAGCGGCAGGACATCGCCGCCACCACCATCCCCGCCCTGGCCGTCATCGAGCGGATGGCGGCCGAGCGGGCGCCGGTGCCCGTGTTCGCGCCCCGCAGCCAGGCAGCCCGCTGCTATCGGGATCTGTGGGAAGAAATACTGTGCTGGCCCGGGGGGACGACCCCCCGGCACCCCCCGTCAACTTGCTGCGGTGCTGTCCGACACACCGGCCGCTCGCCGGGCCAGGGCCCGGACTCGCTGGGCCGGTAACGATCGCCTGTCCGTAACCCGCGCCGATGGTGCCACCATGCCCTCGTCCGGTATCCAAGCGGGCCTGCGGGGGCGGATGAGTCCTAGTTGTTATATATTGATGCATTAAATCGTGGTTAATCGCCAGTTACGGTCGAAGCGTGCCGTGCCGCAGGGGCCCCTGAACGGCAGCGTGGCCGCAGGGGCCCTTGCGCGCGGTAGGCACGCCCGGATGAGGGGTCAGTCGTAACGCTCGCGACGGAGGAATGCGTTATGTCCAGACGGTGGTTCGGCGTGGCAGCGGGGACGGCGGTGCTGCTTGCCGCGGCAGCATGCAGTTCCAGCCCCAGCAAGCCGGTCTCGGCCGGCGCCAAGCAGACCATCGTGTTCGCCGAGTCCGGCCTCGGGACCGAGGGACAGCAGACGCAGGTGGCCATCAACAACTTCGAGAAGGCCAACCCGAACATCACCGTCCATATCCAGGTGCTGTCCTCTGACTCGACGACGTATCTGTCGCAGCTCGAGCACGCCTTCATCTCCGGTTCCACGACGCCTGACGTCTTCGAGTCCGACGTGACCTACCCGGCCAAGTTCGCGCAGGCCGGGTGGGCGCTGCCGCTGGACAGCTTCCACCCGGACATGAGCCAGTTCTTCCCGCACGAGGTGGCGGCGGGCACCTTCGGCGGCAAGACCTACGCCATCCCCTGGTTCGACAACCCAGAGGGACTGTATTACCGCACCGATCTCATCCCCACGCCGCCCACCAGCCCCGCCCAGGTGGTATCCGACGCCCAGACCGCGATGAAGAGGGACCCCTCGCTGAAGGAGGGGCTGGCTTTCGAGGCCGCCAAATACGAGGGTGCGATCACGTCCTTCCTCACGGTGGATTCCGCGTTCGGCGGCACGCTCAACCCCGGCAACATTGACACGCCGGGCAATGCCGCGGCGCTGAACTGGCTGCACGCGGCCATCTACACCAACCACATCGCCCCCACCGCGGTGACCGGATGGCAGGAGGGCCAGGTCGAGCAGGAATTCGTCTCGGGTCACGCCGCGTTCGCCATTGACTATCCCTTCGTTGAGTCGCTGGCGACCGCTCCGCCGGTCAAGGGCCACGTCGGCTACATCCCGTTCCCGGCCGGCCCCGGCGGCACGCCCGGCTCCGCGCTCGGCGGCGAGATGCTCGCGATCAACGCCAAGACGGCGCACTCGGCTGCGGCCTGGAAGCTGATCCAGTACCTGACCAGCCCGTCGGTGGAGGTCGCCCGGGCCGAGGTGACCGGCGACCCGCCGTCGCTGCCCAGCGCCTACACCGCCGCGCTGTACGCGAAGGCGCCGTACTTCGCCAACGTGAAGACGCTCAATAACTACTCGGCTCCCCGGCCGGTGAGCCCGAACTACCTGACCGTCTCCAACGACCTCCAGGTGATGCTCTCCTCGGTGTACGCGGCCTCCAGTTCCAGCGCACCAGCGGCGGCACTGAAGGCGGCGGCGCCGGCCATCAAGAAGGACGCCAGTGCCACGCCCGGGTCGTAACGGCCGGGCTGGTCGATGACCACGGAACCGGTCACCACCGAGGCGCCGGCCCGGCAGCGCAGGCCCAGGCCGCAACGGCCGCAGCCCGGCTCGCGCGGGCGGCCTGTGGCCGACCGCCGGCTGGGCTACGTGCTGGTCGCGCCGACAGTCATCCTGCTGCTCGCGGTCACCGCCTTCCCGATGATCTCGAACGTATGGAACTCGCTGCACTTCGACAACCTGAGCTTCGGCGGCCTCCCGCACAAGTTCGTCGGCGGGCAGAACTACTCGAAGATGTTCACCTCGCCGGAGTGGATATCGGCACTGGAGCGGACGCTCGCCTTCACCGTCGTGACCATCGTCTTCGACGTCGTGGTGGGCCTCGCGCTCGCACTCATGCTGCACCGCCGGTTCCGCGGCCGTGGGTTCGTCCGTGCCGCGATCCTGGTGCCGTGGGCCGTCCCGACCGTGGTCTCGGCGATGCTGTGGAAGACGATGTTCGACCCGCGGGCAGGGTTCGTCGACTACTTCCTCGGTGCGATTCATCCCAGCTGGTCCAGCCTCACCTGGGTGAACGCGAACGTGTGGAGGTCGTGGGCGGTCATCTTCGTCTCCGATTCCTGGAAGAACATCCCGTTCGTCGCGATCATCCTGCTGGCCGGCCTGCAGGTGATTCCCCCCGACGTCTACGAGGCCGCGCGGATCGACGGGGCAAGCGCCTGGCAGGCGTTCCGGAAGCTGACGCTGCCGCTGCTGAAGCCGGCGCTGTCGGTGGCGCTGATCTTCCGCACCCTGCAGGCACTGCTCGTCTTCGACGTCGTCTTCATCCTGACCGGCGGCGGCCCGGGCACGTCGACGGAGTCGCTGTTCTTCCTGAACTACCAGACCTTCATCACCAACACCGACTTCGGGTACGGCGGCGCCCAGTCGGTGTTTCTCGTCGTTCTCGCGCTGATTGTGTCGGCCGTCTACGTGCGATGGACGAGGCCGGTGACATGAGGGAGGCCGGTGGCATGAGGACGGTGAGGCGGAGCGCGGCCGCGCCCCGGCGTAAGGGGAGGCGGCCATGACGGCGGCTGTCGCGGGAGCGGGCACCACGGCGGTTCCGGCCCGGCGGAGGACGGGCGGGACCCGGGCGCGCAAGATTGCCAAGGAAGTGCTGTTCTACCTGGCGGCGCTGATCGTCGTCGTGATCGCCCTCTTCCCGTTCTACTGGATCCTGCGCACGTCACTGGAGTCCAATGCGCAGGTGGCGGCGGGCGTGGGGGGCCAGAACGGGATCATCCCCTCGCACCTGTCCGGCAGCGCCTACGTGAACGTCTTCAAGCAGCAGCATTTCCTTACCCCGCTGATCAACAGTGCCATCGTGGCGCTCGGCGCGACGGCGGTGACGATCGTCGTGGCCTCGCTGGCCGGCTACGCCCTGGCCCGGCTGCAGATCCGCGGCGCCGGGGCGATCCTCGCGTTCATTCTGCTGGCCGGGTTCTTCCCGGTGATCGCGATGGTGGGGCCGCTGTTCCTGGTGCTGAAGAACCTCGGAGTCCTCGACAACATCTACCCGCTGATCATCGTGTACCTGGTGTACACGCTGCCGATCTCCACCTGGCTGCTGCGGAACTTCTTCGCCCAGATCCCCGCCGAGCTTGAGGAGGCGGCGCTGATCGATGGCGCCACGCGGCTGCAGACCCTGCGCAAGGTGGTCGTGCCCGTGGCGATACCCGGGGTGTTCACGGCCGCCATCCTCTCGTTCATCCTCGCCTGGAACGACTTCGCCTTCGCCGTATCCTTCCTGCAGACGCCCGGCCACTTCACCGCGCCGCTCGCGATCGTCACCTTCGGGGAAAGCCAGTTCCAGGTCTTCTACAACCTGATCGACTCCGCGGTCGTCATCATCTCCATACCGATCGCCCTGCTGGTTTTGTTCTTGCAGCGGCGGATAGTATCCGGCCTTACCGCAGGCTCCTTCCGCTGAGGGCACCGGGCCAGGGCGAGCTGTATCCGCCCGGATGGCAGCAGCCAAATGCCAAGATGCTTCATGGGGTAACTGTGGGGGCCTGCAACCGGCGAGGAGGGCACCGTGCCGTTGCCAAAGACGCTTGCGCGGCTCAACCGCGCTGGGCTCAACCGCGTGATGAGGCTCATCGCGCCGTGGATGCCGGGCCTTGGCGTGGTGGTGCATCGTGGCCGCCGATCGGGCCGTATTTACCGGACGCCGGTGAATGTGTTCGCCCGGCCCGACGGCTATGTCTTCGCCCTGACATATGGCACGGACGCCGACTGGGTGCGGAATGTCCAGGCCGCGGGCGCCTGCGAGCTCGAAACCCGCGGGCACCATGTGCGCCTCGTATCGCCCCGCCTGATTCACGACGAGAGTCGTGACGGCATCCGTATCCCCGAACGTTACGTGCTGGGTCTCCTGCACGTCACCGACTTCCTTTCCCTGGAGACCAGCGGGCCGGAAACAGCGGGATAACGGCCGGGCGCCTTTCCGCTGGGCGGCCATGAGCGCGTGACCGGCTGGCATCGCAGCGAACTCGCCGACCAGGGGCTCTTCCGTTACGGGCAAAGTCGGGCCAAAGTGTCCCCATGGCAACTACGCAGCCGCGCCTGGGCGGGATCGAGGTCCGCTCGATCGACTACGTGCCGCTGAACGAACGGCACGGCAGGGTCTGGCATCTCGGCCCGCTGTGGTTCATGTCGAACGCGCAGATCGCCACGCTGGCGGTCGGCCTGATCAGCATCAGCGAGGGCGCGTCGCTCTTCTGGTCAGTGCTGTCCATCGTGGTCGGCACGCTGGTCGGCACGCTGTTCATGGCGTTCCACTCCGCGCAGGGCCCGCAGCTCGGCCTCCCGCAGATGATCCAGTCGCGGCCGCAGTTCGGCTACGTCGGGGCACTGCTCGTCTGGCTGTTCGCCTACGTGCAGTACGCCGGCTTCAACGTCTTCAACACGATCCTCGGCGGTGAGGCGATGAGCCGCACCGCGCACGGCACTACGAAACTGTGGGTCGTCATCGTGACGGCCGTGGCGCTGGTCATCGCGCTCGCCGGATACGACCTCATCCATAAGGCCGAGCAATGGCTGACCTACGCCATGATCGTCATCTTCGGCGTCTTCACGATCACGCTGTTCCTGATCCACTACCCGGCGGGAACCTTCGACGTAGGTGCCTTCAGGGCCAGCCCGTTCCTCGGCCAGTTCGGTGTGGTGGCCGGCTACCAGATCAGCTGGGCGATCTACGTCTCGGACTACTCGCGCTACATGCCGCCGAACGTGACCGTGCGCAAGACCTTCCTCTGGACCTACTGGGGATCCGCGATCGGCGGCGCCTGGATGATGATCGTTGGTTCCGTCCTCGCAGCGTGGGCAGGCAAGAACTTCGACGGCACCGGCATCGCCGAGCTCGAAAGCGTCGGCAACTACGTCTTCGACGGCTTCGGCGCTGTCGTGCTCATCCTCGCCGCGCTCGGCCTAGTCTCGGTTACGGCGCTGAACATGTACGGCGGCTCGCTGACGCTCATCAGCGCGGTCGACTCGTTCAAGAAGGTGCGGCCGACGCTCGCCTTCCGTGTCGTCACCGTGGGACTCACGGCGGTGCTTTCGGTCATAGGGGCGCTCGCCGCGAGTAAGAACTTCCTCGGAAACTTCAACAACTTCCTGCTGCTGATCCTCTATTTGTTCATCCCGTGGACCGCGGTGAATCTCGTCGACTACTACATCGTGCGGCGGGGCCACTACGCGATCGCCGAGATCTTCAACCCCCGCGGGATGTACGGCCGGTGGGGATGGCGGGGCATCCTCGCCTACCTCATCGGCTTCGCCGCCATGACGCCGTTCTTCGATGTCGGAACCCTCTACGAAGGGGCGGCCGCCAAGGCACTCGGGAACGCGGACATCTCATTCTTCATCGGCCTGCCGGTGGCGGCGATCCTCTACTACGTCTTCACCCGGCCGGTCGATGTGGCGGCCGAGACGCGCGTGGCCCAGGCCGAGGCGGCCGAGCTAGAGCAGGCGGCGGTCCGCTTCGAGGCCTCCTGACGCCGCCTCAACCAGCAGCGGACTCGCCGTGGATGAGACAAGATCGGCTATGAATCCAAGGGACAGTCTGGGCCGAACGATGGCCAGAATGGGCCAGTGACCGTACTGGAAGCGGGCCAGACCCGCAAGGAGTCGGACTGGGTGACCGGTGGGGAGAAGCGATGCGGCGTATCGGGATACGGGAGCGGCGGGCCAGACTAGGACAGCGGCACCGTCTCGCGGTCGGCGCGCTGGCCTGTGACCCGGTCGAGGTGGCGCGGTCGCTGGTCGCCGTGCACAGCACCGACCCGGCCTCGGTGTACCTGGCGTTGCTGGCCCGGATGACGGGTGGCGGCATCGGAAGCGTAGAGCAAGCCCTGTACCAGGACAGGAAGCTCATTCGGCTGCTCGGGATGCGCCGCACGGTGTTCGTCGCCCCGCTGGACATCGCGCCACTGGTCCAGGCCGCGTGTTCGCGCGCGGTGGCCGCCAACGAGCGCCGGAAGCTCCTGGCCTGGCTCGCCGACTCCGGCGTCGGCGGCGACGTTGACGGCTGGCTAACCGAGGTCGAGCAGGTCGCGCTCAAGGCCCTCACCGCGCGCGGCGAGGCGACCGCGGCCGAGCTCGCCACCGACGATCCACGCCTGCGGATGCAGATCGTCCTGGCCAGAGGGAAGAGTTACGAGGGACGGCAGAACATCGCGAGCCGGGTGCTGTTCCTGCTCGCCGCGCAAGGGCTGGTGGTGCGTGGCCGGCCGCGGGGCTCGTGGACCTCGCATCAGTACCGGTGGGTGCCGCTAGAGCCGTGGTGCCTGCAGGGACTGGACGGCTGGGCGGCCGAGGCCGCGGAGGTGGAACTGGCGCGCCGCTGGCTCAGAGCGTACGGCCCCGCGACCACTGAGGACCTGCGGTGGTGGGCCGGCTGGACCAAGACACAGGTCCGGCGGGTCCTCACCGAGCTGGACCCAGCCGAAGTCGACCTGGACGGAGTGCCGGGCATCATCCTGCCCGATGACCTGGAGCCGCCCCCGCAAACGGAACCGTGGGCGGCGCTGCTGCCCGGGCTGGACTCCACTCCCATGGGCTGGCAGCAGCGGGACTGGTTCCTGGGCGAACACGGCCCCCGGCTGTTTGACCGGGCCGGCAACGTAGGCCCGACGCTGTGGTGGGATGGCAAGATCGTCGGTGGCTGGGCGCAGGACCGCGATGGGCAGATTGTCTGCCGGTTCCTTGAGGACGCCGGATCCGGCGCGGTCGCCGCGGCGGATGCCGCAGCGGAACGGCTCGTCGGCATCCTCGGCGGTGTCCGGCTGACCGCTCGCACCCGCGGCATGACCTGGCTGGAGCAGGAGCTAGCCGGCTGAAGCACGTCGTGCGCGGATGCGGCGATGCCCGGCGTGGTCTCCACAGGCAGATCACTCATGGCCTGATGCCCTCCTCGACTGAGGACAGCTTGACTCCGGTCAAGCACGTTCGCTCGCATGGATTGTCGCCGGGTTGCGCGGGTTCGCCGACAGCGTGCTGTCGTGTCGCCCAACATGTGGTGGCCCGATGACCGGGCTTGGTGCGTGGAGACCGAGGTGGACTCCATGACCACCTACGTCGGCGGCACCCGCGAGTGCATCGCCGAACTGGCCGCTCATCCGGACTTGGAAGCGATGGCGATAGAGCCGTCCGATGGGGTCACCTGGGCAAGCGACCAACTCAACCTGCCTCCCAGTTGAGCCGCCGGTCTTGCGCCCTGAGCGCGATTCGAACGCGCGATCCACTGCTAAGAAGATCGTCGGCGGCCCAGCGGCGGCCTGCGTGTCCGCAGGTGAACCGGTATGTTGCACTGTCCGAGAGTGACCGCAGTTCCTCGGAGTTGACCGCCTCGTCGGGCACGCAACGGGCACGGTCACGGCTCCGGAGGCCGTGGTCATGATTGAGCGAATTTGTGCCGCCGACCTGTCCGTACGCGGTCGTGGCCATCGGTGGCAGGCAAGATCGTTCCGTGTGTCTTCCGGATCATGCTGAGCCGGCACGCGAGTCGGCGCCAGCGTCTCGCATGAGGATTGGCTACTGACCGAACGTGTATCTCAGGTTTGCGTTGATCAGCTGGTTTAGCCGTTTGCGCATGTGCCCGACCAGAGCTGCGTCCGGCATGGGTTCGTCGACCAGGAGTGTCCAGCGTAGATCTGTTCCCTGCCCGCTGCTGTCGGCAGGCAGATCGAAGCGCACGATCGCATCAGGTCGCCTGGTCCACAACGATGACCAGACAACGAGGCCTGGTTTGTCAGCCTCCACCAGCCGAGGACGCTGCTCGTCGTCCAGCAGCTCCAGCCACGGCCGCGCGGGATCACGGTCGGGCTCGGTCAGTGCCTCGAACACTACGCGGGGCGGTGCCGGTTGATTCCGCTTGCGACTCCCAGCTTCGAGCACGGCACCAAGCCTACGAGCACGCACCGGGCGTCCGGCGCCGATGGGCTCTGCGCTCCAGACCGGGCGAGCAAGCCTCCGAAGTCAGTGTCAGCCGACATGAGCACGCGACCCTCGGAGCGGGCGTGACTAAGGACGGCCTCATCCGTGGCCGCCTGCATGCCGAAGTCACGCAGGTGAACTGCGACCCGTCGCGGCGTGGGGACGAAGTGCACGCACGGGGCACGAAGGTGCTATACCAGCATCCTGCACGCCACTGAGATCGTAGCGTTCATGCCTCTGACCAAGCCCGGAACAAAGAGAGCGGGCGACGGGAATCGAACCCGCATGACCAGCTTGGAAGTTCGGCCACCGAGGGCTCACAGGCGACCTGATGCGATCGTGCGCTTCGATCTGCCTGCCGACGGCGGGCAGGGAACAGATCTGCGCTGGACACTCCTGGTCGACGAGCCCATGCCGGACGCAGCTCTGGTCGGGCACATGCGCAAACGGCTGAACCAGCTGATCAACGCAAACCTGAGATACACGTTCGGTCAGTAGCCAATCCCCATGCGAGACGCTGGCGCCGACTCGCGTGCCGGCTCAGCATGATCCGGAAGATACGCGGAACGATCTTGACTGCCACCGATGACTACGACCGCGTACGGACAGGTCGGCGGCACAAATTCGCTCAACCGTGACTGCGTGTGGGGGCCGAAAACCTATGCCACCAGGCGATATTCATGAATCACGCCTCCGGCGCAGTCGCGCCGCCGGACGCGGAAGTGGTCCAGGTCGGTGACGCCATCTGGCAGCGGGCCGAGCGGCGCGGCTTGGTTCAGGGTGCGGTGCGGCCGATGGGTGTTGTAGAAGTGCTCGTATTCGCGCAGGACGGTCATCAGGTGGCGCTGGTTCCAGATCAAGGTCCGGTCCAGCAGCTCACGCCGGCAGCTGCCGATCCAGCGTTCCGTGATCGGGTTCATCGGGGGCGCCTGGGCCGCGGAGCGGACGGCCCTGACGCCAGCGGCCCCGAAGACGGCGCCGGAGGTGGCGGTGAAGCTGGCGTCCCGGTCATGCAGGACGAACTTCACGCCCATCCTTGCATCTTCCAAGTCCATCAGGAGATTCCTGGCCTGCTGCACCACCCACGACTGGCCCGGATGCTCGGTGGCTCCGAGGATCCGGGCGCGGCGGGTGCCGTGCTCGATGACGGCCAGAACATAGACCTTCGTGCCGTTGAGCAGGTCGGCGGTGAAGAAGTCCAGCGCGAGGATCCCCTGGGCCTGGGACCGCAGGAACTGCGCCCAGCCCGGGCCGTCCCGGCGCGGTGCCGGGCTGATGCCAGCATCCTTGAGGATCTGCCAGACCGTGGACGGCGCCACGGTGA
>DASQVO010000339.1:0-14404 GCA_035640715.1 Streptosporangiaceae bacterium
GATGGATGCGTGGCTCGCCCAGGCGATCGTGCGCGAAGCGCCAGAGGCCATCGTGGTGGCCGACCCGGAGGGGATCATTCGTCTGTGGAACCACGGGGCTGAACGCATCTTCGGCCACTCAGCGGCGCGGGCGGTGGGCGAAAGCCTGGACCTGATCATCCCGGAGAAGCTGCGGGAGCGGCACTGGAACGGCTACCGGCAGACGATGGCCACGGGACGCACCCGCTACGGGGACACGCTGCTGAGCGTGCCCGCCACCCACCGGGACGGCCACCGCCTGTCGATCGAGTTCAGCGTGGCCCTGCTGCGGGACGAGGCCGGCCGGATCGCGGGGATCTCTGCGATCATGCGCGAGGTGACGGACCGCCGCAACGCCGAGAAGACCCTGCGCGCCAGGCTGGCCGAACTCGAGCAGCGCTTGGCCCAGGCGCCCCCGGCCTAGATGGGATCCGGCTGCGCCTGGGCACCAGGGTGAGCGAACTGGTCGGCCAGCACAGTCGGGTCACGGGAGGACGCCTTGCCGACGGTGACGTCCTGCCCGCCGACATGGTGGTGGCGAGTCGCAGTGCAAGCCTCCGCAGCCCGTCTCCAGGTGATGGCTGGAGACGGGCAGCTAGGCGGTCGCCGTCTCAGCTTCCTGTCGCGTCGTGACGATGCGGCCTTGACGAGAGCCCGCTGCCACTGTTCACGCGTCGGGGTCTTGCACTTGAAGTAGACGACGATCGCGGCCAGGGCGCCGAGGCCAGCTCCGAAGAAGAAGCCCCGGACCCAGTGGAACTGGGCGTTGCCGTACAGGGTGCTTATTGGGCCGCAGTCGGCGGCTCGGTGACCGCAGCGGCCACCGGTTTCTCGCTGGCCGCCCTGGTCCGGGCCGTGATCCGCTCATACTGGGCGAGCGTGGGCTGCCGGTGCGTGAAGCTGAGCAGGACAGCCGCCGCGGCAAGGACTGCCGACAGGAGGAATCCGTTGTCGTAGCCCATTCCGCTGATGACCGCCGAGCCGACCACGCCGCCTGCCACGCCGCCGGGAATCTTGGCGCTGTACACGATCCCGTAGTTCTGCGCGTTCGTCGTCTCGCCGAAGTAGTCGGCCGAGATCAAGGCGAACAGCGGGAACTGCATGCCGGTGCACATGCCCACCATGCCGGACGCCAGGATGTAGAGCCAGAGCACATGCGCCTCGGCTGCCCAGTAGTTCAGCAGCAGCCCCACCGTCATGAACCCGAAGACCCAGCGCATGGCGCCCTGCCTGCCGAGGAATTCGGACAGCCAGCCGGAGATCGGCCGCCCGATGCCGTCTAGGAGCGAGAAGATCGCGCCGGCGCCCGTGGCGGCGAATCCCGCCCAGCCTGCTTGCTGGGCGATCGGCACCGTCCACGCGATCCCGAACAGACCGGCCGCGAGGATCAGGAACATGTTGAGCCACAGCAGGTAGATCTGCGGGATGCGGAGAGCCTGCTCCACCGTCCACTGGCGGACGGCGGGCGGGTTCTTGTGAGCGTTGAGCTCACGCCGATTCGCCGCGTTATCCCGGTACTTGACAGGATCGACGTGAGCGGGCCACCAGTTCTTCGGGGGGTCCTTGAAGAAGAAGCTGCACACGATCAGGCAGAACCCAAAGGCCAGGCCGAGTACCAGCAGGAATGGCCGGAAGTTGGACGGATGGAACCAGGACCCCATGATGAAGATGAACGGTACCGCGCCGTAGGCGAAGCCGCCGTTGATGAACCCGGTACGCAGCCCCTTGTTCTCCGGGTACCACTTGGAGGAGGTGTTGATGCAGGAGGAGTAGATCATCCCTGCCCCGGTGCCACCCATGACGGTCCAGCCGATGAACGCGACCCACGGGTTCTGGGCGACGGTCATCGACCAGTAGGCGACGGCGACCAGGATGCCGCCGATGAGCACGGCGGACCGGACGCTGAGGTATCCGCGCTCACGCAGCCAGCCCGTGGGGGCAGCCGCGCCGGCCTCGAAGACGACCCAGATCGAGAAGAGGGTCGCCAGGTGGGTGAGATTCCATCCGTACACATGGCCGACCGTGTCCTCTGCGCTGCCCCAGGCGTACTCGAACGTGCTGATCAGCATCATCGCGATCCAGGGCACGAAGATGAAGACCCACCTGGGCAGGCCGGTCAGTGATTCCGGTGTCTCGCCCACCCGGTACGTGCGCCCGAAGCGGTCCTGGACCTCCCGGTATGAGACCGTATAACTACCAGTGCTCATCGCTGGGTCCTCCTAAGCAGCTCCCTGATGATTGAGCGCCCTCGGCAAAGCGCGGGGTGGCGGGGGTGCGCCAGGCGCGCCGAGGCGGAACCTGAAGCGTCGGTGTCCGTGTACAGCGCCCCCTGGACCGGCCGTGCGAGGCGCTGGGCGGCTCCTGGAGGCACGAGTCTCTCTGTCACCGCGACCTCCGGCCGGGAGTACGCCGCGCGGCCCAGAGGCCAATTGCCGGCTTTACTGGACTTCGGGTCTGCGAGAATTGATAGTCAGCCACGGCATCTCTCCTTTGGGATAAAGAACCGACTGGGCGCTACGTGACGGTTTACCTCACGCAATACTGTGTTTACGTAGGAAACGCTAGGAGATGCCCAAGCGTGGGGCAAGAGGTCATGGCCAACATTTTTGATCGATATCAGAGGCCTGCTGCGACGCTATTGATAGGCAGGCAATATGAAGATGCCATGCTGGCTATTTTTGGGCAGTAGAAATTCCTGCTCGGGGCGACCGAGTTCGATCGGCCCTGAGCAGGTTACCTCTTCAGAGATGTATCAGTCTCAACCTCGATGACATTGGACTTGCCGGGATAGGCGTGCGCGCAATCCGAGCACGGCGGGTAATCACGGGTCAGGAATTCGCGTTCCTCCTTGATCGCATCTCCGGGGAAAGGAAGAAGACGTACTCGATCCGGCGTGCCTTCGATGCCTTCGCGTCGATGACGAGGACGCTGTTGCCGACCTGATTGATACAGATACGGTCCTGGCTGGGAACGCAGGTACCTAGGTCCGGGCCTCTGGCCGGCGGCGGGCGCAGGCCGGACGATCCGATGAGGCTCCTCGGCTACAGATTGGGGCGGTGACCGAACTGACGCACAGGTTCGTCAATTCGCTGCGGCTCGTCGCTGGTGTGCCGGGTGGGACGGCGCAGCAGCATGGCGCTGATGCCGGCGAGGATGGCGAGAACGGCGGCAATGTAGAAGTCCAGCGTCCACGAGCCGTTGACCTTGAACAAGTAGGCCGCGAGGTAGCCGGCATAGACGCCGCCCACCGCCTTGCCCGTGTAGACGATGCCGTAGTTGATGCCGGAGTTGGAACGTCCCCAGTAGTCCCCCACCAGGGCCGGGTAGAGGCTGAAGAGAGGGCCCCAGCAACCCATGGCCACCAGGGTCTCGACGATGAACAACGGACCGCTGCGGGTGACCGTCATGGCGATCAGCATGAGTCCCATGAAGCAGAAGCACAGGAACATCGACAGTTCGCGGCCGATACGGTCGGAGAAGGCTCCGGCGACCCAGCGCATCACGCCGTTGGGGACCCGGCTGTAGGTAGCGGCGGCCACGCCGACTCCCGCGCCGAGCGCCAGCGTCGTGGTGGACATCTCCGCGATGTGGGCGGTGACCATGAGCCCGGCGCCGCTGATCATGGCCAGTCCCAGCCAGGAGACATAGCACTGCCAGGTGCGCAGCATCTCGCCCGGCGTGTAGTCGTGGGAGCTGTTGCGGGTCCGCTTGGTCCGCTCGGTGGCGGGGTCGTAGCCGTCGGGCAGCCATCCCTTGGGCGGGAACCTCAGGAACTGGGCCGCGACGACGATGACGGCGAGCATCAGGATCCCCATCACCGTGAAGGCCCTCTGGTAGCCGTGCGCGCCCTGGTGGATCAGGTTGGCGAGCAGCGGGATGAACAGCGCGGAACCGGCACCGAATCCCATGTCGATCAGCCCGACCGCGGCACCGCGCTTCTTCGCCTCCGGGAACCACTTGAGGGCGTTGTTCACGCAGTTGGCGTAGATGTATCCCGGGCCGAGGGAACCGAGGCCGTAGGCGAGCCACAGCTCCGGGATGGTGTGCGCCTGGGCGCTGAGCAGCCAGCCTGCACCGGTGACCACTCCGGCGGCGGTGGTGAACCACCGGGGCTGCCAGCGGTCCGACCACCGGCCGCTGGGAATCATGAACAGGCCGGCCACCACCACGTAGATGGTGAAGGTCAGGGCCACCTGGGGGAGTTCCACATGGTAGGCCTTGGCGATCGGCTTCTCGAACAGGGTGAAGGTGTACTCGTAGGGGCTGATCATGAGCATCACGACAAGCGCGATGCCCGCCTGCAGCCAGCGCTGGTGCAGGACGCCCCGAGTCGGCTGTGAGGCGACGACGGCCGTGGTCATTCCGGAGCGTGCGAGTCTCTCGGTCACCGCGGCCACCCCCAGTCGGTGGTGCGACGCGACAGGCTGACCGAGCTGGCCGGCCGTATTCGGCTTCGGGTCTGCGAGAACTGGTAGACGGCCACCATGACGTCTCTCCCAAGATCGGCGTATACTGTATACAATAACCCGAGCACCGCTCGGTGGCTTAAATTTCAGGTAACGCCGGATTAATACGGGAAAGACTAGGAGCTACCCCGCTGTAGTACAAGACACCTACGGCAGATTTTTTCGGCGACGATAGTGGCAAAAATGTGCAGCACAAATTCCGGTACGGAGCCGACGGTTCTCTCGGCTCCACGTGCCCAGCGGTACTTTGCGCCCAGCACCGCGACCGGCTTTTCCGTGGTGTACGGATAGGCCACGATGCCGTGTTGGCTACAGTTAGGCGCTGGCCCTCCCTGGCCTTGACATCGCCGGAGAGCGAGGCCACCACGGGCTTCCCGACGCGCCGAACTCCCCGACAACTTCCGCCACCAGGCAGGCGAAAACCATGAGCGGCATCACAGGCGTCACAATAGTGTGCCAGTAGCCGAGGATCAGCGCGTTGATTCGCTCGTCGGACAGGCCGAGTGCGATGGTATTACGATATATTGAGGGCGGTTCGCCGCCGGTGATGTCGATGGGTTTCCGGCCGCCCCGAGCGGGGGATATGGGCGCGGAATGCCGCGTCCAGGTCCGGCGTCCTGCAATTCCTTGACCTCCTGGGGCGGAGCCCTGCCCGGAGCCGAGCTGCTGCCGCAGGCATCGGTCACCTTCGTGCCCTCTGGTGCGGTCAGCGCGTTTCGTCGCTCCGCGACCATCCGGTCGATGATCTCTCTGACCGCTTGGCCGTATCCCGCCTGAAGCTGCGTCATTGCCTGCTCCTGCGTCGTTGGATCGCCCGGCTGCCTCGTCAGATCACGTCGGCGCCCCGGAGCTCCTCGATCTCCTCGGGGGCGTAGCCGAGGGCGCCGAGCACCTCGGCGGTGTGTTCACCGAGCAGCGGCGGAGGCTCCACCTTCACCGGGGAGTCGGACAGCCGCAGCGGGCATCCGACGGTCTTGAAGCGACCGCGCTCGGGGTGGTCCACCTCGACCACGGTGCCCAGCTCGGCCAGAGTGGCGTCCTCGATGAGTTCCTTCGTCGAAAAGATCGGTCCGCACGGGATGCTATGGGCATTGAGCCGCTCCATGACCTCCCACTTGGTGTGCCCGGACGTCCACTCCTCGATGAGCGCGAAGACCTTGTCCAGTTTGTCAAGGCGCGCCTCGGGAGTCGCCCACTCGGGGTCCTCGGCGAGTTCCGGACGGCCGATCAGCTCGGTGATCGGCTTCCAGCCGACGGGCTGGACGATGACGTAGATGTAGTCGTTGGGCCCGCCCGGTGCGCACTTCACGGCCCAGCCGGGCTGGCCACCGCCGGAGGCGTTGCCCGAGCGCGGCACCTCGTCGCCGAACACCTCGTTCGGATACTCGGCCAGCGGGCCGTGCGCCAGCCGCTGCTGGTCACGGAGCTTGACGCGGCAGAGGTTGAGGACCGTGTCCTGCATCGCCACCATGACCCGCTGGCCGCAGCCGGTGTGCGTGCGCTGGTAGAGGGCGGCGAGGATGCCGGCCACCAGGTGGATCCCACTGCCGGAGTCGCCGATCTGGGCGCCTGTCGCGGTGGGCGGTCCGTCCTCGAAGCCGGTAGTACTCATCGCACCGCCCATGGCCTGCGCCACGACCTCATAGGCCTTGAAGTCCGCGTACCGGCCAGGGCCGAATCCCTTGATAGAGGCGTAGATCAGTCGTTCGTTCAGTTCGCGCAGCCGCTCCCAGGTGAATCCGAAACGGTCCATCACGCCAGGGCCGAAATTCTCTACGAGAATGTCGGCCTCCCGGACCAGCCTGGCGAACACTTCCTTCCCCTGATCCGTTTTCATGTTCACGGTGATGCTGCGCTTGTTGCAGTTCAGCATCGTGAAGTACAGGCTGTCCACCCCGGGCAGATCACGCAGCTGTCCCCGGGTGACATCCCCGCCGGGGGCCTCCACCTTGATGACGTCCGCGCCGAGCCAGGCCAGAATCTGGGTGGCGGAGGGACCTGACTGAACGTGCGTCATGTCGACGACATGGATTCCCTCTAGCGCCTTGCTCATCTATTCCTCCTGATCGCCTCGGCGCTCTAGCCTCGAAAAGATTGGATACTGTATGTGTTATACGATCACGAGGAACGCGTGTCCAGCCCCGGAAGCCACAACTTTGCGGTTATCGGGAGGAGGGACAGTTCGGCCGTCCGGCAGCAGCTCTCCCATGTCGTCGAATGAGACAACACCGTTGCACAGCAGGCTCCACCCTTGCTCGGGATGGCGCGCCACCGCCCGCGCGGCCATGTGATCCGGTGCCATTGCGTCTGTGCACCGGGGCCGGTGCTGGCACATGTTTCCCTCCAAACTTGCGGTTATGGCGACACGGCCTCACTGATGCCCAGCCGCTCCCCGCACGCGTAGACGTTCATCGACGACCCGCGTACGAATCCGATGAGCGTCAGGCCCATCTCGCGGGCGAGGTCCACGGCGAGCGACGACGGCGCGGACACCGCGGCGAGCACCGGGATGCCCGCCATCACGGCCTTCTGCACCAGTTCGAAAGAGGCCCGCCCGCTGACCATCAGGGTGGCACCCGTCAGGGGCAGGCGTCTTGCGTTGAGCGCCCATCCCACGACCTTGTCCACCGCGTTGTGCCGCCCGACATCCTCCCGTACGCCCATCAGCCCACCGTCGGCGTTGAACAGACCCGCTGCGTGGAGCCCGCCGGTGCTGTCGAAGACCTTCTGCGCCGCGCGCAACGTCAGCGGCAGCGTGGCGATGACCTCCGGGGCCAGCCGCAGCGGATCGGCGTCGACGCGCCATCGGCTGGTGGCGCGGACCGCGTCCAGGCTGGCCTTCCCGCACAGACCGCACGACGAGGTGGTGTAGAAGTTGCGCTCCACCGAGGGGCTGGGCGGGGCGACCCCCACGGCGAGGGTCACGTCGAGCACGTTGAAGGTGTTGCCGCCGTCCGCGGTGGCGCCCGCGCAGTACCGGATCGCGGCGATCTCGGAGGCCCTCCCCACTACGCCCTCGCTGACCAGAAAGCCGCGCGCGAGGTCGAAGTCGTCCCCGGGTGTGCGCATGGTCACCGCGAGCGGCCGCCCAGCGACCCGGATCTCCAGGGGCTCCTCGGCGGCCAGGGTGTCCGGCCGTGCGGTGAGCCTGCCATCGGTCAGGCGCAGGACCCGGTATCTGCTGGTTATCCGTCCCATCTGACGTCCCTTCGGCATCGGATCCTCATCGCACCACCGCCGAAGGCGGCGCCGGGAAGCGTGCGCGGCAGGCCGGGCCTGCGCACCAGGGGCGCCAGCCCCGCCGCGGCCAGGCAGAGCACTGCCGAGGCGATCAGCACCGGCGGGTAGCCGACCGCCTCGATCAGCCACCCCGCGCAGCCGACGCCGAGCACGCCGCCCACCGCCTTGGCGGAGTACAAGAGCCACAGGTTCGGCAGGCCCGGTTGGTCGCCGAAGCAGCTTCTGACGAGACCCGGGAGCAGCGCGTACCATGTTCCCGCTGCGCCCCCGGCACAGCAGGAAGCCAGCCAGAGCAGCGCCAGCGCGTGGTGTGTGTCCGCCTCTGCCAGGACCAACTGCGCGGCGGCACCGGCACACATGCTCACCGCGACGACGCGGGGCCGGCCGATCCGGCCCGCCGAGCGAAGGGCGAGCGTGCGGACGCCTCCGCTGCCGACGGCGAACGCCGCCAGCGCGAGTGCGCAGTCCCGCAGGCGCCATCCGCCCGCCAGGCCGAGCGAGGGGAGGTAGGCGGTGTCGAAGAGGGCAACCGAGCCGATACAGACTGCCAGCGCGGTCATCACCCGGGTCACCGGGCAGCGCAGAACCTCGCGCGTGGAGTGCTCCCGGATCGCCGGAAGGTCGTGGCGCAGGGCCGGATTGAGCGACTTGTCCACCGCCCATCGCCGCGGATCGAGATGGTCCGGCCACCAGCGCGGCGGCGGTTCCCGCAGGAACGGGACACACACGACCGCGGCGGTCAGGATCGCGAAAGCGAACATATCGAGAGGAAGGGCCAGGTCACCGACCGAAGCCGCGATCAGGATGAGCGGTATCGCGCCATACCCGAAGGCGCCGCTGACCAGGGCGGTGCGGGCCGGGCGATCGGGATACCAGGCCGTCGCGATCGCCACGCAGGCTCCATAGACCAGTCCGGTACCCAGGCCACAGGCGACCCCGTATCCCGCCAGAGCCAGGATCGGATTTCCGGCCTGGCTGAGTGCCAGCAGGCCGAGGCCGCAGCCCACCGCTCCGGCGCTCACCGCCTGCCCCGAGGTGAGGCGGTAGCGCCGGCGCAGCCATGGCAGCGCACCGCTTGCCACCGAGTGGCAGGTGATCCACAGGGTGAAGCCCCACATCACGGGTTCCGGGCCCCAGCCGTCGGAATGCATCAGCCGCGCCGCGAACACGCCGTACCCGTACTGCGTGCCGCTGACGGCGAGCATCACCAGCCACGCCGCCGCGGCGACCCAGGCACGGGAGTAGCCGAGCAGCACTCGGTCGCTCGGGCCGAGTCGGTAGCTGCGGCCATAGACGTCACGAACGTCGCCCCCAGTGCGGGACTCAAGCCATCCATTCGGTTTGGCCATCGCTCTCACCTACCCACGCCAGCAAAGCAATAGGTATACTGTATGCAGTCTCCAGAATCCTGTCTAGAGTATTACGTCATCCGGTTTTGGTCCTTTGACGACGGGCCGTCGCGGAAGGGGAGAAACCACATGCGCACCCCGTGGCCGCAGGCGCGGCGCATCGCACGCGACGTCGCGAAACCGCTTAACGCCGTCACACTCCCACTCGCCGCCGCCGGCGGCGCGGCCCTGGCCGCACCGCTGGAGGCCCGAATACCGCAACCGCTGTGCGACATCGCGGCCATGGACGGCTACGCGGTCGCCGGCCCGGGACCGTGGCTGCTGATCGACCGGATCCTCGCCGGGGATGTACGGTTCACCATGCTGCTGCGCGGCCAGGCGTCGGAGATCGCGACGGGTGCCCCGGTGCCCTCGGGTACCGAGGCCGTCATCCCGTACGAGCAGGCCCGGCGGGACGGCAAGGAGATATCGGGGACCCTCCCGGAGCGGCCCCACATACGCCGCCGGGGTGAGGACTTCGGCGCCGGGCAGGTGCTGGTGGCGGCGGGCACGGTGGTCAACGCACCGGTCGCGGGACTGGCGGCCGGGCTGGGACACGATGTGCTCCGCGTGTACCAGCGGCCGCGCGTACGGGCGGTGCTCACGGGAAACGAACTGCTCCTCTCGGGAACTCCGCGGCCAGGGCGGGTCCGGGACGCGATCGGCCCGATGCTGCCCGGTCTCGTCCGGGCGGCCGGCGGCGAGGTCATTGATATGACGCCCTGTCATGACGATGCGGCAGCCCTCACGCACCTCCTCGAGTCCGCCGACGAGGACGTCCTCGCGGTGTGCGGAGCGACGTCCGCCGGAGCTGCCGACCACCTGCGGACGGCGCTGGCCCGGATGAACGCCACGGTCATCATCGAGCAGGTGGCGTGCCGGCCGGGCCACCCGCAGCTGCTCGCGGCCCTGCCGGGCGGGCGGTTCCTGGTTGGGCTGCCCGGGAATCCCTACGCTGCGCTGGTCGCGGCCCTGACCCTGCTCTCCCCGATGCTGGGCAGTCTCGCGGGACGGGCCGTCCCGCCTGCCGTCACCGCTCAGCTCAAGGAGGCACCCGCGCCGCACCCCCGGGACACCTTGCTGGTCGCCGCCTGCTGGCACGACTCCGGCGTCGTCCCAGTCGGCAACGACCGGCCAGGGAGCCTGTGGGCACCGGCGGTCGCCGACGTCCTCGCCGTCCTCCCGCCGGACTGGATGGGCGGGGACGTTGAACTGCTTCATCTGCCGGGAGCCTGACCATGCCCTAGCCCTGATCCCGGCAGCGCCCAGGGCAGGGACGGGTGCCGCGGCGGGCGTACACGCCGCCGAGCAGCGGGCGGCCGGCGTCCCAGCCGCCGGCACTACTCGACAGCGCCGCACGATCCGTTCCGATCACAGGGCTTCAACCGGTGCGTGGTCCGCTCCCGCATCATCGCTCGATGCGCAGCACGCGCAGCGAGTCCGTCGACCCCGGTACGCCGCTCCGGCTCCCGGATCTGTTCAGGTGGCGCGGTTCTGGACGTGCTGGTAGCCGAACCGGCCCTTGATGCAGAGGTTCCCGTGGGTGACCGTGCTGTCGTGCGGCGAGGTCACCTTGAAGATCTCGTTGTCCTGCACGTGCAGGGTCAGGCTGCAGCCCACCCCGCAGTACGAGCAGATGGTCGTCGCACTCGTCTGTCTGGACTCGTCGTATGCACCGGAAGTACGCAGGTCGAACTCGCGCCTGGGCATCAGGGCCCCGGTGGGGCACACCTCGATGCAGTTACCGCAGTAGACGCACGCCGAGTCGGGCAGCCGAGAGGCGAACTCCGTGGAGATCCGGGCATCGAACCCGCGCCCGGCGACGGCGATGGCGAACGTGTTCTGCCATTGGTCACCACACGCGTCGACGCACTTGTAGCACAGGATGCATTTGCCGTAGTCGCGCACGTAGAGGTCGTTGTCGAGCTTGACGGGCTGGTGGACCGCTTCCGCTGACTGCCCGTCAGGTACCTCGTGGTGACCGGCATGCCGGGCGTCCCGCCCCCCGCCCACCTTCCCATCCCCCTTCACCGCGGGCGGCGCGGGCGGACCGAAGCGCTCGGGGCACGCGCCGTACTCATCCATCCACGCCGCCACGTCAGTGGTGGCTGACAGGTCGACCGAGGAGCCAAGCAGCTCCAGCACCATCCTGCGGCTGTGATCGACCCGTTCGCCCCGGGTACGTATCACCATGCCCGGTTCCACCTTCCGGGAACAGGACGGAACCAGCGTGCGCGATCCTTCGACCTCGACCATGCAGACCCGGCAGGCGTTCCGCGGGGTCAGCGTGTCCCCGTAGCACAGGGTGGGGATCTGCTTGCCCGCGGCGGCACAGGCGTCGAGGATCGTCGATCCCTCCGGTACCCGTGCGGTCTCCCCGTCCAGCGTCAGCTCGACCAGCCGGGTGGGCAGGCCGAGATCCACTACCGTCATGACGAACTCTCTTCCTGAAGAGCCTGGAAAACGGCCAGGCGGTCGATGGCGGATTCGACGGCGTTCCAGGCCGTCTGTCCGAGGCCGCAGATCGACGCGTCACGCATCACCCGGCCGACGTCGCGCAGCAGGCGCACGTCCTGTTGCAGGGACCCGCGCGGGCGTCCGGAGGTGATCCGGGCGAGTGCCTCCTCCTGGCGGACGGTGCCGACCCGGCAGGGTACACACTGGCCGCAGGACTCGTCGCGGAAGAAACTGGCGATCCGCAGCAGGATCCCACCGAGGTCGGTGCGATCGTCGATGGCGACGACTACCCCCGAGCCGAGTGTCGAACCGGCGTCGCGAGCGCCCTCGAACGTCAGCGGCACGTCCACTTCCTCCGGGCGCAGGAAGCTGCCCGCCGCTCCCCCCAGCAGCACCGCCCGGAGCGGCCGCTCGCAGGTCCCGGCCAGCTCGAGCAGTTCCCGCAGGGAAGTCCCGAACGGCAGCTCGTAGACGCCCGGACGGACGACCGCACCGGAGACGCAGAACAGCTTCGTGCCGGTGGAGTTCCCGCTGCCGGTGGCGGCGAAGGCAGGGCCGCCCAGCGTCATGATGGGCAGCACGTTGACCAGCGTCTCGACGTTGTTAACGACGGTGGGCTTGCCGAACAGTCCGCGCTCCACAGGGAACGGCGGCTTGGTGCGCGGTTCGCCGCGGTAGCCTTCGATGGAGCCGAAGATCGCGGTTTCCTCACCGCAGATGTAGGCACCCGCTCCCCGGCGGATCTCGAGGTCGAACTCGAAGCCGAAGCCCATCACGTCGGGACCGAGCAACCCGGCCTCCCGTGCCTGCCGGATCGCCCCGCTCAGCCGGTGCAGCGCCCTCGGATACTCGCCGCGCAGGTAGAGGAACCCCTTGCGGCAGCCGGTGGCGTAGCCGGCTATCGTCATCGCCTCGATGAGGGAGAACGGGTCGCCCTCCATGATGACGCGGTCCTTGAAGGTCCCCGGCTCGCTCTCGTCGGCGTTGCAGACCAGGTAATGCGGGTGCTCCGGCTGGCGGGCCACCGCCTCCCACTTGCGTCCGGTGGGGAAGGCGGCGCCGCCCCGGCCCACCAGCCTGGAGTCCAGTACCTCGCGGATGACCCCGGCGGGGCCCAACCGCACCGCGGCGCGCAGGGCCTGGTAGCCGCCGCGGGAGCGGTAGTCGGCGAGGCTTTCCGGATCGACGACACCGATCCGGCGCAGCAGCCGCAGCGCCGGGTCTCCGCGCTGCGGTACGGCGGCCTCGGGCGCGGGTTCCCCGGCCAGTTCGGCCATCGGAGACCGCACCGCCGCCACGGCGTCCCCGGCACCGGCCGGGGCGGCCACCTGGTGCCGGGGCGGGTTCCCCGGCTCGATCACCAGGGCGGCGGGGGCGCGCTCACACAGCCCCAAGCACGGGCTGCCGTGCCAGACCACGCCGTCACGTGTCTCGCCCTCCGGCGCGAAGCCCTCGGTGAGCGCCTGCATGACCTCGCCGGCGCCGCGCGCCTTGCACACGATATCGGTGCACACGTGCATGGTGCGCGACGGCGCCGGGTGCATCGAGAACAGGGAGTAGAAGGTGGCCACTCCGTAGGCGTCGGCCGGCGGGATCGTGAGCCGCTGGCAGACGTAGTTCAGGGCACCGGCACTGATCCAGCCGACGCGGTCGTTGACCGCGTGCAGCGCGGGCAGGAGCTGGTCGCGCCGGCTGCGCCAGGCGTGACCGCCCTCGGTGAGATGCCAGTCATCAGCTGCCCGGGTGCCGCCCTGCCAGCCGGTGGCCGGCGGTCCGAGCAACTCGTCGACGGCGGCCCGCTCCTGCGGTGAGGGCTCAGCGTCAAGAAAACGAAGGTCCACGACATGCTCTCTATCTCGCGCCCGTGATATGCGCGTTGGTCAGGCTGGAACAGGCAGTGACCGGCCAGTGGCCTCGGCACCGAACTTCGCGCGCCAGGCGTCCCGTTCCACGTCGGGCAGCCTCTCGACCCGGATGGCGCTCGCCTTGTACTCGGCGGTGCCCGCGATCGGGCAGGTGGCCTCGATGGTCAGCACGTTGGTGTCCACCACGTCCGGATCGTGGTAGGACATGAAGGCAAGTCCCTGACGCAGACCAGGGTCGATCCGCACCGGGGCCACGATGGACCCCCGCCGTGAGGTGATCCGCACCGGCTCGTCCTCCACCGCGCCGAGCTGTGCGGCGTCCTCCGGAGACAGGTCAATGGACTCTGCGAGCCGCAGCGGGGAGGCGAACCCGCGTGACTGCACGCCGGTGTTGTACGAGTCGAGCCTGCGGCCGGTGGTGAGCCGGATCGGGTACTCCTCGCTGAGCGCGTCGGCGGGGGGCCGGTGCGGGGTGACCTGGAACCGGGCCGGCATGCCGCGCTTGGCAGGATCGTCCTCCCACAGCCGTCCGTGCAGGTAGGACGGCTCCAGCCGGTCCTCGCTGAAGCAGGGCCACTGGATTCCGCTGAGCTCCTCCAGACGGCGGTAGCTCATCCCCGCGAACATCGGCGCGAGGGAGCGCACCTCGTCCCAGATGCGCTCGGCGTCCGCTCCGTGGTAGCCCAGATCGTGGCCGAGCCGGGCCGCGATCGCGCACATGATGTCGATGTCGTTCCGCGCGCCCTCTGGCGGCTCGAGTGCCTTGCGGACCCGCTGCACGCGGCGCTCGCTGTTGGTGAAGGTGCCCTCGGTCTCGCACCAGGAAGCCGCGGCGGGCAGCACCACGTGCGCAAGTTGCGCAGTCTTGGTCAGGAAGATGTCCTGCACCACGAAGTGCTCAAGGTTGGACAGCCGCTTGGTCATCCGCGCGCTGTCGGGCTCGGACTGCACCGGGTTCTCGCCGATCGCG
>DASQVO010000340.1:0-13724 GCA_035640715.1 Streptosporangiaceae bacterium
GGCGACGCGGGGGCGGGCGCGGGCAGGCCGGCCAGCAGGTCCTCCTTGCTGCGCCGCACCCTGCCCAGCACCACCAGGCGGGTCACCGCGGCGGCCATCAGCGCCAGCGACGTCAGGGTCAGCATGGCGAAGAGCACAAGCTGCCCGGCGCCCCGCGGACGCACCGGGTTCGCCGGCACTGCCGACGGGCCGCCGCCGAAGTTCACCGCGGACGCCACCCCCGGCTGGGCGGCCCGCTGGGCGGACAGCCGCCCGGCGGCCGAGAGAGCGGCTGCCGCGTCGACCGTCCCGAACCCGACCTGCTTGTCATAACCGGCCGCGGGCCGGTATCGGGTGGTAGAGGTGAGTGCCCTGGCCACGAGATCCGGCGCGAGCCCCGGGTACCTCGACTTGATCAGCGCGGCCGCCCCCGCGACGAGCGCGCATGCCGGGCTCGTCCCGCTCACCAGCCAGTACTGGCCGTCCCGGCCTTGCGCCGGGATGTTGACGCCGGGGGCCGCGACCTGCACAGACAGGTTGTCGCTGGAGAATCCTGCCGCGTTGCCGTTAGCGTCGACGGCGGCGACGCCGATCACGCCGGGATAGTCCGCGGGGAACGAGAGCGGCGCGTACCCGTGCCGGCGGGCGGACGCAGTATCGCCCGAGTTGCCGGAGGAGGCGACCACGACGACGTCATGACTGTAGGCGTACTGCAGGGCCGAACGGACGGCGGCGCTTGGCACGCTGTAGCCAATCGACATGCTGATGACTTCTGCACCGTGGCCGACGGCATACCGGATGCCCGCGGCGAGTGAGGCCTGGACCCGGCTTTCCCGCTCGTGTTCGTAAATGCTGTACCCGGGATCGTTCTTGTCGGGGATCACGCGGACGGAGAGGACCTTGGCCTCCGGGGCGAGGCCGATGATGCCGCTGCCGCCGCCGGTGCCGTGGCCGTGCCCTGCGATGACCGACGCCATCCAGGTTCCGTGCTGGCCCCAGTCGGGGTTGCTCGACGGGGTGCCGACGCCGGTCAGGTCGGGGCCCGGGACGACCGACCCGGCCAGATCCGGCACCTCTGACCGCACGCCGCTGTCCAGCACGGCGACGGTGACGCCCCGGCCCTGGCTCACCGTCCACGCGGCCGGGGCGTCCAGCATGTTCAGCACCCATTGCTGGCCGTCCCGGACGGCGTCCGCCGAAGCCGGGACCGTCGTCAGTGAAAGGATCCCTGCGCAGGCGGCAGCCAGGCCCGTCACCGTCGCCGCCACCGCGCGGAACCTCAGCATTCAGGCGCCCCGGGGCAGTGCGGCACCGCGGGCGGCGCGGCGAGCCTCTCAGCCACCGCCTGGGCCACTCCCAGGGCCGCGCTCGTCATCTCGCTCTGGGCATACGGGTCGTCCGGTATCGGGAGCCGCGGCCGGCCGTCGGCGTATCCGGCGGTGTACATGATGACGTAGGGCCCGGCGCTGAAACTCCCGGACAGCTGCCGCTGCCCGGCACCGAACCGGCTGGTCACGGTGCCGGGCAGCGCCACCGCGCGGACGCCCGGGCGCGGCTGCGTGTTCCCGCCAGCCTTGGCGAGCGCCGCCTGAGCGGCGGATGACTGGGCCGCGCTGCCCAGGACGGCCACGCCGACCGTCATGACGTAGGTGGCGGACTCGTCGGTGTACGTGGCTCTCAGCAGCGCCTCGCAGCGGTGCCGGTCAAGAGCGTGCGCGGCGGCGGGATCCATGCCGGCGGCGCATGCCGCCGGCGGGGCGATCCCCACACGTGGGGCTTCCAGGTTCACGCCGGTGGTGTCATCCAGGGCCGAGGCGGGGATCTGGTAGCGGACCGAGGCTGGGAAAATGTCCCCGGCGGACAGTGTCCGCCACCGGGCGCCGACTTCCCACGCCATGATCTGGTGCTGCTGGGCTGCGCTGAACTGCCGCGGCAGCATCTGGATGGCCAGCCCGGCGAGCGAGACGACCAGGCCGATGCCGCCGAAGATCGCGGCGATGAGAGCGGCGGTCGTCCTGGTGCCGCGCGCGCGGTGCCGGGATGGCCGCTTCGCGCCGAGGTGACGTGAAGGACCCGGTCCGCCGCTCCGCGCATCGGGCTCAGTCACCACAAGGGAATGGTACGGCCTGGCCAAGGCGGGCCGGCGCCTGTTTCATGCCGATCCGGCCTCAATAGCCTGGTACGGGGTCAGGCGGCCTCGCCGATCTGGCCCAGCAGTTCCGAAGGTCATTGGCTCCGAAGGTCATTGGCCGTGTGCCTTTTCAATGCTGGTCACGTTCAATGCTGGTCACGCCGCGGGCGCCGGTGGCCGCCGGAATGACCCGTCGGCCACCGGAACGGCCCCGTCAGTAGGTGGGGAGCGACGGATCGATCTGGTTGATCCAGGCGAGCACGCCGCCGCCGACGTGCACCGCGTCGGAGAAACCGGCGTTCTTCACGATCGCGAGGGCCTCGGCACTGCGCTGGCCGCTCTTGCAGTGCAGCACGATCCGCTTGTCCTGCGGCAGCCGTTCCAGGGCCGCACCGGAGATGAACTCCCCCTTGGGAATGAGCGTGGCACCGGGGATGGACACGATCTCGTACTCGTTCGGCTCCCGGACGTCCACGACGAAGATGTTCTCGCCGGCGTCCATCATGGCCTTCAGGTCGCGCGCGGTGATCGTCGAGCCTGTGGCCGCCTCCTGGGCTTCCTCGGAGACCGCGCCGCAGAACGCCTCGTAGTCGATCAGCTCGGTGACCGTGGGGTTCTTGCCGCAGACCGGGCACTCCGGGTCCTTCTTCACCTGGACCGACCGGTAACTCATCTCCAGCGCGTCGTAGACCATCAGCCGCCCGACGAGCGGCTCGCCGATCCCGGTGATGACCTTGATGGCCTCGTTGACCTGGATGGACCCGATCGACGCGCAGAGCACGCCGAGGACACCGCCCTCGGCGCAGGATGGCACCATCCCGGGCGGCGGCGGCTCCGGGTACAGGCACCGGTAGCAGGGGCCGTATTCGGCCCAGAAGACACTCGCCTGGCCATCGAAACGGTAGATCGAGCCCCACACATACGGCTTGCCGAGCAGCACGCACGCGTCGTTGACCAGGTATCGGGTGGCGAAGTTATCCGTCCCGTCCACGATCAGGTCATACGGCGCGAAGATCCGCATCGCGTTGTCGGAGTCGAGCCGCTCTTCGTGCAGCACGACGTCGACATACGGGTTGATCCCGCGGATGCTCATCCGGGCGGATTCCGCCTTGGGGTGGCCGATGTCAGACACCCCGTGGATGATCTGGCGCTGCAGGTTGGACTCGTCCACCACGTCGAAGTCAACGATGCCGAGCGTCCCGACCCCTGCGGCGGCCAGGTAGAGCAGGGCAGGCGAGCCGAGACCGCCGGCGCCGACCACCAGCACCTTGGCGTTCTTCAGCCGCTTCTGCCCGGTCATCCCGACGTCGGGGATGATGAGATGGCGCGAGTAGCGTTTCACCTCGTCCACGGTGAGCTCGTCGGCCGGCGAGACCAGGGGTGGCAGCGACACAGTGCTCTCCAGATGAATGGGCTCTTGTAACGGCTCCGGGCGGCCGCTGGCGCGCCCGCCTTACGCACAACCTGGTGTGGCAGCGGCTCATTCCCGTCCCCGGCCGCCGCGGCCGGCTCGCGGCGGCGCGCCAGCGCCGCACCCGCCCGCGTCAGGGGCGGCCGCTTGAGGTCACGGTGCCACGATCGCCTCGTTCGGCATATTGATGATCTGCCACGCCGTCCCAGTGACCGTCAGAGGCGCAGGCCGGCGAGGTGATCATCCGCCTGAACTCAGCCGCCACGGCCGCCGGGCGCTCCATCTGGGCGACGTGGCCGGTGCGGGGCAGCACCACGACCCGGCCGCCGCGGAACACGCGCGCCGCCCGGCCGGCCATCCTGGGATCCACGAGCCGGTCATGGCTGCCGTAGATGACCAGCGAGGGAGCAGTGACGCTGGCGGCGTCGCGCCACAGCGAGCCGGATCCGCGGCGCAGGTACTCGGCCACGATGGATCGTGCGCAGCGAAGCAGCACCGCATCACCGTAAGCGAGCTTGTCCCTGCGCTCGACCTCGGCGATCTCCTCGGCCAGGCGGTCCGGGTGCACACACGTGCGGTCAAAGTAAACCGTCGCGATCGCGAGCTCGACCCGGGTCTTCGCCGACAGGGTCTGGGCGCGGCGCAGCAGCCAGCCGCCGAAACCGGGGACGCACAGGGCGGGGATGCGGGCACTGGCTGGGCGCGGCCACAGGTCGGGCATGGCGGGCGCGATTAGGGTGAGCGTCCGGACGAGTTCGGGGCGGGTGGCGGCGACGCGGGTGCAGACGGCGCCGCCGAGGGAGTTCCCGATGAGGTGGACCGGGCCGCGGCCGCGCCGCTCGATGAAGGCGGCGACCGTGGCCGCCTGGCCGCTCACCGAGGAGCTGCGCTCTTTGGCAGGCGGTGAGAAGCCGAAGCCCGGCAGGTCGATCGCGTCGCAGTCGAAGACCGGGTCCAGCGCCAGCTCGGCCAGCGTGCCGTCCGCGGCCACCGCCCCGCTGAGCAGCTCCATCAGGTCAGTCCAGTTGGTCGACGAACCCCCGAAACCGTGCACGCAGAGCGCTAGCTCGGCGTCGCCGGCTCCGCCGCGCGCCGCTGGCGCGCTCCGCACGAATACATCGCCGTCTTCACCCAGGCTGATGAACTCGCCGGGCCACACTGGAATGGGTTTTTGCATGTATCGCCTCCCAGCTAGCTCCCTGGCCGATTCCACCCATGCTCGCACTCGCCGCTCCAGCGCGCTCCAGCGGCGCGAGCAGACGGCGAAACCGCCCTCTCGCTGCCCGCACGGCGGCCCAGGGCTGCCTGCAGCGGGGTGACCACGGTCACGGCAGCCACGGATACGATCAGGTGAACAGCCCGTTCATTCCGTTATAAGTTGGGTATCCGTTATAGGTAAGTAAACGCTACGTTCACCCAGTGCGCACCCAGTATGTGTAATAGGGTTTCACGCAGTCGCGTGGCGGCGGTCGGCTTGCCTGCCTCGCCTCGACTTCGCCGCCGCGACACTTGCCCGCAGCGTCTCCGCCAGGTCCGGCGGGTGCCCCGGCCCGCCACCGGCCAGTTCTTCCTGTGGCGACGGCGGCGTCACCACGTCGCGGCCGGCCACCTTCTCACGGACGAGATTCTCTAGCTCCTCGCGGTACCTGTCGCGATACGCGGCCGGGCTGAAGTCGTCGGTCATCGTGTCGATCAGCGACGTCGCCATCTTCAGCTCCTGCGAGCGGACCTCGACGTCCTCCTCGAGGAAGCCGAACTCCGGCTTCCGGACCTCGTCGGGCCACAGCAAGGTCTGCAGGACGATGACGCCGTCCCTGACCCGCATGCTGGCCAGGGACTCCCGCTGCCGCAGCGTGACCTTGACCACCGCCACCTTGCCGGTACGCTCCAGCGCCTCACGGAAGAGCACGTAGGCTCTGGTACCCGACGCCTCGGGCTCCAGGTAGTAGCTCTTCGCCGCGAAGATCGGGTCGATCTCGCTGCCGGGCGTGAAGTGCAGGACCTCGATGCGGTGCCCGCTTTCCACCGGCAGGCTGGCCAGGTCCTCGTCGGTCAGCACCACCACGTCGCCGCTGGGGAGCTCGTAGCCCTTGGCGACGTCGGAGTACGGGACTTCCTCACCGCAGGCGGTACACACCCGGCGGAACGTGATCTTGCCGCCGTCGCTGCGATGGACCTGGCGGAACGCCACGTCACGCTGCTCTGTCGCCGCGTAGAGCTTGATAGGGATGCTGATTAGACCGAACGAGATCACGCCGGCCCACATACTGCGCATGGCCACTTCTTCCTCTCAGAGAGAAGAGATGAAGCTGATACGTCCACTCCGATACACGTAGTGAAAAGACTACGTCCAGTGAAAGACCTGGTCAGACGGGTAGCACCCGCGCGCGGCGGGCAGTAGCACTAAGGGGCGACAGCACGTGCGCCGCTCGCCGCGGCGGCCGATCCCCGGGCTTCCGGGCGAACGAGGGGTGCTGCCTGAGATGATGGGACAGACCTGTACAACCTGGGCGCCGCCCCGGGCGAGGGGGATGGGAAGGTGAGCATATGCCCGAGTTCGATGTCGTCGTGCTCGGCGGCGGGACCGCGGGCGTGCACGTTGCCAGCGAGGTCGCCAGGGGAGGCCGGTCAGTTGCGATCGTGGAAGCGGGCCTGGTGGGCGGCGAGTCGCCCTACCTCGCGTGCCTGCCGTCCAAGTCGCTGCTGCAGGCGGCCGGGCGAGGAGAGGCCTGGGAGCACGCGGTCGCACGCAGAGACGACGTTTCGAGCAACTTTGACGACGCGGCCGCAGCCGCGCGTCTGGTCGAGGCCGGCGTAACCCTCATCCGCGGTACCGGCCATATCGCCCGGCCGGGAACGGTCGAGGCGACGTCCTCTGACAAGGGCGCCGGGGGTCCCGGCGGGCCTGGCGGGGCCCCTGGCGCCCAGGTGACCTCACTTGACTACGCCGACCTGGTCATCTCGACCGGGAGTGAGCCGGTCGCACCGCCGATCGAAGGGCTCCCCGACATCCCGACGTGGACCAGTGCCGAGGCACTGAGCTGCCCCGACCTGCCCCGCCGGCTGGTCGTGCTCGGCGGCGGGTCCGCGGGCTGCGAGCTGGCGCAGATCTACGCCGCGTTCGGCTCGCAGGTCACGCTGGTGGAGGCCGAGAACGTCCTGCTGCCCGGAGAAGCCGCCTTCACCGGGGAGATTCTCGCCGACGCGCTGCGCCGGACCGGCGCCGAGATACGCCTTGGCTCCGCTGCGGCGAAAGCCGAGCGGACAGACGAGGGGCTCGCGCTCACGCTAGAGGACGGTACGCGAATCGAGGCGGACCGGGTGCTGCTCGCCACCGGCAGGCGGCCCCGGCTGAGCGGGCTCGGCCTTGACAAGCTCGGCATCGACCTTAAGCCCGGCATGGCGCTGCCGGTCGATGCGACGTGCTGCGTCGTGGTGGCGCGTACCGGGCAGGCCGCGACTGATGACGCCGCGGCAGGCGGCGCCGCGGCGGAGGACGCGGCCGGCGGTCTCTGGGCTGCCGGGGACGTGACCGGGCTCGGCACGCACACGCACACGGCGAGCTACCAGGCAAGCATCGTCGCCGCGAACATCCTCGGCCGCCGGCGGGAAGCCGACTACCGGGCCATCCCGCGCGCCGTATTCACCATGCCGGCCGTGTTCGCCGTGGGCGTCTCACCGCAGGGCGCCGCGGAGGCCGGGATCCCCCTCACGACGGCGGGCTTCGACCTGCAGGGCACGGCAAGGGCCGCGGTGGCCGGCGACGATGCCGGGCGCGTCGAGTTGTACGCTCACGCGGAGTCGGGCCTGCTCATCGGCGCGGCGGCGGTAGGTCCGTACGCGCCGGACTGGATGGGCGAGATAACCCTGGCCATCCGGGCCGGCGTCCCGCTTGGCGTCCTGACCGACACCGTGCACGCGTTCCCGACCTACGGCGAGGCGCTTGAGCCGGCGCTCAGGGAACTGGCCGGCAAGGTCTCATGACACACTGGCCAGGCTGGCCGCGCCGTCGGCTGGCCACGGCAGCAAGCAGATCGAGGAGTGCCGCGATTGAGCGACATGGACATAGAAAAGCCCCCGGACGACGCCTTCGAGCAGGAGCGCGACGTGTTCGAGACCGATGAGGAAGAGCCCCTGCCGCGGCGCCCGGAATTGCCGTTTGACGCCAACGAAGCCGACGCGGCAGAGCAGGACCGCGAGGTCGAGACCGACGACGACGACTACCGGTGAGCCGTCGCCTGCCACTTCTGCGGGGCGCGAGACCGCCCGGCGCGCGGCCGCAAAACTGACTCATGCGCTGCGTAGTCGTACTATGGCCGCAAGCGCGGCGGAGACTCCGCCGCTCGCCGCACCCCGGAGACTCTGGTGACCGCTACTCCCGACATACGGCCGCGTGGCGCGCGGCTGCCACGGAAGGCCCGCCGCCGCCAACTGCTCGGGGCGGCTCAGGAGGTTTTCGTCTCCCAGGGATACCACGCCGCCGCGATGGACGAGATCGCGGAGCGGGCCGGCATCAGCAAGCCGGTGCTCTACCAGCATTTCCCGAGCAAGCTTGAGCTGTACCTCGCCCTGCTCGACGAGAGCGTGGACGCGCTCATTGAGACGGTGCGCGGCGCGCTGAGCTCCACGAACGACAACAAGCAGCGGGTGGCCGCCACCTTCGGCGCGTACTTCGATTTCGTCGCTGGGCCGGGCGAAGCCTACCGGCTCGTCTTCGAGTCGGACCTGAGCAACGAGCCCGCCGTGCGGGCCCGGCTCGACCGGGCAATGCAGCAATGCGCGGAGATGATCAGCCAGGTCATCAAGGCGGACACCAGTATCCCGGATGACGCGGCGCACCTGCTCAGCGTGGGCCTCGTGGGCACGGCGCAGGTCAGCGCGCGGTACTGGCTGAGCACCGACCGCCGCATCCCGCAGGACGCCGCCGAGCAGCTCATGGCCCGGCTCGCGTGGCGCGGGATCAGCGGCTGGCCGCTCAGCAGCTGATCGCCGACTAGTCCCGGCCACGGGGGGAAGAACCGTAGCCGGCAGCGTCATCGCGACGGGCCACAGCAAGCGGCGAAGTTCCGTGATTGTCCGCCGGAAGCATGCGAGGATGCGTGTGAGAGACAGCGGGAGACGCTACGGCTGGCCCGCTGGGAAGGAGTGCGGTGGAAGTCAGGATCGGGGTCCAGTCCGCTCCACGCGAGCTAACCGTGGAGACCACCACCCCGGCTGAGCAGGTCGAGCGTGATCTATCGGACGCCCTCGCCAGCGGCGGCCTCTTCACGCTGGCCGTGGAGAAGGGCGGGAAGGTGCTTGTCCCAGCGGACAAGATCGCTTATCTGGAGTTCATCGGCGGGGAGGGCCGCCCCATCGGCTTTGGGAACATCTGACGGCTTCGGGAACATCTGAGCCCATAACAGCCCCGGAGCTGGACGGAAAGCCTGCTGCTATAATGAGCGCGATCCGTGGTTCGGATGCGGCGGCCGTGCGCCAATCGTGGCGCATGTTCTTGATGCCGGCATCGGCGGGCGTCCCGGTTGTCACCGCACCGCGCCGTGCGCTGAAGCGCGGCCGTAGCGGCACCGGATGGTGCGCCCCCCAAACGCACGGAGCCCGCACCGCGTGCAGGCAATGCCGCGCGGTGACAACACGACGACTCTTGCCCGGAGCGCGGAAGGCGGCTGGCCGGGAGGGTATCGATGGAGGCTGGAACCCCTGATAAGCGAAACATTGACCGGGCAGAGCGCGCCAGAGGAGCCGCGCGCCACCGGTAACGCTCCCGGCGACCGTAGCGGGCTTGACGGCCCGGCCCCGGAGCCATCGCCTGAAGGCCCGGCGCGCACGGACTCAGCGCACGCAGTGCCATTCCGCGAGCTGGGCGTCTCGGACAAGATCTGCGCGGCCCTTGCGACCGCGGGCATTCACACCACTTTCCCCATCCAGGCGCTCACGCTGCCGATAGCGCTGGGCGGCCACGACATCATCGGCCAGGCACGGACGGGTACCGGCAAGACCCTCGGCTTCGGCATCCCCCTGCTGCAGCGGCTGGAGGCCGGGCCGCCGGCCACGCCAGGAGCGCCACGCGCCCTCGTGGTCGTACCGACGAGGGAACTGGCCATCCAGGTTGCCGACGACCTCCGCATGGCAGGCTCCGGCATCGGCGCCCGTGTGCTGACCCTCTACGGCGGCCGCGCCTACGAGCCACAGATCGAAGCCCTGCGCGCAGGCGTCGACGTCGTGGTCAGCACACCCGGGCGGCTGCTTGATCTTGCGGGGCAGCGTCACCTTGATCTCGGCCATGTGGGCACCCTCGTCCTCGACGAGGCGGACAAGATGCTCGACCTCGGCTTCCTGCCGGACGTCGAGCGCATCCTCCAGCTCACACCCAGCGACCGGCAGACCATGCTGTTCTCGGCGACCATGCCCGGCGAGGTCGTCACGCTCGCGCGCAGGCACCTGCGGCGGCCGACTCACGTTCGTGCCGAGACGATCGACGCGCCCGCCCCGGTCCCGACCACACGGCAGCACGTCTTCCGCTCCCATCACCTTGACAAAATCGAGGTCCTCGCGCGCGTGCTGCAGGCCGAAGGCCGGGGCCTGACGATGGTGTTCTGCCAGACCAAGCGGGTGGCCGACCAGGTCGCCGGCGCGCTCGCCACGCGGGGATTCGCGGTCGCGACCGTGCACGGCGATCTCGGCCAGGGCCAGCGGGAACGTGCACTGCGCGCGTTCCGCAGCGGCAAGGTCGACGTGCTCGTGGCCACCGACGTGGCGGCCCGCGGGCTCGACGTCGAGGACGTCACCCACGTGGTCAACTATGAATGCCCCGACGATGAGAAGGCCTACCTGCACCGCATCGGGCGCACCGGCCGGGCCGGGCGGGACGGCGTCGCGGTGACCTTCGTCGACTGGCACGATATGCACCGCTGGAAGCTCATCAACGAGGCGCTCAGCCTTGGCCAGCCCGAGCCCGCCGAGACGTACTCCACATCGGAGCACCTCTTCAGCGAGCTAGGTATCCCGCTGGACGCCAAGGGCACGCTGCCGCACGCCATGCGTGGCCGGGCCGGCCTCGAAGCCGAGGACATCGAGGACATCGGGGAGACGGGGCAGCATCGCCTGCAGCGCCCGCGTGACCGGGCACGGGACAAGCGGCGACACGCGCACGGCACGGCACGGCACGAGCGCGCAACCGACGGGAACGACGGTCCCGAGAACGCGAGGCCCCGGGAACGCACCCGGATACGCCGGCGGACCCGCGGCGGACGCGAGACCGCGCGGCTGCAGGGCACATCCCCGGCGGACAGGACCACCCCGGCGAATGAGATCATCCCGGCGAACGGAACCACCCCGGCAGACGCGGGCACGGCCGAGGCCCGGCGGGATCCGCGCGGGGACGCGGCCGCGCCGGCCACCCATGGCGGGCCGGGCAGCCCCGAGAGCAACGGCCAGGTGGCAACTGAACGCAGCACCCGGGTGCGGCGGCGGACCCGCGGCGGCGGCCAGCAGGCCTCCTGAGCTGGCCCCATCGCACCGCCCACGGGCACGGGCCGGCCGGCGGTAATCGCATGAGAGGGGCAGGTGACGGCTCCAGCACGTGATTGAATGGCACCAGCGACGTTCCCCCCTACGTCTATTCAGCATGGGCATTCAGCAGTGCTCGGAAGGTTCCCACGTGAGCACACCCACGTCCCTCCGCCTGCCTGACGGTGTCCGGCGGACCGTCATCGAGACCAGCCGCGGGGCTTTCACGGTCCTTGAGGCAATGCCGGGCACAGGAGTATGCGAACGGCAGCCTGCCGTCCTCGTTCCCGGCTACACCGGGAGCAAGGAAGACTTCCTGGCCATCCTGCACCAGCTGGCCGCGGCCGGGCGCCGGGTAATCGCGATTGACCTGCGCGGGCAGTACGAGACCCCCGGCCCTGACGACTGGGGTTCCTACGCGATCGCCGAGCTGGGTGCCGACGTCGCCGCGATCATCGACGCGGTGGCCGCCCGCGTGGCAGGCACCACGCCGCCGGGCGCTGACGGCGCCGGCCCCGGCAGCGCCGGCTGGGCCGCCGTTGCCCGCGGGGCCGCCAGCAACGGAAACCGCAGCCCCGTGCACGTGCTCGGCCACTCATTCGGCGGCCTCGTCGTCCGGGAGACCGTGCTCGCGGGCGCCTCCGGCATCGGATCACTCACCCTCATGAGCTCGGGACCAGCGCGCCTGACCGGCCGGGCCGCCGCCGAGCTGGCCGGCCTGCTCGCCCCCCTTGACGGCAGCGGCCCGGACACGCTGCGGCGCACGATAGAGCGCGTCTGGGACACGCAAATGGGATCGCAGGCCGTCGCGGCGGGCGTGGATCACCAGATCGTCAGCTTCCTGCGCGAGCGCATGCTGCGCAACTCTCCCATCGGCGTGCGGGCCATGGGCCACTACCTGCTCAACGCGCCCGACCGCACCGCCGAGCTGGCGCGCCATGTTCAGGCGCCCGTCCTCGTGCTCTACGGCGAGTACGACTACCGGTGGGAGCCCGCAGCCCAGGAAGAGATGGCTGTGCAGCTGTCCGCCGAGCGGGTGTGCATTCCGGGCGCGGCCCACTCCCCCGCTGTCGAGGCACCGGAAACAACCGCCAGCGCGCTCAACGCCTTCTGGCACGCGGCCGAGGCTGCGGCCGACGGGCGCGGCCGCGCCGCCGTCCGTGAGGCGCGGGCCCGGCAGCGCGTAACGCAGGACATCGGCCAGCCATGACCCGCCGCGCCTCGCCGGCCTGACGGCGCGCAAGGCATCGCGGCCGGTTTGAGGCATGAGTATGCGTAGTGGCCGGTTTGAGGCCTACGCATGCAGGGAAGGGCGTTCCCCCGTCATACCTAACTTCGGAAGGAGCGACATGGGACGACACGCACGCGTAGCGCTACTACTCGCCGCGACCAGCTGTCTCCTGGCTGTCATGGTCGACTGGGTCATTGAGGATCTGAATCGTCGTTGAGGAGCTGAACAAGTTACCCGGCGGGGCGCTGAGAGCGGCGGACCCAGCACCGGGGACGCTCCCGCCCGGCGGTGATCATGGCAGGACTCATGCCGCGTATGACGTCCGCGGCATGAGTCCTGCCATGCCGCGTCGGTCCGGGCGGGGGCCAGCTCCCCGGCAGGCGGCCGTCACGGGACATCCTCATCCGCGATCCCGTCCCATGGCCGGCGCGGACGCGCGGCGGCTGCTCCCTCCGCGCAATGCCGTACGTAATCGCACCAGCCGCACGCCGGACCGGGACGCGGCGGGAACACGTCGTGGTAGCGCTCGGGCGGCAGCCCGTTACGGACCTGCTCGTCCGCTTCAGCGCATTCGGCGGCGATCTCTTCGGCCCTGCGCACCTGCCGGGCGAGCGTGGCATCCGTGTGCTCCCAGGCGATCACCTTCCCGCTCGGCAGGTGATGCAGCTCGACGCGGCGGCAGTTCCGCCGGAGTGACCGGGCTGCCGCGACCGCGTAGATGGCGAGTGCGAGCGAGCTCCGCGCGTCATCCGTCGTGAGCAGGTGCCGCCCGGTCTTGTAGTCGACGACAACGAGCTCGGTGCCGGCCTCGCCGGCCGGGCGCTCGTCCAGCCGGTCGATGCGTCCGGATACCGCGATGCGGTCGGTGCGGGCTGCGACCGTCCGCTCCACGCCGAGCGGCTCGTCGGCCGGGTCCAGCCCCGCGACATAAGACTCGACCATCTTGCGGGCACGCGACCGCTGGCGTGCGGACTGCTGCTCGTCCGCAAAGCCCTCGGTGATCCATCCCCGCTCCAGCAGGTCCCCGGCCGCCAGCACGGTGCGCCCGGCGAGCGGCAGCCGCCACCAGCCGGCCAGCGCGTTGTGCACGCTGGCACCCACGCTGTTATGCGCCCACGGCGGTCCCTTCGGCGGCGGGGGACGGTCAAGGTAGGTCATGCGGTAGCGCCGCGGGCAGTCCAGCCAGGCCGCCAGCCGGGTGGGCGTGCACGAGTACAGCTTCTGCGGCATCCCGCCGAAGCTGAGCTGCTCCACGGTGCACTCCTTCCCCCTGACGGCCGCCGGCACCATATCGGCCTGTCCCTCCTCGCTGCGTCAGCAAGCTATCAGCCCGCAGCGACGCCGAATCGCCGGCTGGGCAGGCGTCATATACCGGCGCCTGCCAGGCCGCGGTCCACCGCGCCAGCGCCTGTGGCGTCAGCCCTGGTGCACGAAGGCGCGCACCGCGGCCGCTACCAGTTGGA
>DASQVO010000341.1:0-18022 GCA_035640715.1 Streptosporangiaceae bacterium
GGCCGCGACGGCCGTGATCGTGATCGGGGGCTGGCAGCTGTTCACGGGCATGAAGATCGTCCCCGCGTTCTTCTGGGGCCAGCCCAGCGGGATCGTCAAGCAGCTGTCTGACTGGTTCCAGCACGGCACCCCATACGGCTCGATCTGGCTGCAGATCTGGGTCACGATGCAGGAAGCGGTGCTGGGCTTCGTGTTCGGCGTCATGTTCGGCGTCGTGGCCGGCGTCATGCTCGGGCAGGTCCGCTTCCTCTCCGATGTCCTCGGTCCCTACATCAAGATCACGAATGCGATCCCGCGGATCGTGCTGGGCTCGCTGTTCACCATCGCGCTCGGCCTGGGCATGACCCCCAAGGTCGTCCTGTCCGCCGTGCTGGTGTTCTTCGTGGTGTTCTTCAACGCCTTCCAGGGCGTTCGCGAGGTCGACCGCAACCTGCTGGCGAACGTCCGGGTGCTGGGCGCCTCCCGGCTGGCGATCACCCGGCACGTGGTGCTGCCGTCGGCGCTGACCTGGATCACCGCCAGCCTGCATGTGGCCTTCGGCATGTCGATCATCGGCGCGATCGTCGGGGAGTTGCTCGGCGCCCAGAAGGGCCTCGGGCTGCTGATCACCAACGCACAGAACAACTTCAACCCGGACGGCGTGTTCGGCGGGATGGCGATCATCGCGGTCCTGACCCTCGCCGCCGAAGGATTGATCAGCCTGCTGGAGCGGCGGCTCCTGTCCTGGCGGCCGCCCTCACAATCCGAGATCGCCACTACCTGACCAGACCTGTGCCGGGCCACCGGCCCAACGGCTCAGCACCCCCATCAATTCACCTCAGCCCCATGGATACAAGGGAGTAACCCCATGTTCAGACCTTCCCTCAAGCAGGTCGCCGGCGCCGCGAGCGCCGCGGCACTCGCCGGGACCCTGGCCGCCTGCGGCAGCTCGGGCGGCGGGGCAGCAGGCGGCTCCGGTTCTGGTTCGGGCTCGTCGTCGATGCCGACCGTCACGATGATGGTGGGCGGCATCGACAAGCAGATCTACTTGGACTACCAGCTCGCGTATGACCTGGGCTATTTCAAGAAGTACGGCGTCAACATGCAGTTGTCCACCGAGCAGAACGGTGGCGTCGGCGCCGAGACCGCGATGGTGTCCGGGCAGGTCGACATGGCCGGCGCCTGGTACGTGCACACCATCGACTTCCAGCAGAAGGGCGAGAACGTCGTCGACGTGGTCCAGCTCAACGGAGCGCCCGGGGAGCGCGTCATGTGCGGCAAGAACTCGGGCGTCAAGACGCCAGCGGACTGGAAGGGCAAGAGCGTCGGCGTGACCGACATCGGCTCGGGCACCGATAACCTGACCCTCTACCTCGCCGCGCGGTATCACCTGACAAGTAAGGATTTCACCCGCGTCGGCGTCGGCGCCGGCCCCACGTTCGTCGCCTCTCTGCAGAACAACAGGATCGCCTGCGGCATGACCAGCCAGCCCACGGTCAACGCGATCGAGAAGCAGGGGATCGGTACCTCGGTGATCAATCTCGGCACGACCAGCGGCTCGCAGCAGTGGCTGGGCGGTGTCTATCCGGCCGCCGGCGTGCTGGCCCGCGCCGACTGGGTCGCCTCCCACCAGGCCACTGTGCAGAAGGTGGTTGACGCGCTGGTCGCGACGATGCACTGGATCAGCACGCACAGCGCCGCCGACATCGCGAACAAGATGCCCGCCGGGTTCGTGTCCAACGGGCTCACCACGAAGGCGGACTACATCGCCGCCCTGGCGCAGGACAAGGGCCAGTTCCTGCCCGACGGGATGATGCCCGCCAGCGGGCCCGCCACCGCTTACGCGATCGACAAGCTGGCCGGCAACGTCACCAAGCCGGTGAACATCGCCGCCACCTACACCAACAAGTACGCCATCGCGGCGAACAAGCTCGAAGGGTTCACGAAGTAACTTCCGTGGGGACCGGCCCGGCCGGGCCGGTCCCCACGCCGCTCCGCGCCCGGGCCATCCCGAAGCCGTTCTTTCCGGTGACGCCTTTACGCCGGTGCTCCGGTCGGCCCGGCATGACCGCCGGACCTGGCCATGCACTGCTCAAATTGCTGCTTTGCGCGTTGTGCGTATCTCCTTACGAACTTCGCAAAGTCCCGGGCCGTTGTTACACTGCCGAAACACTCGATACATGCCGCAACGGCGGCAGGGACAGTGGCAAGGAAGCCATGAAAGCTCGAGTACGGCGCCTGCTGCGACAGCGCCTGTCCACCCAGGTTGTCATCATGCAGGTCGCGATCCTGGTGGTCACCATGGCCGCCGGGTTCGCCGTCGTGCAGTGGAACCTGAACCGGCAGCTCGATCAGCAGTACGAGCATCGGGCCCTGGCGGTCGCGCAGAGCCTCGCCTCCCAGCCTGGCCTTCAGCAGGCGGTCAGTGCGGGCGACCCGGGCGGGGTCGGCCCGCACGGCGCGGTCCAGAGCATGGCGATGGCGGCCATGCACAGCACGGAGGCGACGTTCGTCGTGGTGGCCAGCGCCCAGGGAATCAGGCTCTCCCACCCGAATCCCCGGCTGATCGGCACGCCGGTCGGGTATCCCGATCTCGAGCCGCGCTCTTCCGAGCCGTTCCATACCGGCCAGCCGTGGATGGGAATCGAGCATGGCACGCTCGGTGTGGAGGCGGTCGGCAAGACGCCGATCTCCAGCCACGGCAAGCTGATCGGCCAGATATCGGTCGGCTTTCTCACCGCGACGGTGGCCGGCCAGGCGGCTAAGACGCTGCCGGAACTGGTCGCGTACTTCCTCGCCGTGCTGGCGGTCGGCGTGCTGGCGGCGCTCGGGCTGTCGCACAGGCTCAAGCGGCAGACGTTCGGCCTGGAACTCCGCGAGATCGCCGCGCTGCTCCAGGAGCGGGAGGCCATGCTGCACGGCATCCGGGAGGGCGTGCTCGGATACGACAAGAACGAGCGGATCGTTCTCGCCAACGACTTCGCCCAGCGGCTACTGGAACTGCCGCCCGATTTCGTCGGCCGCCCGCTGCGGCAGGTGCTGCCGCCCGGCCGCCTCGCGGACGTCGTCACCGGCGAGATCGACGGCAGTGACCTGCTCGTGCTGCAGGACGACCGGGTGCTGGTGGCAAACCGGATGCCGATCCGCCATGAGGGCCGGCACCACCTTGGCTGGGTGGTCACGTTCCAGGACCGGACCGAATCGGAGAGCCTCAAGCGGCAGCTGGACGACGCGATCGGCCTGACCGAGACGCTGCGTGCCCAGTCGCACGAGTTCGCCAACCGGCTGCACACGCTGGTCGGGCTCGTCGAGCTGGGCCACTACTCGGAGGCGATCCAGTTCGTCACCGACGTCTCCGCCGCCCGCGCGGAACTGGCCGACCAGCTTCAGGCCAGCATCGGGGACGCCAAGCTGGTGGCGCTGATCCTGGCGAAGGTCTCGCTTGCGGACGAGCGTGACGTGACGCTGCGCGTCATGGACGACAGCCATGTCGGCGCGGCGATCAACGACGTCAGCGAGGTGCTGACAGTGGTCGGGAACCTTGTCGACAATGCGATCGATGCCGCGGCCCAGGCCCCGAGGGCGCGCTGGGTGGAGCTGACGATCGTGGCCGTCGAGCATGACCTGCTGGTCCGCGTGCGCGACTCGGGACCCGGCGTCCCGCACGACATGCGGGAGGCGATCTTCGCCTATGGCGTCACGACGAAATCGTCCGTGGCCGGCGCGCGCCGGGGGATCGGGCTGGCGCTGGTCCGCCAGGTCGTCGAGCGGCGTGGCGGGATGATCAGCGTCGGCCACGACGCCGGGGCGGTCTTCACCGCGGTGCTGCCCAGCTGCGTCGGTGTGCCAGCCAGGGCGGCCAGCGTCGCGCGTGAGGAGGCGCCCACGTCACCATGATCCGCGTCCTTGTCGTCGATGACGATTACCGGGTGGCTGCCATCCACGCCGCTTATGTCGGCAAGGTGGACGGCTTCGAGGCGATCGCTCAGGCACACACGGCGGCCGAGGCGGTCGAGGCGGTGGACCGGCTGCGCCCGGACCTGCTGCTGCTCGACCTTTACCTGCCGGACGAGCACGGCCTGGACCTGGTGGCGCGGCTGCGCCAGGAGGGGCACCCTCCGGTGGACGTGATCGTCATCACCGCCGCCAAGGACGCAGACAGCGTGCGCGCCGCCATGCAGGGCGGCGCCCTGCACTACCTGCTCAAACCCTTCAGCTTCCCGGTGCTGCGGGACAAGCTGCTGTCCTACGCACAGATGCGGTCCCGTCTGGACGCGCTCCGCGAGCCCGATCAGCGCAACGTCGACCGGGTCTTCGGCGCGCTGCGGGCACCGGACCAGCTGGCCGGCGCGAAGGGCCGGTCCACTCACACGCTGGAGGCAGTCGAGCGGCTGCTCGCCTCCGGCGGCCAGGAGATGTCCGCCGCGGAGGTGGCAGAGATGACCGGGATGAGCCGGGCCACGGCACAGCGCTACCTCAGCCACCTCCACGAGATCGGCCGCGTCGAGATCAGGCTCCGCTATGGCAGCGGCGGCCGTCCCGAGCACGGCTACCGCTGGTCCCGCGTAAGCGAGCGCTGACCCTGTTCCCTGCTCGCCTCCGGGGCGCTTTGAGGCGTTGCCTTCCCTCGTCGCTCGTTCCTCGCTCCTCAGTCCAGACGACGCCGCGCCCCTTCGGCTCGCTCGTGCCCGGGTCAGCCGCGCTCGATCGCGGTGCCCAGCAGGCCGAGCGGCGGCGAGCCCAGGCTCATCAGGGCGGTGTGGAACCGGCGCAGCGAGAAGCCCGCACCCCATTCCTTCCTCGCGCGCTCGCGGAGCCTGAGGATCTCGAGCTTGCCCCAGGTATACCGGCCGTAGGTGGGGTCGAAGGTGGCCCGGCGCGCCTCCGACAGCGCCGCCGGGCCGGCCAGGTGGGTGTCCGCCTCGAACCTGCGCGCCGCCTCCTCCACCGTCATGTTGGCCGTGTGCACGCCGATGGCGCAGGCCAGGCGGCTGACCCGGACCAGCGCCTCCAGCCAGACACCGATCGCGAAACGGGGGTCACCCGCGCTGAAGCCCTCTTCGACGCAGAGTTCCTCGGCATAGTGCGCCCAGCCCTCGATGAACGCGCTCGAGTGCAGCGTGCGCCGGACCTCGCCGACGGCCCGCCGGAGCGCGCGGCCATGCGAGAAATGCCCCGGCGCGACCTCGTGCACGGCAATGCCGGGCAGGGTGGTGTCGCTGAACACCTCCAGCCACTCCTCGGTCTCGCGTTCCGGCCAGGACTCGTCCGGGGGGGTGATGTGGAACCAGGACGGGCCGTCCGGCTCACCCGGCGCGTTCCAGGACATCATCGCCATCGCCCAGCGCCGTGATTCGGGCGCCAGGCCGACGAGGCACTCGCCGTCGTTGTAGGGCACCAGTTCGCGCTCGCGGGTGAAGTCGATGGCCCGCTGGGTCCAGGTCCGTGCGGCGTCGATCACGCCTTCGCCGTCCGGGTGGCTGCGGACGAGCTCACGCGCCACGTCCAGCGGCGGCCGTCCCGGGTCGATGCGCGCGCAGTCCTCGGCGAGCCGGGCGCGCAGCCGGTCCCGTTCGGAATCTGCCTGCTCCGCCAGCCTGCCGAGGTCGACAGTGATGGCTTCGGCGCTGCTGAGCAGGGAGGTGAGCGCCGCGCTGCCAAGGGCGGCGTCCGGGTCGCCGGTGGCTGCCGCTTGCTCTACGTGGCCGGTGAGCCGGGCGTGCGCCGCGAGCGCCGCCTCGCGCAGGGCGGGCGGGGTGCCGGCCGGTATCCCGCCCGCGAGCCCCCGGACCGCTCCGACCAGGGAGCTGGCCACCGGGGCGCTCAGCCGGTCGAGCGCCGCGATGGCATGGTCGGCGGCTTGCGGCCAGGCCGCCAGGTGCGCGGCCCGGGCCGCGTCCCGCTCGGCCTGCGGCGCGTAGTCCCGGTCGTAGCAGGCCACGTCCATCTCGCCGAGGTGGAACAGCGGGTTGCTGCGGTGCAGTTCCAGGTCGCCGTAGGTCACCTGGGCGCTCGCCTCGAACGCGGCCAGGTGGGCCTCGTCATGCGGATCGGCCAGCGGCGGGCCGGCCGCCCGGGACGCCGCCATCGCGGCCAGGCCCGCCCGCACCCCGTCAGGCGACAGATCCTGGATCTTGCCGTCGTACTCGTGCCGGCCGCACGCCTCGCGCACCTCCGCGACGCTGAGGTCGCAGAGAGCGCGCACCCGCTGACTGAGGTCTGTGGCATTCATGTCCCAGACGTTACCGGGACGGGCCCGGCCGCCGTGGTCAAGCCGCCGCCCTGGTCCGCGGACGGGCCGTGGGGCCGGCCCCCGGCGTCAGGGCACCCTGCCCTGGACACCCGCCCCTGACCGCACCGGCATGACCGTGAGGAGGTTCGCCCTGGCCGATGAGCACGCCGAGAACGTATGGCTGACATAGGCGGGCACCCTGTTGCCCGGCGGGAATACCCGCAGCCAGGTCGCCGTGACCATATGGCAGGTGGTCGTCGGGTAGTTCCCGGCCTGGGCGACCTGCAGCCAGGCGTGCGCGCTGCCGTGCGCGGCCAGCGTCACCGATACCGACGAGAAGCCGTGGTTGCGCACCGCGGCCGCGCCGATCTGGCTGCCGCCAGGCCCGGTGACGAACGACACGCCAGGGAACCCGTACATCGAGCAGGGGTGGCCGGAAGAGTTGGTGAAGTTGATCGGCAGGTACGTGCTGCCCGCCGCGGCACCGCCCTGGCTGGTGTCAACTGACACCTTCAGCGAGGACGTCGTGCATGCCGCCAGCCCGGGGCCGGCCTGGCCGGAAGACATCCGGCCGGACGAT
This sequence comes from Streptosporangiaceae bacterium, assembly GCA_035640715.1. Lineage (GTDB taxonomy): Bacteria > Actinomycetota > Actinomycetes > Streptosporangiales > Streptosporangiaceae > DASQVO01. Next base: position 6,792 of record DASQVO010000341.1, read on the forward strand.
GGCGAGGCGGCCGGGGCAGTCCCGGCGTTCGGTGTCCCGCTCCCGTTGGCGGCCGGCCCCCCGGCGCCCGCGGATGATGAGGTCTTCTGCGGTGCCGGCTGGCTGCCCCCCGCGGACCCGCAGGCGGCGGCCATCGCCGCGGCCGCGGTCAGGGATGCGGCCGCGATGCCTCGCCGTGCGGTAACGGAAAGTGTGATCATCACCATGCCCTTCGTAATTGGCCAGGAACGCTCAGTGCAAACCTTGAGCGCATCCTAAGGAACCCATCAGTTAGGAAGCCATCCTGTAACTGTCCGTAACTAACCTAACCGCCTTCGTTACTTAGCGTCATATTGCGCCGTCATGGTGTCCGGGCGGATGCCACATTCGCAGCACTAACCTCGGCGTCCCATCATCCGAGACTCCCGGGTACACCCCGGGGATGGGGTCTCCTCGTGCGTGATCATCCCTGGCACCGATGATGGGCTGGGATGATGGGTCTGGGAGGACAGCACGTAAGAGCCGATGGAGGGTTGATGCCGGGAGCCAGCGAGTTCACCACGAGGCCGGAGCTGGCCGGGACGTTCGGCATGGTTGCCTCGACCCACTGGCTTGCCTCGGCGGCCGGCATGTCCGTGCTGGAGAAAGGCGGCAACGCGTTCGATGCCGCGGTCGCGGCCGGCCTGGTCCTGCAGGTCGTCGAGCCGCACCTGTCCGGCCCCGGTGGTGAGGTCCCGATCATCGGGTTCGACGCCCGGGGCGGCGGCCCGTTCGTCATCGACGGGCAGGGGCCCGCGCCGGCCGCCGCCATCCCCGCCGCGTTCGCCGACCTCGGCATCGACCTGGTGCCGGGCAGCGGCCTGCTCGCGGCGTGCGTGCCGGGCGCGTTCGGTGCGTGGATGCTGTTGCTGCGCGACCACGGCGTGGCACGGCTGCGAGACGTCATGAGCTACGCGATCGGCTACGCCGGCGGCGGCTATCCGGTCGTCCCCGGGATCAGCGGCGCTATCGCGAGCGTGGCCGGGATGTTCCGCGAGCACTGGCCCAGCTCCGCCGAGGTGTACCTGCCGGGCGGGAACGTGCCGGCCCCCGGTTCCCGGTTCACCAACCCGCGCCTGGCCGACACCTACCAGCGGGTCCTCGACGAGGCCGAAGCCGCCGCCACCGGCCGCGACGAGCAGATCGACGCGGCCCGCCGGGTCTTCTACGAGGGATTCGTCGCCGAGGCGATCGCCGCCTACGCCGAGCACACCGAGGTGATGGACGTGACCGGGCGGCCGCACCGCGGGCTGCTCCGCTACGACGACATGGCGGGCTGGCAGGCCGGTGTGGAGGACCCGCTGACCTTCGACTACGCCGGGCTGACCGTCTGCAAGACCCAGCCCTGGGGCCAAGGGCCGGTCTTCCTCCAGCAGCTGGCGCTGCTCGCTGGGTTCGACCTGGCCGCGATGGGCCCGGGCAGCGCCGACTACATCCACACGGTGACCGAATGCGCCAAGCTCGCGTTCGCTGACCGGGAAGCCTGGTACGGCGACCCGAAGTTCACCGACGTCCCGGTCAAGGCGCTGCTCTCACCCGGCTACGCCGACGAACGGCGCCGCCTGATCGGCTCCACCGCCTCGCCGGACCTGATCCCCGGCACCCCGGAGGGGCCCGGAGGGCCGGAACCGCGGCTGCCCGCATTCGCCACGGCTTCGTTCGGCCCGGGTCGCGGCACCACAGCCGGCCGGGGCAGCGGGGATCCGGGCCTGGACCCGCGACCGGTGCCCCCCCTCGACCCGGCGACTGGCGAGCCGACGGCACGGACCAGCGGGCCGGCCGCGGACCTGGGCGCCGGGACCGCCCGGCAGGGGGACACCTGCCACGTCGACGTCGCGGACCGGTTCGGCAACGTGGTCAGCGCCACCCCGAGCGGGGCGTGGCTGCAGTCCTCGCCGGTCATCCCCGCGCTCGGTTTCTGCCTGGGCACCCGGGCCCAGATGTTCGCGCTGGAGGCGGGCCTGCCGGCCACGCTGGTGCCCGGCAAGCGGCCGAGGACCACCCTGTCGCCAAGCCTCGCGCTACGCGACGGCGAGCCGTACCTCGCGTTCGGCACGCCCGGCGGGGACCAGCAGGACCAGTGGACGATGGCGTTCTTCCTCAACCACGTGCATTTCGGGATGAACCTGCAGCAGGCCATCGACGCGGCCGAGTTCCATACCCGGCACTTCCCGTCCTCGTTCTACCCGCGGCAGGCCGCGCCGCTCGCCATCGATATCGAGGAGCGGGCCGGGGAGCAGGTCATCGCGGAGCTCCGCAGGCGCGGGCATGACGTCACCGTGCGCCCGCCCTGGTCCCTGGGCCGGGTCAGCGCCGTCGCCCGCCGCGGCGGCATGCTCTACGCAGCCGCCAACCCGCGCGGCATGCAAGGCTACGCCATCGGCCGCTGACCACGGCCTGTTCGGGGAGCAGCGCGCTCGCCGGGCAATATGCCATCACTGGTGGCCTGTGGACCTTGGGGTGTCACCTTCCGTGGCATGACACATGTCATGACGGGGTGCGGATTCATGGCACTGCCGCCGCGGGGGCGGCCGATGGTGTCATGAAGTCACCCGCCAGCCGGAGCAGACAGCGCCCGCGGCGGGACGGTCCACGCGGAAGGGAAACCGATGAGTCAGGGACACACGGGGGCACCGAAGGCGCCAGTGGTCTCCTTCGAGAACGTCAGGAAGGTCTACGGACATGTCCCGGCCGTCGACGGCCTGTCGCTGGAGCTCCGGCCGGGGGAGACCGTTGCCTTCCTCGGCCCGAACGGGGCGGGCAAGTCCACCTCGCTCGACATGCTGCTGGCATTGCGCAAGCCGACCAGCGGCAGGATCCGCATGTTCGGCTCCGACCCCTACCACGCGGTCAAGGCCGGGCGTGTCGGTGCGATGCTCCAGTCCGGCGGGCTGATGCCGGAGGTGACGGTCCGGGAACTAGTGACGCTCGTCACCGGCTTCCACCCCCGGCCGCTGCCGGTCGGGGTGACACTGCGGCGGGCCGGTGTGGCCAGTTTCGCCGACCAGCGGGTGGACAAGCTCTCCGGCGGCCAGACGCAGCGGGTCCGGTTCGCGCTGGCGATCGTGGGCGAGTGCGACCTGATCGTGCTCGATGAGCCGACCACGGCGATGGACGTCGAGACGCGGCAGGCGTTCTGGGCGAACATGAAGGTCGAGGTCGCCGAGGGGCGGACGCTGCTGTTCGCCACGCATTACCTCGAGGAGGCCGACCAGGCCGCCGACCGCATCCTGGTCATCAACAAGGGCCGGCTGCTGGCCGACGGCACGCCGAGCGAGATCAAGGCCCGGGCCGGCGCCAAGCGGATCTCGTTCCGGCTGGACCAGGTGAACGAGCCGTTCCTGCTGGGGCTGCCCGCTCTGGTGAACCTGGAGATCCGGCACGACCTGGTGCAGATCCAGTCGTCCGACTCCGACCGCACCCTGTACGCGCTGCTCGACGCGGGCTACCGGCCGCGCGAGATCGAGGTGTCCAGCCTCGGCCTGGAGCAGGCGTTCCTGGCCATCACGGCCGAAGACAACAACGGCGGTGCGCAGCCGGCAGACGTGGACTACGCGGAGCAGAAGGAGACAATCTGATGCAGGGCACACTCGCACTGGCCCGCGCCGAAATGCGGCGGCTGCGCCGCAACCGGCGGTACACCATCTTCGCGGTCGGGCTCCCGGTCGTGCTCTATCTGGTCATCGCGCCGTCGGTGAAGCACGCGACCGCCTACGGCGTCGCTTACGCCGCGTACTACATGATCGCCATGGCCTCGATCGGCGCCTTCAGCGGCGCGCTTACCGGCAACGCGCAGCGCATCGCCCAGGAGCGCAAGGACGGCTGGATCCGCCAGCTCCGGCTCACCGCGCTGCCGGCCAATGCCTACGTGACCGCCAAGATCCTCGCGTCGATGGTCATCACGGTGCCGGGCATCGTCATCGTGCTGCTGCTGGGCCGCTTCTACGGCGACGTTCACCTGGCCGGCTGGAAGTGGCTGGCCATCGGCGCCATCATCTGGATCGGCTCGCTGACGTTCGCGGCGCTCGCGGTGGCCATCGGCTACCGGTTCGAGCCGGACACCGTGCAGCCGATTGCCATGCTTGTGTACTTCGTGATGTCGATCCTCGGCGGGCTCTGGTTCGCGCTCAGCGGCTTCCTGGAGAAGCTCGGCCGGGTGCTGCCCACCTACCAGATCACCAAGATCGGCACGGACCTGATCAGCAGCCAGTCGGTACCCGCGACCGCGTACATAACGATCATCGCCTGGTTCGCCGGCTTCGTCCTGCTCGCCGTATGGGCGGTGCGCAGCACGGCCGAGACCGTCTGATCAGCCGACGGGGCCTGGCCGGCGAGACCCGCGGGGGCCTCGCTGGCCAGGCCACGGGGGCCTTGCCGACAGGCCGGGGGCGTACCGCACGGTGCGCCCCCGGCCGCACAGGCATGACTGCACCGGCTGGCATCACTGCCCGGCCGCACAGGCATGACCGCCCGGTCGGCATGACGGCCCCGGTCGGCCGGGCATGACAGCATGGACGGACATTGAAGGAGGCGGCGGCGATGGCGGGCACTGACGCGATGACGGGCTGTGCTGAGACGGATCGGCGCCCGAGCCTCACGCGGAGTGGCGTACTGGGAAAGTGGGGCCCCGGAACGGGCGGCCCGGTGCGCTGGTTCTTCTCGGCGATCTGGCTCGTCTACCTGATCCAGCCGGTCGCCAACCTGTTCAGCCGGGGCCACTCCGCACTGTGGATCACCGGCGGCGTGGTGCTGACGATGGTGTTCAGCGCGGTCTACGTGGCCGTGGTCGGCGTGTGGGACTGGCATCCCCGGCGGGCCCGCGCCGGGTTCGGCGTCATCATCGCGCTGGCCGTGCTCGCCTGCCTCATCTACGGTGCCGACTGGACCCCGCTGTGGATCTATGTGTCCGTTGCCACCGGATTCATTATCCCGGGGCGGCGTGCGGCGATGCTGGCTGTCGCCGGGGTCGGCGCCTGCTACGCAGTGTTCTCGTCGATCGCGCACGTGTCTGCCAGCAATCTCCTCGTCATCCTGCTGCCTGTGATGCTGACCGGCTGGGCCATGATCGGCTTCCGGATGCAGATGCTGCTCATGCACGAGCTCAGGCAGGCCCGCGAGACCGTGGCCAAGCTGGCGGCGAACGAGGAGCGCTTGCGGCTCGCGCGCGACATGCACGACCTGACCGGCCAGTCGCTGTCCCTCATCACGCTGAAGTCGGAACTTGCGGTCAAGATGCTCGGCAGGCTGGCGCCGTCGCGCGAGCGGGACGCGGTGCTCAGCGAGGTCGCTGACATCGGGCGGGTCAGCCGCCAGACGCTGCACGACATCAGGGAGGCCGTCAGCGGGTACCGTCGGCCGACACTCGCGGTCGAGATCATCACGGCACGCACGTCGCTGGAGGCCGCCGGCATCGGCCTCGACGACGACCCGGCGCTGACGCTGCGCTCCGGCACCCTCGATCCGGAGGCCGAGGCGGCGCTCGCCTGGTGCCTGCGGGAGGCGGTCACCAACGTGATCCGCCACTCCGGGGCGCGGACCTGCCGTGTCCGCCTGACCGAGCGCGCGGGGGAGTTCTCGCTCGAGATCAGCGACGACGGGCGGGGTCTGAACGGCGCCGGCCGCACCGCGCGGGACGCCGGCCCGGTGCCGGCCGGCAGCCTGGGCAGCCCGGACCGGGGCAACGCGGGCGGCGCTGACCGCCCGGACGGCGGGGCAAGCTCGGGCAGCGGCCTGCATGGCATGTCCGAGCGGCTGTCTGCGGTCGGTGGCCGGTTCTGGGTAGGGCCCGCGGGCCGCGACGGGGGTTTCCGCGTGATCGCGACCGTTCCCGGCTCGCTAGCCATGCCGGCCTCAAGAGAAGCGGAATCCACACCGGCGGCGCCGGCAGCGCCGGCCGCAGCAGCCTCACAGGCCGGGCTGGCTCCTTCAGCCTCAACAGCCTCACCAGCCGCGCGCGCCGACGCGGGAAACGGGCGGCCAGCTACGGCCATGCCCGGTGCGCGGGACGCTAACGTGCCTTCGTGACCGACCGCGACCCAACCATCCGCGTCCTCCTCGCAGATGACCAGACCCTGATCCGCGAGGCGCTGGCGGCGCTGCTCTCCTACGAGCCCGACATCGAGGTCGTTGCCCAGGTGGGCCGGGGCGACGAGGTCGTGGGTGCCGCCGCTGAGCACGACATCGACGTCGCCTTGCTGGACATCGAAATGCCCGGGATGGACGGCCTCGCGGCAGCGGCCCAGCTGCACCGGGCCCAGCCGGGCGTGAAGATCGTGATCCTGACGACGTTCGGCCGGCCTGGCTTTCTGCGCAGGGCCATGGAATCGGGCGTGTCCGCGTTCATCGTCAAGGACTCGCCGCCGGACCGGCTCGCGACTGCGGTGCGCAAGGCGCTGGCGGGGGAGCGTGTCATCGATCCCGACCTGGCCGCCGCCGCCCTGGCCGAGGGCATCAACCCGCTGACGCCGCGCGAGCGGGACGTGCTGGCGGCATCGGCGGACGGCTCGATCGTCTCGGAGATCGCCGCCAAGCTCTTCCTGTCCGAGGGAACGGTGCGCAACTATCTCTCGTCCTGCATCCAGAAGACCGGTGCCCGCAACCGCACCGAGGCCCTGCGCATCGCCGAGGAACGCGGCTGGCTGTAACCGATGGACAGAGCAGGCCGCGGGGGCCCGGCGGCAGGCTGCAACCACTCATCGGGCAATGTCATACCTGAGCGGCAGCGTGGTGAGCAAATGGTATTCTTCTGGTATGACGACGAAGATCGCGGTGAGCCTGCCGGATGAACTGGCCGAACGGGCCCGCGAAGCGGTACGGGATGGTCGGGCATCCTCGGTTTCCGCGTATGTCGCCGCGGCGATCGCTCAGGCGGAGCGTACGCGGGGGATCACCGAACTGGTTGCCGATATGCGGGCCGAGGACGGCCCTCCGGACGAGGCCGACTACGCCTGGGCACGGCGTGCCCTGGGCCTGGAGTGAGCACCGTCGGCAGTCGCGTGACCGGCGGCATCACCTTCGACACCGGGGCGCTGCTGGCGATCGAGCGGCGAAGCCGGCGCATGCAGGCCCTGCTCGACGAGATCGACAGGAACGGCATCGGCGTCGCTGTCCCGGCCGGTGTTGTCGCCCAGGCGTGGCGAGGCGCTCCGAGGCAGGCGCGGATCGCCACTTTGCTCGCGGACGAGCGCACCCAGGTTCTGCCGCTGGACGATGCTTTTGCCCGCGCCGTCGGGCTGGCCTGTGGGCGCTGCGGCCACTCCGACGTGGTTGATGTGTCGGTGGCACTGTGCGCCAAATCGCGGGACGGCCGGGTTGTGACCTCCGATCCCGATGATCTCCATGCCGTTGACCCATCGCTGACGCTTATCGTGCCCTGACCCTTCCCGTTGGCATCCTCTCCTGGTTCGTTGGTGCCGCCGGGGTGATACAGGCGGGGGAACCTCAGGCGCGGGTGAGCAGTTCCCCGCCGTGCTTGCGGAGCTCGGCGGCGGAGGTCACGCCGAGGAGTTGCAGCGTGCGGGTGAACTGGTCCATTACCAGCTCCAGCGCCCGGTCCACACCCGGCTCACCGCCGGCCATCAGGCCATAGAGGTACGCGCGGCCGATCACGCCAGCGTCTGCGCCGAGCGCAATGGCGACCGCGAGATCGGCTCCGTGCCGGATGCCGGAGTCCACCAGCACGCACGGGCCGGGGCCCACCGCCTCGCGGACCTCGGGGACGAGGTCAACCGGGGCGACCGCGCGGTCCAGTTGCCGCCCGCCGTGATTGGAGAGCTGGACGCCATCGGCACCGGCCTCCACGGCACGCCGGGCGTCGGCAGCGCCCAGCGTGCCCTTGATGATCAGCTTGCCGGGCCAGCGCTCCCGCAGCTCCGCGATGTCCTCCCAGGTGATGCTGGGGCTGAACATGCGGATGGTTTCCTCGATGGTCATCGCGGGGTGGTTGACGGAGAAGTTGGCGAACGTGATCGCCGGACTGCGCAGCATCCGCATCCAGTAGGCGGGCCGGGTGCCGATCCTGGCAATGCTTTCCACGGTGAGCTCGGGCGGGATGGTCAGCCCGTTGTGCTTGTCACGGGTGCGGTTGCCGGGAACCGTCGTGTCGACCGCCACCACCAGGGTGCGGTAACCGCAGGCCGCGGCCCGCTCGACCAGTTCCCGGGTCAGGCCGCTGTCCTTCAGCACGTAGAGCTGGAACCACAGGTCGTCATGGCCGGCCGCCCGTCCCGCCGCGGCCAGGTCCTCGATCGAGGTGGTGGCCATCGTGGACAGCGTGTACGGCAGGCCATGCCGTGCGGCGGACCTCGCGGCGGCGGCTTCCCCGGCCGGGTGCATCATTCGGGTGTACCCGGTCGGAGCCAGGGCGAGGGGCGCCGCGACCGTCCGGTCCAGGACGCGTGTCGTGATGTCGACTTCGGAAACGTCGACGAGTTCATGGGGCAGGAACCGCCACCTGCGGAACGCGCCGATATTGCCTGCCATGCTCAGCTCATCGTCGGCGCCGCCGTCGACATAGTCGAACACCGGGCGCGGGATGAGCAGCCGGGCGCTCCTGCGCAGGTCGCCGATGTCGTGGCAGCGGGCAAGCCGGCGTTTCGTGGCGTCGAGCTCTATCGGCTTCATCCTGATGAGCTGACGGATTTCCCGGATATTCACAATCTGGACAGTACCATCCTCGTTTCCGCTGCAAACCACCTCGCCGGGGGTGCCACCGCAACCCGTTCGGCAGACGGCCCTTCCCGGTACCCATGCGCTCGCCGTTGAGGCGCACCTGCGGCCGCTGCTCACCGAACTCGGCGCTACGGTGCCGGCCCGCGGGCTCTACGTCACAGAGCCTGAGTTCATTGAGCCCGGGACGGCCGTGGCGCGGTGGGCAGAAGGCGCCGTCCCGCTGCTGCGTTCCGCCCTGAGTTAGTCAGCTTGGCCCGTGGTCAGCCTGGCCGGTGGTCAGCTTGGCCGGTGCATAGCCTGCCCGGGCGAACCGGCCCTGGTGATAGAGGAGCGGCGCAGCGCCGTGGCGCACCGCAGCCTCGATCACCTTGCCGATCACGAGTTCGTGATCGCCGACGGTCACCAGCGAGTGCGTCTCGCACACCAGATGCGTGCTGGCGTCGGTGAGCAGCGGCAGCCCGGCGGTGCCCAGGTGCCAGCGGGTCGGCGCGGCGAATCTGTCCGCGCCCTTACGGGCAAAGCGGGCCGCCAGCGACTCATGCTCCACGCCGATCAGATTGACGGCGAAGTAGCGCGCGACGCGGACGGCGGGCCAGTTCGATGACCCGTGGCCGATGTAGAACGAGACAAGCGGCGGGTCAAGGCTGGCTGAACTGAACGACGTGACCGTAAGCCCAGCCGGTCCCGCGTCCCCGCATACGGTCACGATCGCCACACCGGCCGCATGCGTGGCCAGGGCCTGCCGGAACAGGCCGGTGTCCACGGCACGGTGATTACCAGGGCCGCTTTCCGGCGTAACCGGGGGGACGGACTCTAGCGGCGCGGCAGGGACCGGCTCAAGCGGCGGTGCGGCCTGCTGGTCATGACGCGCACCGCACCCGCGGGCCGCGCCCGGATGGCCGTGGCTGGAGATGGACGGGGATGTCCCGGCAGCGCGGTGGGCCTGTGATCCCATGATGGGCGTCAGTCGGCGCACGGGCTGCCCGGCTCGCGCTGCAGGTTGACATCCAGGCGTGCGATGAGCACTTTGCCGCATGCGGTCATATCCCAACCGTGACATGACCTGGCGAAATAGTCAATATTGCCGATTGTTTTGATAGATAATACGATCACCGGGTCTTCGCGCCGGCCTTCGCCTTGGCTGCCGCCTTGAGCTGCTGCTTGTGAGCACGCACCCGGGCAAGCGTGTCATCGTCTGAGATGTCCGCAACCGAGTAGCAGGCGTCCGCGTCGCCGAAATGGCCCGCCGCCTCCCGCCAGCCTGGGGGCTGGACGCCCAGCTGCTTGCCCAGCAGTGCCACGAAGATCTGCGCTTTCTGCGGGCCGAAGCCCGGCAGCTCCGCGATCCGCTTCAGCAACTCGGCGCCGTCCGCGGCGGTACCCCATATCCGGCCGGCGTCGCCGTCGTAGCGGGCGACGATCAGCCGGCACAGCTCCTGAACGCGGGCCGCCATGGCCTTGGGATACCGGTGCAGCGCTGGCCGCTCGGTGAAGACCGCGGCCAGCGCGCCGGGGTCGTAATCGGCGAGTTCCGGGGCCGTCGGTTCATGACCCAGCCGCGTGGCCAGGTCATAAGGCGCGCTGAAGGCGCGCTCCAGCGGAACCTGCTGATCGAGCAGCATGGCAATCAGCAGGGCCAGCGGATCGCGGGTCAGCAGGGCATTGGCATCGGGCTCGATGGGCAGCGAGATTGTCACGTGATCCTCCAGGTCGCGCGCACCATCATTGCGCATCGCCCACGCCCGCGGAACGTGCCCGGCCGTCGTGCCTGCGGCGGCATTCCCGCCGCGCCGCTGCTGGCCGGAGCCGGCGGCTGGCCTGCCCCGTTCCGGGCATGTCACCTCCATCCTGTTAGGGTCACGCATTGCCAACTGGCTGGCGGAGCGCGGAGGTGACATCGTGGAATCTGGCGGCCCGGCCGGTCGTTCTCCTGATAGCGGGCAACACGCGCGTCGGCCGGCTTGCCAGGAAGAAGCCGGGACGCCGTGTCCCAGCCCGGATGGATGGAGTCATACATGACGCCCCACATGAAGTGGGCTATCGGCGGAATCGTCGTCGGCCTGATCTTGTTTGCGGTCAGTCCGTGGCTGGCCATCGCGCTCATAGCTGCGGCGATCGTGATCCCTACCGCGGCGTACCTAATGCTCGACGAGTCGCAACGGCGCCGGCTGCGCGAGATGCGGCGCAGGCAGATCCGCGGCTGACCGCCGGCGAGTGGCCCCGTCGGCCCTGATCCACCTGGGCCGGTCCGGCGGCCGTACCGGCACGCCACTTAAAGGGCGCCCACGTTAGGAAACCGGCCATGCCTGTTCGCCGCCTGAATCACGCCGTCCTCTACGTCCGCGACCTGGCCAGCACGGTCAGCTTCTACCGCGAGACGCTCGGCTTCGAGGTACGCACCGAGATCCCCGGGCGCGCGGCGTTCCTGCGCGCACCAGGGTCTGCCAACGACCACGATCTCGGCCTGTTCGAGATCGGTGACACGGGCGAAGCCACCCCCGGGCGGCACGTGGGCCTGTACCACCTCGCCTGGGAGGTGGGAA
>DASQVO010000342.1:0-5192 GCA_035640715.1 Streptosporangiaceae bacterium
CCGATGAGGGCACCGACCCCGTAGGTGACCCCGGTCGCGAGGGCCGCGAGCAGCAGCTGGCGGAACGCTCCGCGCAGGAACGGCCGGTTGGTCATGCGTGCCACCACGCCGCCGCCGGCTATCGCCGCGACGGCCGCGCAAGCCAGCGCGACGCCCAGGATGTTGCATCCGGCCAGGTAGGGAATCAGCGGCACGATCGCGCCCACCGCGAACGAGACGAGGGACGCGCCGGCGGCCGTGACCGGCGACGGCAGCTCCCCCGGGTTCACGCCCAGCTCCCCCCAGGGTGTGCACGGCCAGCGCCTTCTCGGGATTCTCGGAGATCTGGGCCGCGGCCATCCGGGCCACGTCGGCGGACACGCCCTGGGCACGGAGCATCGATGCCAGCTCGGCACGTTCCGCGTCGGCGTTGGTCTCCAGTTCGCGCCGTTCCTTGTGCACCTCGGCCGAGACAAGCTCGTTCTGCGACGACACGGAGACGAACTCGCCGGCCGCCATGGACATTGCGCCGGCCGCCAGCCCGGCTAGCCCGGTGAGGACCACGGTGTGCGCCGCGCCCCCGCCCCCGCCCACGCCCGCGATCAGGGATGCGTTGGTAACGAGCCCGTCCATCGCGCCGAAGACGGCAGGCCGCAGCCAGCCACCGGAGACGTCACGGTGCTGATGACCGTGTGCTTCGGGCTGCCTGCGCTGTTCGATGCTCATGATCACCGTTTCCGTTCGATGGGGGAAGCTTTCGACTGGAAGCTACCCGTGATGGAGATGCCCGGATGGAAGACCGGCCACGCGGGCATCGCTCCCCGGGGCCTGGCATGAACCCATGCGAGAACTTACGATGTGAATGAATCTGTACACGTCGGCCAGCGAGCGAGGGGCGATGGAGGGCCGCAACGGCGAATCTGTCCCCACCGGCGCGCTGCTCACGCTGCTCAACGGCCACCGGCTCTCACCCGTCCAGCGGCGCATCGCGCAGTATCTCCTTGACTACATGCCGGATTCCGCCTTCCTGTCCAGCGTCACGCTGGCGCGGCGGGCCGGGGTGAGCCAGCCGTCGGTGACGAGGTTCGCTGCCGCGCTGGGCTTTTCCGGCTACCCCGCGCTCCGGGAGGCGCTGCGCGCGATCGCGCTGGAATCCGCGGGCGGGCCGGCCGAGGATATCCACGGCAACGAGCTGCAGGCGGCGGCCGCCGCCGAAGTCGCCAACCTGCGCGCCCTGCACGAGGCGCTGGCCGACCCGCGTGCCGTCGTCGAGCTGGGCCGCGAGCTGACGGCATCCTTGCCGCTCGCCGTGCTGGGCCAGCGCATCTCCGCCCCGCTGGCGCAGTACTTCGCCTGCATCGCCCAGCGGATTCACCCCGACGTGCGCTGCCTGACCTGCGGCGGCAGCACCATGTATGACGCGCTGCTGACCGCGCGAGCGGTGGGTGGCCGCTGGCTGCTTGCTTTCGCCATGCCCAGGTATCCGGCGGAGACGGTTAGCGCGCTGCGGTTCGCGCGGCGGCTCGGCTTGCGCACGGCCGTGGTCACCGACGCGAGGTTCGTGCCGTTCGCCGGCGACGCTGACGTGCTGCTGCCGGCCGGTGTGGGGTCACGGCTGGTTTTCGACTCACACGCGGCGCCGATGGTGCTCGCCGCCGTCCTGGCCCAGGTCATGGCCGACGCGGAGCCCGTGAGGGCGCGCGCGCGGCTGCAGGCCCAGGAGGAGATGCTGGCGGGGCACGGTTTCTTCCTCGACCGCTGACCGGCACGCGCGAGACCGCCCGCGGTCGCTCTCACAGGCGAGTACCGGCTACCTTCGACTGCCTTGCCCGCGGCATGCGGGGGCTGGCGGGAGTGTCAGAAGATCCAAAGTGCTTGTGTGGGGGATAGGCGGGCGGCGCGGATGGCGGGCAGGAGCCCGGCGGCGGCGCCTATGAACAGCGCGGCGGCGAGGCCGCCGGCCCAAGCCTGGGCGGGGATGACGATGGGCCAGCCTTTGGCGTGGGCGTAGATGGCGGTGGCGGCGGCGCCGAGGATAACGCCGGCGGCGCCGCCGGCCAGGGCGAGCAGGATGGCCTCGGACAGGAACTGGATGCAGATCTGGCCGCGGGTGGCGCCGAGGGCGCGGCGGAGGCCGATTTCCTGGCGGCGTTCAAGGACGGAGATGACCATGATGTTGGCCACGCTGACGGCGCCGGCGAGGAGAACGACGGCGCCGAGGCCGAGGAAGAGGGTGTCGAAGGCGCCCGCGGCGGCGGCCTGGGCGGTGAGGGCGGCTGAGGGGCGGGAGACGTTGACCTCGCTGGGGTTTTCCGGGTTGGCCTCGGCGGCGAGCAGGTTGTCGACGGCGGTGACCCGCCTGGTGGCGGCCCGGACGTAGACAGCGGAAGGATGCCCGTCGAAGCCGAGGTATTTCCCGGCGGCGGGGTAGCCGACCAGGATGGAGGAGTCGATTTCGGGGGCGAGGGTGGCGGGGTGCAAGATGCCGGCCACGTAGAACCACTGCCCGCCCACCCAGATCCGCTCCCCGGGCCAGATCCGGTCGATGCCCAGCCGCCGCGCCGCGACGGCGCCGAGCACGGCGACCGGCTCACGGGCGGTGGCGGCGTTGAGGTAGGCGCCCCGGGCGACCGAGGTGCCCACCACCGCGGGCAGGCCCAGGCTGGCCGCGGCGACGGTCAGGTCGTTGGTTTCAACCGGGGGGATCAGCGGGCTGCGGTAGGCATTGACACTGCTGATGGTGCCGGTGTCCTGCACGGCGGTGACGCCGGGCAGGTCGCCGATCATCCCGGGGGCGGCCTTGGGCAGCTGGGCGGCCGAGCCGGGGAAGTTCTGCCCGTTGGTGACGGTCAGCAGATTAGGGCCCAGCCTGCTGATCTCGGTCAGCAGCCCGGCCTGGGAGGAGCGAGTCAGGCCGAGGACGGCCACGATGGCGGCCACCCCGATCGCGATCCCCAGCGCCGACAGGCCAGCGAGCAGCTTGCGGGTCCGCAGCCCCACCCCGGCCAGGCCCGCCAGGTCACCGGGGCGCAGCCGGGCCGCGGGCGGCAGGCCGGATGTGGCGCTCATCAGGAACGCGGCGTGGAGACCCTGGCCTTCAGGCCGGGGAGGAAACGCCGCTCCACCTCCCTCGGAATGTCAGTGCACTGCGGTACTTTCGGATTGCCCGCGACAGCCAAGCGGGCGCTGGCACGACCGCGGCGGGGTACGCCGTGGCTGCGCGGGGAGGCGACGGGGTTACCCGGCCTGTGAACCGCGAACCTCAACTGCTGCTCCGATCGGGGTAGTAGCGGGAATCCCCCACCTTCAGGCGGGGGAGGATGTCAAGGTGTTCCTTCCTGCGCGGGCCGGGCGGGCCGGCCGCCCCCGCCCCGGCCGCCCAGGGCGGGGGCGGCGCTGGTGTCGGTGGTGATGCGCCCGCCGAGCATTTCGATGCGGCGGCGCATCCGGGCGGCGATCGCCTGGTCGCGGGTGATCACGATGATGGTGGTGCCTTGCTGGTTGAGTTCCTCCAGCAGGGCCAGCAGCGAGGCGCCGGTGGCGGAATCAAGGTTGCCGGTGGGCTCATCAGCCAGCACGATCGGCGGCCGGCCCGCGATCGCGCGGGCGACGGCGACCCGCTGCCGTTCCCCGGCGGACAGCTGGGTGGGCCGGGCACCGGCCCGGTGGCCGAGGCCGACCCGGGCCAGCGCTGCGGCGGCCTCCTGGCGGCGTTCGGCGCGCCGCACACCGGCATACAGCAGCCCATCGGCGACGTTGGCCAGCACGCTCTGGTGCTCGGCGAGGAAGAGCTGCTGGAACACAAACCCGATCCGGCTGGCCCGCAGCCCGGACAGCTGGCGGTCTTTCATCCGGGCCACATCCAGCCCGGTGACGCGCACGATCCCGCTGGTGGGCCGGTCCAGGGTGCCCATCAGGTGCAGCAGCGTGCTCTTGCCTGACCCGGACGGGCCCACGACCGCGATCAGCTCCCCGGCGGCCACCGACAGGCTGACCCCGGCCAGCGCCCGCACCGGCGGCGGCCCGGGGTACACCTTGGCCACCTGCTGCAGTTCCAGCACCGGGTCCGGCGCCCGCCAGGCCCCCGCACCGCTGCCGGGGACCGTTGCGGCGATCGGCGTCGTCTCAGCGTTGCTCATGTGTCTCCCGCTCGCTCCCGGGGCGCCCCTGTGGCTCGCTCGTGCCCTGTCTCCCCGCTCGCCTCCGGGGCGCTTTGACGCACCGCCTTCCCTCGTCGCTCGTTCCTCGCTCCTCAGTCCAGGCGGCACGGCGCCCCTGCGGCTCGCTCATGTGGCCGGCACCACGACGTGCTGCCCAGCGGTCAGTCCCGTTCCGGTGACCTGGACCAGCCCGGCGGCGTCATCGAAGATTCCCACCTGCACCGGGACCAGGTGACGGGTGCCGCCCGCACCGGTCACCTCCACCGCGTAGCCGCCGGAGGACTGGGCCAGCAGCGCGCTCACCGGCACCACCAGCGCGTTATGCACGGTGACAGTGGCGATCTCTACCGTTACCGGCGCCTGGTCCAGCCTCCCGGCCGCCTTCGGGCGGGTGAGGGTGACCGTGGCCGGGATCGTCGCCGAGCTGCCCGACCCGGTGGCGACCGTGCCGACCGAGGAGATCACGCCGGGGGCGTTGGCCCCGCCCGGCAGCGTGACCGTCACCGCATCCCCGGCCTTGACCTCGCTTTGCTGGGAGGCATTCAGGCTGATGGTCACCACATGCCGGGTCGAGGTCGCCGCCAGGACCGGCCCGGCCGCTGGGCCGCCCAGGCTCGCCGAAACGGAGGTGACCCGGACTGCTGACGGCTCGAACACCACCGACCCCAGCGTCAGCAACCCCGGCGGGCTGGTGATCCCCAGCGCGGACTGCAGCTGCTGCAGCGCGTACTTGGTCTCCCAGGAGAAGTAGTCCCAGCCCAGTGCGCTGATATCCGTACTGTTCGCATAGCCCATATCCACCAGGTCATGGTTGAGCTGGGCCACGTCCTCACCAGTGGCGCCCTCCGCCAGCTTCCGCCACGCCGGGACCGTGCCATACAGCAAGATCACCGGGATGCCGTTATCAACCCGGTACAGCGCCTGCCCCTGCTTGATCACCTGCCCCGGCGACGGCAGCCACGTCAGCGTCCCGCTGCCCTTCCCGGTCACCGTGTAGGAGCCCGCATACCCCAGCGTCGCGTTCACGCTCGTCTGCGACGACAGGTCCTGCTG
>DASQVO010000343.1:0-22853 GCA_035640715.1 Streptosporangiaceae bacterium
CGCCGCGGCGTCCTGACCCGCGCCGCCGCGCGCCGGCCCGCCGCTGCCGGGCTTGCGCCGCACGCGCCTCGCCCGCCTGGCCCGGATCAGCATCGCCCCGGACGCCGCGACCAGGAGTGCGGTGAGGTGACCGACCGCCGCGACATCGAGGTGGCCGAGCCCGCTGAAGATGCGCCCGGCGAATACGAGCACCGCCAGGTCCAGGGCGGCGGCTGCCCGCGCCGGCCTGGAGCCGAATACGAGGGCGACAACGATCGCGGATACCACGACGTAGGAAGGGCCGACATCGAGAATGTGCCGGTATGAGGTGGGAAGCATCCCCTGGTCCACCCGGTAGGCGACAATGCCCTCGCTGACCAGGGTCCCGATCACGTGCCCGGCCGCGCAGACCACCGCGGTGCGCCCGTTGCCCAGGCCGCGGTTGGCCCCGAATGCGGCGAGTGCGATCAGCGCCGGCCACGCGTAGGCCGAGCCCTCCGCGATAAACGCCGATACCGCAAGCGACCCGGCCGGGTGGTGCTCCAGATTCGCCACGCTGGTGCTCGCCCAGGCGGCGAACGCCGAGCGCGCGGGCGGGGAAAGCAGGCTGCCGGCCACTGTGACCGCCAGATAGCCCGCGAGGAAGGACGACGCGACCGTGTATCTCCGGGCCAACACGCACGCGACGGCCTGCATGCGCCCGGCGCGGAGCAGTGGCATCGTGGGTGCACGCACAGACACGCCTCAGAGGCTATGCGGCCTGCCGCGAGCGGCCACCGTGACCACCCGTTGCGGCGTCACGATGAGAGTGGCGTCCGTAACGGGTGATGCCCATCATGACTGCATTTACTCAATGGTAATGTTCGCGCCTAAGCTAAGGATCAGGTGCGCCGGCGGCCCCGGTGCCGGATGGCGGCCGAGGCCCGGCTAGGGTATGCGGACGCGCGCGCCAGCAATGGGCCCTGCCCGGCAGGTCACGCGCGGCCGTGCCGGTTAGCGGAACAGCGGACGAGGATGGTGAACCGCGTGACCATGAACCGTCCGCTGCGTGTCGCACTGCTGTCCTACCGGAGCAAAGCGCACTGCGGCGGGCAGGGCGTTTACGTGCGTCACCTCAGCAGGGAGCTGGCCGCCCTCGGCCACACGGTCGAGGTGTTCTCCGGGCAGCCATATCCGGACCTGGAGCCCGGGCCCGTGCTGCGGGAGGTTCCGAGCCTGGACCTGTACCGGGACGAGGATCCGTTCCGGACCCCCCGCCGGGACGAGTACCGGGACTGGATCGATGTCCTCGAGACCGTTTCGATGTGGACGGGGGCATTCCCGGAGCCGCTCACGTTCAGCCTCCGTGCACTGCGCGAGCTGCGCGCCCGCCGCCGCGACTTCGATGTCGTGCACGACAACCAGGGCCTCGGCTACGGGCTGCTCGGCATCACCCGGCTCGGGCTTCCGCTGGTGACGAGCATCCACCACCCGATCAGCGTCGACAAGCGCATCGAGCTGGCGGCGGCGCACGGCCTGGCGCGGCTGTCAAAGCGGCGCTGGTACGGGTTCGTGCGGATGCAGGCGCGGGTCGCCCGCCAGGTCTCGCGCAGCGGCCCCGTCATCACCGTCTCCGAGTCATCCCGCCACGACATCTACCGCGACTTCCGCCTGCGGCCCGGCAGCGTCCACATCGTCCCGCTCGGCGTCGACACGAGGCTCTTCCATCCCCGGGGCCCCACCCGCGTCCCCGGCAGGATCGTGGCGGTGGCAAGCGCCGACTCCCCGGTCAAGGGCGTCGGCGTCTTGCTGAGGGCCGTCGCGAAACTCGTCACCGAGCGCGACGTTCATCTGGCCGTCGTCGGGAAGGCCGCGGCGGGCGGGCTGACCGCGCGGCTCGTCGCCGAGCTGTCGCTCGCCGACCGGGTCACCTTCATGCCCGGCATCAGCGACACCACCCTGGCCGCCCTGCTGGCGAGCGCTGAAATCGCGGTCGTGCCATCGCTCTACGAGGGCTTCTCGCTGCCGGCGGTCGAGCACATGGCCTCGGGCACGCCGCTGGTGGCCAGCCGCGCCGGCGCGCTTCCCGAGGTAACCGGGGACGCCGCCGAGCTGGTCACGCCCGGCGATCCGGAGGAGCTGGCCGCGGTGCTGCGGCGGCTGCACGACTCGCCGCGCGAGCGTGACCGCCTTTCCGGTCTCGCCTGGCGCCGCGTGCAGGAGCGGTTTGCCTGGCCGGCCGTGGCCCGGGCCACGGCCGCCTGCTATGAGAGCGCCATCGCCACAAGCCGCGGGCATACGCCGAGAGGATCGGGACCTTGCTGACCGTCGATTTCAGCCGGCTCCAGATCGGGCCGGGCGACCGCGTCCTGGACGTGGGCTGCGGCGCCGGACGGCACGCCTTTGAGGCGTACCGGCGCGGCGCGGACGTGGTGGCGTTCGACATGGACCACGGGGAACTCCGCCCGGTGACGGGCATGTGCGCCGTGATGCGCGCCGAAGGCGAGGCGCCAGCCGCCGCGGCCGCCGCCGCGGTGACGGGTGATGCCACCGCGATGCCGTTCGCCGACGGGTCATTCGACCGGGTCATCGCGGCGGAGGTGTTCGAGCACATCCTCGATGACCAGCAGGCGATGAACGAGGTCGCCCGGGTACTCAGGCCCGGGGGCATCGCCGCCGTCACCGTGCCGGCCTGGCTTCCGGAGCGGATCTGCTGGGGCCTGTCGCAGGAGTACCACGAGGTACCCGGCGGCCACGTGCGCATCTACACGCGCGTGGAGCTGGAGGCCAAGCTGCGGCGGGCCGGTTTCGGGATCACCGGCCACCACCACGCGCATGGCCTGCATTCGCCCTACTGGTGGGTGAAATGCATGGTCGGCGTGGGCAACGACGATCACCCGCTCGCGCGCGCTTACCACCGCTTGCTCGTCTGGGACATCGTCAAGCAGCCGGCCGCCACGCGGCTTGCTGAGCAGGCGCTCAACCCGCTGATCGGCAAGAGCATCGTCGTATACGCCGTCAGGCAGCAGCCGAACGAGGCGCCGGTGACCGCACCTGCCGGCGGCTCACGGGAGAAGGGCGACCCGGAGAACACGCATGCGGCAGCCTGAGCCGTACGCGCGGGCCACGATTCCCGCGGTCCCCGGTATCCTCGGCGCCGACGACGTCCTCGCCACGGCGCGCAGCATCGCGGCCGCCCAGGAGGCATCCGGCGCGATCCGCTGGCCTGACGGCCACGTCGACGTGTGGGACCACATCGAGTGCGCGATGGCGCTGAGCGCCGCCGGGCTCCGCAGGCCGGCCCGGCAGGCGTATGAGTGGCTGCGCCGCTCGCAGCGCGCCGACGGGTCCTGGCCCAGGAAGTTCGTGGGCGGCATATGCGTCGACGCGGCGGCCGAGAGCAATCATGCCGCCTACGTGGCGGTCGGCGTGTGGCACGAGCTCCAGGTCACCGGGGATCATGGATTCGCGGTGTCGATGTGGCCCACGGTCCGCCGGGCGATCGAGTGGGTGCTCGGCATGCAGGCGCCCGGCGGCGAGATCGCCTGGGAGCGCGACGCCCAGGGGGTGACGGCAGATTTCGCGCTGCTGACCGGGTGCTCGAGCATCCACCAGAGCCTGCGCTGCGCCGTCGCGCTCGCCGAGCACGTCGGCGTGGCCCAGCCGGACTGGGAACTGGCCACCGATCAGCTCGCGCACGCGATCGCCTGCCACCCGGAGTCGTTCGCGGACAAGAGCCAGTTCTCGATGGACTGGTACTACCCGGTGCTCGGCGGCGCGGTGCGGGGAGCGGCCGCCGCGGCACGGCTGGCCTCGGGCTGGGAGACCTTCGTCGTGCCGGGCCTGGGCGTCCGCTGCGTCAGCGACCAGCCCTGGGTCACCGGGGCGGAAAGCTGCGAGCTGGTGCTGGCCCTCGACGCCGCGGGCCAGCGCGAGGCCGCGGCGTCGCTGTTCGCCGACATTCAGCACCTGCGGCACAACGACGGCAGCTACTGGACCGGATGGCAGTTTGCCGACCTGGCCCATTTCCCGCGTGAGCGCAGCGCCTGGACCGCCGCGGCGGTGATCCTCGCCGCGGACGCCCTTTCGGGCGCCACGGGCGGTGCGGGGGTGTTCAGGGAGCCATGCGCAGCCGCTGGGACCGGTGCCCCGGGCGGCCCGAGCAGCCAGGACGGCCAGGACGGCCAGAACGGCCTGAGCGGCGCGGAGGGCGGTGGCCTGGGTGGCGTGGACAGCCTGGACGGCGCGGGCGGGTCGGCGGCGCGCACCGGCGGGCCGGCGGTGCGCGACTGCGCGTCCGGCTCAGCCGATGGCCAGGCCGGTGCGCTCGAGCACCCGTAGCGAGCCAGCCGTCCTGACCTCAGTGAAGCCGCCGGATTCCAGCGCCCGCCGGTAGATGCGATACGGTGCCTGACCGCCATCGGCCGGGTCCGGGAACACGTCGTGGATGGCGAGGGCCCCGCCGGCCGCCAGCCACGGTGCCCATCCGGCGTAGTCGGCCTGGGCCGCCTCATCCGTATGGCCGCCGTCGATGAACACCATGCCGAGCGGCGCCCGCCAGAGCCGGGCGACGTCCGCCGACCGGCCCACGATGGCGATCACGTGATCTTCGAGGCCCGCCGCCGCCAGCGCCCACCTGAAGTGCGGGAAGGTGTCAATTCGACCGGTGCGCGGGTCCACCAGGCCGGTGTCGTGGTACTCCCAGCCGGGCTGGTGCTCCTCGGAGCCGCGATGGTGGTCGACGGTGACGACCACCTGGCCGTGCTCGCGGGCCGCGGCGGCCAGGTAGATCGTCGACTTCCCGCAGTACGTGCCGATTTCCAGGATGGGCCCGCCCTGGGCATACGCCGCGGCGGTCTCATACAAGGCCAGGCCCTCGGCCTCCGGCATGAATCCCTTGGCCTTCTCGGCGATGCGAATCAGTTCGGCGTCCACCGTTACACGGTAGTGCTTGGAGGACGGCGGGTCCGGTCAGTGTTCGCGACGAACCTGGCGATGATCCGCAAAGCTGCGCAGATGACCCAGGCAGAGGTCGCCCGCAAGCTAGGAGTCGGCCAGGGGGCGGTATCCCGGCTGGAAAACCGCGGCGACATGCTGCTATCCACCCTTTATGACTACCTGACCGCCACCGGCGCCGATGCCGCCAGCATCGTAGTCATCGTCCATGGCCACAAGATCGAACTAGACCTTGGGCAGCTCCACGCCGCTCAGTCCGGACAATGATTCGCCTAGCTTCATGACCAGAATCCCGAACCCGTCGCTCCGGTCCTGCGGCGCTCGGTCGGCCAGGCACGGCTGGGCACTATGGACTGGCCCGCATCCCTGCGCGTGATGACGGCCGAGCTGATACCGACAGCGGCCTGTCGTCCGCTGGAGGCGGGATGTCAGCGGCGCAGCACGCTCAGCCGGGTCAGCCCCTCCTTATTCCTGGATGATGGCTTCGTATTCGTCCGGCTCCGGACTCAACGTCGGCGACCTCGTCGCATGATGTCGGTCCGGTTCACGAACGCTCCAGAGGTAAGTACGGGGGTTCCGCGCCATGGTGACATGGACAGCAGGTCCGTGTCGTCGCTAACGATAAGCACTGATCCGCTGGCGGCCGCGCACTCCAGAATGCGATTGTCTTCGTAGTCTGGGCAGTCGGTGATGGTCGTGCCGGGTTCGATGACAGCACCGCCTGATGCCTCGGCGATCTCGACGATTACCTGGACATACTCCTCTGCCCGCCCTACTATCCAGCCGTATCCGTCTGGCGGCGTGCCGCAGAGCACTCGTACGGTGTTGGCCAGGATGTGCTCGCTGACGAACAGGCCGAACTCGCGGGCATCGTTGAAGATGCCGATGACGTTGGCGGCGAGGTTCCCGCGCACGGGCGGCGGTGATGGCCAGGAGTAGAAGGCGTCGTGTCCCCCGGCGACGGCGGTGACGAAGACATTGACGTCGACGGTTACCGGTGCTGTCACCGTCTTTTCAGGACGCGCCGCACAACTGCCACCGCGTCGTCGGCACTGAGCCCGGCAGCAGCCGAGCGCTCGGCACCGTATGCCTGGAGCTCGGCGAGCCGTTCGGCCCGGTCGATGACTTCCATCTGCTTCATGGCCTCGCGCAGGAATGCGGAGCGGTTACCATGGCCGAACTTCGCGGTCAGCCGCTCCAGCCGTGCCATGTCCTCGTCCGCGACCGCGAACCCTATCGTCCTCGTGCTCATGCATCTGACTGTATCTATTGTGCATCTTGCATGCAATGGAGGGCGCCGAGGACAACAAGGCGCCGTTCCGCCGCCAGGAGTGAGCCGAGCGAAGCGGGAGGCGCTGCTGTGCGGTCTCAGCCGGGAACACAGGCAGTCGCCTACTGGTCCCTACCACGCGGGCCACGCCTACGCCGGAAGCGGGACGTCAGCGGCGGAGCACGGTGAGCCGGGCCAGTGCTTCCTTCAGCACCTCGGGCCGCTTGCAGAACGTGAACCGCACCTGCGTCCGGCCCGCCTCGCGGTCGTCGTAGAACACGGCACTGGGGATGGCCACCACCCCGGCGCGCCGCGGCAGGGCCGCGCAGAACTCGATGCCGTCCTGCTCACCGAGCGGCCGGATGTCGGTGGTGATGAAGTAGGTCCCGTCCGGCGGATATACCTTGAAACCGAGTTCTGCCAGCCCGCCGCTGAGCAGATCGCGCTTCATCCGCAGGTCCTCGCGCAGCTCCGTGAAGTACGAGTCCGGCA
The DNA here is from genome assembly GCA_035640715.1 of Streptosporangiaceae bacterium. Classification (GTDB taxonomy): domain Bacteria; phylum Actinomycetota; class Actinomycetes; order Streptosporangiales; family Streptosporangiaceae; genus DASQVO01. Next base: position 6,677 of record DASQVO010000343.1, read on the forward strand.
GCGCGAGCGCGTCTGCGACCGCGTACTGGAACGGGCCGCCGCTGACGTAGGTGAGGAACTGCTTGGCGGCGCGGACCGCGGAGACGAGCTCGGCCGTCGCGGTGACCCAGCCGATCTTCCAGCCGGTGAATGAGAACGTCTTGCCGGCCGAGCTGATGGACACGGTGCGCTCGCGCATGCCGGGCAGCGACGCCATGGGCACGTGCCCGCCGGTGTAGATCAGGTGCTCGTACACCTCGTCGGTTATGACCAGGAGGTCATGCTCGGATGCAATCCGCGCGATCGCCGTCAGCTCCTCGCGGCTGAACACCGCGCCGGTGGGATTGTGCGGTGAGTTCACCAGGATCGCCCGGGTCCGCGCCGTGACCGCCGCGCTCAGCGCGCCGATATCCGGCCGGAAGCCCGGTGGCCGGAGCGTGACGGGAACCCGGATCCCGCCGGCCATCGCGATGGAGGCGGCGTAGGAGTCGTAGTAGGGCTCGAACGCGATGACCTCGTCCCCCGGTTCCAGGAGCGCAAGAAGCGCCGCCGCGATCGCCTCGGTCGCGCCCGCGGTAACGAGAACCTCGGCGGCGGGGTCATAGTCGAGGCCGTAGAAGCGGCGCTGGTGGTCCGCGATCGCTTGCCGCAGCCCGGGGATGCCGGGGCCGGGCGGATACTGATTGCCCCTGCCTTCCAGGATCGCGCTGGCGGCCGCCTGAGCGACCTCGGGCGGCCCGTCGGTGTCAGGGAATCCTTGGCCGAGGTTGACGGATCCGGTCTCCAGCGCGAGGGCGGACATCTCGGCGAAGATGGTCGTTCCCATCCCCGTGAGGCGGCGGCTCAGCAGTGGTCGGTGCACACAGCCATGACATCACGCCCGCTCCCGCGATGAGACATCCGCGTTTAGGCTGACGGCATGCGTATCGCGCTCTGCCAGATCCCGGTCAGCTCCCAACCCTCCGTCAACCTGGGCCGGGTGCGCGCCGCCCTGGCCGAAGCGGCTGGCCAGGGCGCCGACCTCGCGGTGTTTCCCGAGGCCACCCAGATCCGCTTCGGCTGCGATCCCCGGCCGGTCGCGGCGCCGCCGGACGGTCCGTTCGGCACCGCGCTCGCGACGGCGGCGAAAGAAGCGGGGGTGGCGCTCGTCGCCGGAATCTTCACTCCCGCCCCGGACGGCAGGGTGTTCAACACGGCCGTCGCCTTCGACCGCACCGGCGAGCTGGTGACCGCCTACCGCAAGCTGCATCTGTTCGACGCGCTCGGCCAGCGCGAGTCCGATCTGGTGGCGCCGGGCGCCGAGCCGGCGCTGGCCAAGCTCGCGGGCCTGCTGGTCGGTTTCCAGATCTGCTATGACCTCCGGTTCCCCGAGCTCACGCGCCTGCTGGCCGGGCGCGGCGCGGAGCTGGTCGTGGTGCCCGCCGCATGGGCCGCCGGGCTGTTCAAGGAGGACCACTGGATCACCCTCGCCCGCGCGAGGGCGATCGAGAACACCGTGTGGCTGGCCGCCGCCGGGCAGGTGCCCGATCCGGACGAGCCGCCAACCCGCGCTCCCACCGGCATCGGGCGCAGCGTGCTCATCGACCCGATGGGCGCCGTCCGGCTCGACCTCGGCCCGTACCCGGGGGTGGCGGTCGCCGATGTCGACACGGATCTGACCGCCCGCGTGCGCGCCGCCCTGCCGTGCCTGGAACACCGCAGGCCCGATGTGTTCGGCCCGTCCGGCGAATCCGTCCGTCACTAGACGACGTGGCACCGCGGCGCGGGTCAGCCAGCGGACATAGGAACACTGGCGGGGGAGGAAGAAACGGGCGATACTGCCAGGCTGGCGGCGATGAAGCCACGTCAGGCGGCATCAGCAACGGCCGGCTCCGGGTCAGCGACACTGCTCGGCTGGGAGGCCGCCACCCGTAGAGTCAAATCTTTACGACGCGGACACTGTCTCCGCACAACATCGCGAGATCCTCGGGATCAGAGGTGAGCAGGATCCGGGGAGCAGGCGCGGCAAGCGCGGTGGCCGCCACAATGGCGTCGATTGCGTGCTGATGGCCGTGCAGCCCACGCGCGGCGAGGAGCCTGGAAGCCGCGCGTGCGATGTTCTCGGTGACGGGCTCGATCACCAGGCGGGAGACCGCCCAGTCAAAGCGCGCCTGATTCATCCTGGGATTCCGCGCTTCCACCATCGTGGCGGCACTCGTCACAACGCGAAGGCCGTCGATGCGGGCCTGCGCCAGGCGGGCCATGAACATACGGTCCTTGAGTACGGTCTTCGACAAGCCCTCGCTGTCCAGCACGAGCGTGCCAGTCACGCGGCGTGCCCGGCGCTCGCACCCTCGGTGCCGTACAACTCAGCCCGCGCCGCAGCAAGCTCCTCGGGGGTGAACTCCCCCTCGGTGCTGGTGTACTCATCGACGAGTTCCGCCAAGTTGTCCTGCTCGATCTGGCGGCGCAACGCCGCCTCGACGTAAGCAGAGAAGCCTCGCTTGCCGACCCGGTTCCGCACGGCCGCCACCGTGCCGCTATGCAGCGACGTGCTCACGGTCATGGTGGGACCGGTCCCCGGAATGTCTAGCTCCTGAGGAGAGCCACTCTCACTGGCGATTCTCTTCGCAGCCATACCCTGATTCTAATAGAACTTCCAACAGAACGCAGTGAGTTGGAAGGGGGCCCATGTGCGCCGATCGTAGCCGCGGCCTTTGACCCGCGGGATCAGGCGGTACGGGCGAGCACGTGCTGCTCAGTCACCGAGCCAGGCGTTTCCTCAAGCTCGACACGTACTGGATGGCCGGGCTCGGAAAGGTAGAGGCTGATCGCCTCGGCGAGGGCGGCGCGCAGCTCGGTCATGTCGTGCCCGGAAGCGAAGCAACCAGGCAATTCATCGACCTCCGCCCACAGATCTTCACCGGGCTCGCTGTGGATGCGGACGGTATAGACGTTCCCGGCCTCATTCACCGGTTGCCGCCTCCCTTCAGCCCCGCCTGCCGGAGTATCGCTTCAGTCAGTGACCGCGAATAGTCACCGCCCCGGTGATGCGGCAGCGTAATAGGCCGGTGACCAGGCTTCTCCATTTTCACAACGTGCTTGTCACCTAAGGTTTCCGTCCAGCCATGCTCTTCGAGGAGCTTCTTGGCTGAACGCTGGCTAAGGACCCGCGGAAGGCTCGGTTCGCTCACATCACCATGCTGCCCTGAGTGTACGACGAAACATCGGCAACGCCCTTCCCCTAAGGGCCTGCCTGGTCCCGAAGGCTCCTGACAGGGACTTACCTGGGTGTATCACCAGCGGCGGGGACGTCAAGCTAGCTGCGGATGGGCGAGCGCCAGATCGTGGGGGACTCACTCGCGGGGGAGGCGGTGTAGCCAACGCCGGTCAGCGTGCTGCCCGAGACGGCAAGCGCGGTGATCTCCTGGATTCCCTGGCCGCCCAGGCCCGTCACCGATGGCAGATCGGCCTTCCAGGTGATCCCGTCCGCGGACGTCCAGATAACGACGTCCTGGCGGCCGCCAGTGCCGAACGTGCCGGTCGCGGTGAACCCGGTCCCGGTCGCGGCCACCGCGTCCACGCTGGCGGCCCCGCCGGGGGACGGAAGCAGGGACTCGGTCCAGGTCGCGCCGCCGTTGACAGATTCCGCGGCGAACGGCGCCACCCGCCCGGCTGAAGTCGCGGATATGCCGACGGCAACGATGCGGCGGCCGTTGACGGTCACCTGCTGCAGTCGCGCCCGGACCGCGCCGGGCGGGAGCACGAGACTGGCCAGCCGCCACGTCCGGCCGTTCGCCGACGCCCAAGCGGCCGGCCTGTTGCCATCGGTGCCGACGGCAACGAATCCGCCCGCGCGCGACGCGACCGCCAGCATCTGCTGGGAGGCCCCGCCTCCGCCCAGGCCGGCCGCGCGCTGCCAGCCGGTGAGGCCCGCTGACCACCATGCCGCGGGGACCGTGCGGCTTGTTCCCTGGATGACCTGCCGTCCGACGATGACGTAACCGGCCTGTCCCGCCGCGGCCGCGACGGTGAAGACGCCGCGCCCGGCGAAGGCCGCCGCCGCGTCGGCCGCCTGCCAGCTACGGCCGGCCCGCGAGGTGACAACGACCGGGTGCTGCGCCGCTGCCGACCGCACGCCGCCGACCGCAACCCATCCCGCCGTGCCATGCGCGACGCCGGACAGCTGCTGCAGTCCCGGCCGGTCCAGCGCCGAGGCTGGCGCGCCGACGGCGCGGGTCCAGGTGGTGCCCGCGTCAGCGGACAGCCAGGCCGCCGGGAACCCGTTCGCGCTGCCGACCGCGACCTGGCTGGCACCGCTGGCCGCAATGTCGTTGACAGCGACCTCTGGCTCTACCGCGCCCGGGACGGCCGCGACGTTGACCGGGCTGACCAGGCCGGCGTGGTCCACGGTGAGCACGGCCTGCCTGCTGACCTGGCCGGCCGCCGCGGTCCCAGCCGCGACGACGGCACCGCCGGAGGCCACGGCGACGCCTGAGATCGCCTGCCCGGCAGCGCTGGCGAGCGTTCCGGCCGAGCGCCAGGAGGTGCCATTGACACTGGTGAAGGCGACCGTGGCGCCGCCGCTTTGCCCAGTGACCACCGCGCCAGCGGGGCCGCCGTCCACGGCTCCCACGCTGAGGCCACCCTGGCTCGTGAGAGTGGCGGCGAAATTCCAGCCCGCGCCGTCAGCGGAAACATACGCCACGGCATCGGCCCCGGCCCGCCCAGACCGGCCGGGCCGGATGGCCACGAACCCGGTAGCTGTCGCGGCCAGCCCCGCGACCGCGTTCTCCGCACCGTTGCTGACGGGAATGGTCACGGCGGTCCAGGTCGCACCGCCGTCCGTACTCCGCCACGCCCCGGCGGCGCGGGCGGTGATGCTGCCCCGCACGGTCCTGGTGACAATGCCGGATATCACGGCCGACTTCCCGGACACGGCTGCGAAGGTGATGCCCGCCACGGTGCCGTCGGCGGCCAGGTGCAGCTGGGCCGCTCCGAGCCGGCGCCAGGTGACGCCGTTCGATGACGTCCAGACGACTGGACTGCTGGCGGCCGGGTCACCCGGCGGCACGTTCTCGCCAGCCGCGAGGAAGCCAGTGGCCGTCCGCCGCAGGACGTTCACCCGGTCGCCGCGCTGGAAAGGAGCGATCCCCCGGGTGGATGCCAGCGTCCAGGACTTGCCGTCCCGGCTGGTCCATATCGCATCGGGCCCGAGCGCAGCCCATGCGCCCTGGCCGCCGGCGATCAGCGCCGCCGCATGCCCCGGCGGCGGGGCGCCGCCGTCCGGCGCCCGCTCCGGAGCAAGGCGCCAGCTCCGGCCGCCGTCATCCGACAGGAAGAACCGCGCCCGCCCGATTCGCGCGCCCGCCTGTGAGCCGATCGCGACCACGAGCGAGCCCGAGCTGGCAACACGGCTGAGGGACTGGTCGATGCCGCGGGGCACCTCAGCCGGGGTGGTGCTGAAATCGCTGCTGGCTGGCGTGGCCGCCGGGAAACCCACCGACAGGGTGGCGGGGGCCGGGCCGGAGGCACCACTGCTGCCGCCGAACGTGGCGACAGCCGCGATGCCGACGGCGACCATCGATATTGTCGGCAGCGCAACCCGCAGCGCCCATCGCTTTACTCCTGCCGCCGACAGTGGCGGCGGAAGCGGACGCTGCCTGGGCGTACCTTCGGCGGCGTCACGCGACCGGGCCGGTGCGCAGAGGCCTGCCCATTCCGCCCCGGCAGGCCCCCGATCGGGCCACCGGTCATCCTGCCGTCCAGCCTGTCCCGCATCGCCGTCATCCTGGCGGCCGCCGCCGGGACCGTAGCCGAACTCATAACCGGGACCGCCTGCCATCCCCCGCGCCGGCCCAGCACCCCCGGCATTCGGTGCCGAGCCGCGCCGCGGTGGCGTCACCGGCGCCGCGTAAGGCGGCCCGTAGCCGAACTCGTACCCTGGGCCGCCGGGCACAGCGGGCGGGGCCAGCGCACCGGGACGCGTCCCGGCAAAGCCAGGGCCGGTATCAAAGGCCTCCGTCTGGGCGTCATCCGGCAAGCCGGGACGCTCCTGGCCAGGGCCGGGCGGTTCCTGGTCCACCGGGACCGCGTATCCGAACGGGCCCTGCCCCGGGAATGCGCCGTAACCTGACAGATCCGGATCGTAACCAAACGGGTCCGGCTCGACCGCACCGTACCCGGACCCGGTTCCGGGCGGGTAGGCCGGCATAGCGGTGGAGCCGGTCTCAGGCCGTGGGTCATATGGGGACTCCGGCCGCGCCGCGTAGCGGGGATCAGTCCCGGGACCGGAGCCGGGCTCATACCCGGGGCGGCGCCATACCCGTCTGCATCGGGGGCCGCGCGCGTCGCGTTCCCCATCATCCCAGGGGCTGCCTGTCGTACTCACCTTTTCCTTTAGCCAGCCATGGCCGGGGGCAAGCCGGAACCGAGAGGCGAGGGGCGGCCAATATCCCCTCTGCGCGATCGTACCCGCCGGCACCCTGATCGGACTGGCGATTGGAGTCGCTGCAGGTCAGACTGACGGGCGGGCGGGGCGCCCGTCTGCGGCCCGTTCGCGCCAGGGGCGGGCGCCACCCGGCATCTGGCACCTCTGGCGCTCTGGCACCTGGCACCGGTGCCCCTGGGCGTGCGTGAGGCGAGGCACCGTGGCCGCCATGGCAGGTGACATGTGCCATATGCGTCACACGGAGCCCTTGATCTCTTCCGGCTCCCCCGGCAAGACAGCCGGGTAACCTGAGTGCTTAGCAAGGATCGCATTCAAGTTGCGGAAGAGGGCGATATCCGCCGTGTCTTCTGGGTCACCGCGTGTCTCCGCGGATCTCAGCGAGTCAGAACATGAGCAGACCGGGGCGGCGGCTCAGGCCGCTGGGCGTCCCGGCGAGCCGCTCAGAACCAGCCAGCCAGGGACAGGCCCGCAGGAGGCCGGTCCGCCAGCCGCCCGCAACGGAAGCCTGCCGCCAGCCGGCCCGCATGGGCTCGATCCGCACGTGAATACCTCCGACTTCGGTGCCAACCAGTGGCTCGTCGATGAGCTTTATCAGCGTTACCTGGCTGACCCCGGGTCGGTGGACCAGGCGTGGTGGAGCTTCTTCGCCGATTACCGGCCAAGCGGCGACCAGCAGCCGCGGGTCATGGGCCAGGGCGGGGCGCCGGCCGCAACAGGCGCCATAAGCGCTCCCCAGGTCAACGGCGCGGCCGCGGCAGGGACAGGTACGGTCCCCGCCGCGGCACCCGGAACCGAAACGCTGGCTCCCCGCACGGTGCCGCCGCAGGCACCTGGCGCCCAGCCGGCCACCGGGGCCCAGCCCGCCGCTGACGGGCGGCAGAGCCGCCTCCGCGGCACTGCCGCGCGGACGGCCGCGAACATGGCGGGCAGCATCGCGGTGCCCACCGCGACCAGTGTGCGCGACATACCGGCCAAGCTGCTGATCGACAACCGCATCGTCATCAACAACCACCTCAAGCGGGGCACGGGCGGCAAGGTATCGTTCACGCACCTGATCGGATATGCGGTGGTCAGGGCGCTCGAGGCAATGCCGGCGATGAACGACTCGTTCGCCGAAATTGACGGCAAGCCGGTGCTCATCACTCCCGAGCACGTCAACCTCGGCCTGGCGATCGACGTGAGCAGGAACGATGGCTCCCGCCAGCTTCTCGTGCCCAATATCAAGGCCGCGGAATCCATGGACTTCCGGAAGTTCTGGACCGCGTATGAGGACGTGGTGCGGAAGGCCCGCACCGGCAAGCTGACGGTGGAGGACTTCTCCGGCACGACGATCAGCCTGACCAATCCCGGCACCATCGGCACTGTGCATTCGATTCCCCGCTTGATGCAGGGACAAGGCTGCATCATCGGGGTCGGCGCGATGGAATACCCGGCGGCCTATCAGGGCGCGTCCGACGAGACGCTCGCCAGGCTCGCCATCAGCAGGGCCGTGACGCTCACCTCGACCTACGACCACCGGATCATCCAGGGTGCGCAGTCCGGCGAGTTCCTGCAGCGGATTCATCAGCTCCTGCTGGGCGAAGACGGCTTCTACGACGACATCTTCGCCTCCCTTCAGATCCCGTACGAGCCGATCCGCTGGGTCAGGGACATCCCCGCCGGGCACGAGGACGACATCACCAAGGCCGCCCGGGTGCAGGAACTCATCCACGCGTACCGGGTGCGCGGCCACCTGATGGCCGACACCAATCCGCTGGAGTTCCCGCAGCGCAAGCATCCTGATCTCGATATCAACCAGCACGGCCTCACGCTCTGGGACCTGGAGCGCGAGTTCGCTACCGGTGGCTTCGGCGGCAAGCCGCTGATGAAGCTGCGCGACATCCTGGGCGTGCTCCGGGACTCCTACTGCCGCACCTCGAGCATCGAGTACATGCACATCCAGGAGCCCGATGAGCGTGCCTGGATCCAGGAGCGGATTGAGCGGCCGCACGAGCGTCCCGGCCATGACGAGCAGATCCGCATCCTGTCCAGGCTGAATGTCGCCGAGGCCTTCGAGATGTTCCTGCAGACCAAGTTCGTCGGACAGCGCAGGTTCTCCCTGGAGGGCGCGGAATCGCTGATCCCGCTCCTCGACGCAGTGATCACCGAGGCGGCAAAGTCGCACCTGGACGAGGCCGTGCTGGGGATGGCGCATCGTGGCCGGCTCAACGTGCTCGCCAACATCGTCGGCAAGTCCTACGCCCAGATCTTCAAGGAATTCGAGGGCAACATAGATCCCCGGACCACGCAGGGATCCGGGGACGTGAAGTACCACCTCGGGGCGGAAGGGGTGTTCCACGCCCCGGACAGCTCCCAGATCCGCACCTCGCTGGTGGCCAACCCGAGCCACCTGGAGGCCGTCGACCCGGTGCTGGAGGGCGTGGTCCGGGCCAAGCAGGACGTCATCGACAAGGGTGAGCCCGGCTTCACTGTCCTGCCGCTGCTCATACACGGCGATGCGGCGTTCGCCGGGCAGGGAGTGGTCGCCGAGACCCTGAACCTCTCCCAGCTCCGCGGCTACCGCACCGGCGGCACCATCCACATCGTCGTCAACAACCAGCTCGGGTTCACCACCGGGCCACAGTCCGGCCGGTCCAGCGTCTACAGCACCGACGTCGCCCGGATGATCCAGGCGCCCATCTTCCACGTGAACGGCGACGACCCGGAGGCAGTCGTGCGGGTCGGGCGGCTCGCCTTCGCCTACCGGCAGGCGTTCCGCAAGGACGTCGTCATCGACCTCGTGTGCTACCGCAGGCGGGGTCACAACGAGGCGGACAACCCGTCGTTCACCCAGCCGCTTATGTACGACCTCATAGAGGCCAAGCGCTCCGTCCGCAAGCTCTACACCGAGTCGCTGATCGGCCGGGGTGACATCACGATGGAGGAGGCCGAGGCGGCGTTGCGTGACTACCAGCGGCAGCTCGAGCGCGCCTTCACCGAGACACGCGAGGCGGCGCAGCGGCCAGCCGAGCCGGGCGCGGTGGTCAAGCCGGAGCCCGAGGAGCGGCCCGTCAACCACACCGCGGTGGCCACCGCCATCAGTGCAGATGCCGTCAAGCAGGTGATCGAGACCCAGGTCAGCCTGCCCGAAGGCTTCACGCCGCACCCCCGCCTGCAGCCGCTGCTGGCCAGGCGCGCGGCCATAGTCGCCGAGGACACCATCGACTGGGCGACAGGTGAGCTGCTCGCGTTCGGCGGCCTGCTGCTGGACGGCCGCCCGGTCCGGCTCGTCGGCCAGGACACCCGCCGGGGCACATTCGGCCAGCGGCACGCGGTCCTCGTCGACCGGCAGACGGGAGCCGAGCACACTCCCCTCAAGCGGTTCGACTCCGGGACCGCTAAGTTCTACGTGCATGACTCGCTGCTCTCCGAGTTCGCCGCGATGGGCTTCGAGTACGGGTATTCGGTCGCGCGGCCGGATGCGCTGGTGCTGTGGGAGGCACAGTTCGGCGACTTCATGAACGGCGCGCAGACGATCATCGATGAGTTCATCAGCTCTGGCGAGCAGAAGTGGGGGCAGCGCTCCAGCGTCGCGCTGCTGCTGCCGCACGGGTATGAGGGCCAGGGGCCCGATCACTCCTCCGCGAGGATCGAGCGCTTCCTCAGCCTGTGCGCGCAGGACAACATGACAGTGGCGGCGCCGACCACGCCGGCCAACTACTTCCACCTGCTCCGCTGGCAGGCCTTGTCCGGCCGGCACAAGCCGCTGATCGTTTTCACGCCGAAGTCGATGCTCCGGCTGAAGGCGGCGACGTCGCCGACCTCGGCCTTCACCAGCGGCTCGTTCCAGCCGCTGATCGGCGAACCGCCGGAGCTCGATGCCGCGCGGGTCCGGAAGGTCGTGCTCTGCTCGGGCAAGGTCTACTACGATCTGGCTGAGCAGCGGCGCGCCACCGGCTCGCCGGCCGCGATCGTCCGGGTCGAGCGGCTTTACCCGCTCCCGTTCAGTGAGCTCCAGGCCGAGCTGGCGCGCTATCCGCACGCGGAGGAACTCGTGTGGGCCCAGGAGGAGCCGGCCAACATGGGCGCCTGGCCGTGGATGGCGCTGAAGCTGCCCGAACTGCTGGGCCGTAAGCTGCAGCTCGTATCCCTGCCGCCCAGCTCGGCACCTGCGGCCGGTTCCGCCAAGAAGCACGCCGCGACGCACAGGGAACTGATCGAGGCGGCACTCGCCTGACGGCAGCGCCTGCCGGGCCACCGGATGAGCCCGGCAGGCCCGGTGTACCCGCGTGGGCACACCGGGCCTGCCGGGATGGGGCCGCCAGCGCGGGCGTCGGGCGCAACCAACGCTCACCCCACGCGTATGCGGAGAGCAGATGTATTTCACCGATCGTGGCATTGAAGAACTGGAAGATCAGCGAGGCGGCGAGCAGGTCACCATGTCCTGGCTGGCCGAACGGCTGCGGGACTTCGTCGACCTGAACCCGGAGTTCGAGACGGCGGTCGATCGCCTTGCCACCTGGCTGGCGCGCCTCGACGAAGACGACTAACGGGCCAGGCCGCGGGATCCCCGTCGGGTGCGATCGGCTACGCATGGCGATCGCTGAGCGTTACGATACATCTTGACCAGTCAATGACGGGATGTGTCCGGCGACAAGATATATCGTGTAAGTGGAACAGCTGCTCCGGCCACGTCTCGGTAACCACGCTGTCGGGCCGGGTAACGCTGCTGCGGCGCGGTCAGCCCGCCCCGGCGCCCGCGTATACGGGCCCGGCGGGCAGCGCGCAGGCGCCCCGCACGGGCATGGGCGGCAACTGGGCGGCGGCCACGGACCCAACGAAGGGCGAGGCTCGATGAGTCCTGTTTTCCGGCATGGCAGGCTCCGGCTCTACCTGCTGAGGCTTCTCGACGAGGAGCCGAGGCACGGCTACGAGGTGATCCGGATGCTGCGGGACCAGTTCATGGGTGTCTATGCTCCCTCGCCCGGGACGATCTACCCGCGGCTGGCCAGGCTGGAAGAGGAAGGGCTGGTCACCCACGACGAGGTGGACGGTCGCAAGGTGTACCGAATTACCGACGCGGGCAGGCAGGAGCTCAGGGATCGCGACGACGAGCTGACCGAGCTCGAGCAGGAGCTTTCTGACTCCGTTCGCGACATCGTTCGCGAGGTCAAGGAAGACGTGCGGGAGACCGTGCGCAGCCTCCGCGAGGAGCTGACCTGGGCCGCGCGGGCCGCACGGCGCCCAGAGGACCAGGAGGACGGCACCGGGCGGCGCCAGGACGCAGGCGCCTGGGGCGAGGCGTCGTTCCGCAACGCGGCTGAGGAGGCCGGGGAGCGGGCCCGTCAGGCACGCGAGGAGGCGAAGGAACGGGCCCGGCGCGCCCGTGACGAGGCGAAGGAACGCGTCCGCCAGGCGCGCGAGCAGGCACGGTCCGCCCACGACCGGGACTGGGACTGGGGCCAGTGGGCCGGCTGGACCGACTGGCCCGGCCACACCGACTGGCCTGGGCGCCGGGGCTGGCCAGGCCGTCCCGACATCGGCATCTTCCGCGACCTGGAGCGCACGGTCCGGGACTTCGCGGGCGACCTGCGGCGGCTGGCCTGGCAGTCGGGCGCGGCGGGTGAGGACGCGCTGGCGGAACTGCGGCTGATCCTCGAGGAGACGCTGGAACGGGTCAAGAACGAGATCTTCGGGATGGCGGGCCCGCACGGCGCTGGGCCGCGCCGTCCCGGCGGCGAGGACGAGAACCGGCCGGACCCGTCGGCCGGCGCCAGCCCGCCGGGCCGCCCGGCGAACACCGGCAAGCCAGAGCCCGGCAGCGGCAGCACCGGCCCTACGGAGTGAACACGACCTTCCCGGACAGGTCCCCCGAGGCCATCGCCGCAAAGCCGTCACGCGCCTCGCTCAGCGGCAGGCGGCTCCCGATCAGCGGGCGCGTCCCCGTCTGCTCGCAGAACCTCAGCAGCCGGACAAGCTCGTCCCTCGTACCCATGGTGGACCCCACCACGGACAGCTGGAGGAAGAAGACCCGGTTCAGCTCGGCAGGCGGGACCTCACCGCTGGTCGCACCGGAGACCACGATCCGGCCGCCCGGCCGCAGGGACCTGAGCGAGTGCGCCCACGTCGCCTGGCCGACGGTCTCCATCACGGCGTCGACCCGCTCCGGCAGCCTCGCGCCCGTCTCGAAGGCCTGATCCGCGCCGAGGTCGAGCGCCCGGCGGCGCTTGTCCTCGCTCCGGCTGGTGACCCAGATCCGGTAGCCCGCGGCCCGGCCGAGCAGGATCAGCGCCGTCGCCACGCCGCCGCTGGCGCCCTGCACGAGTACGGTCGCCCCCGGCTCTGCCGCCGACTTGACGAACAGCATCCGGTAGGCCGTCAGGTACGCCGTCGGCAGGCACGCCGCCTCCTCGAAGGACAACGAGGCCGGCTTTGGCACCAGGTTGCGGCGCGGAACCGCGAAGCGCTCCGCGAACGTACCGTCATACCGCTCGGACAGCAGGCTGCGGCGGGGGTCAAGGGTCTCGTCGCCTCCGCCAGCGTCCGGGTCGCCCACGACCGCGTGCACGACCACCTCGTTGCCGTCCTCGTCGATCCCGGCCGCGTCGCAGCCGAGCACGATGGGCAGCCGGCCGGCGGAGATGCCGACGCCACGCAGCGTCCAGAGGTCATGATGGTTCAGCGAGGCGGCCCTGACCGTCACGGTGGTCCAGCCCTCGGGGGCCTTGGGCTCGGGCCGGTCTCCGAGTTCCAGGCCGCTCAGCGGGTCATCGGCATTGATACGCACAGCGGTGACAGCAAACATGTCCCCGAGACTACAGCCGGGCCACGCCGTCCTCGCGGGCCTGGGCGGCGACGGCTGCGGCGACCGCGGGGGCCACTCGGCCGTCGAAGACGCTCGGGATGATGTGGTCAGCCGCTAGGTCGTCGCCCACCAGGGAGGCGATGGCATCGGCCGCTGCAAGCTTCATTCCCTCGGTGATCTGCGAGGCCCGGACGTCGAGGGCGCCGCGGAACACCCCGGGGAAGGCCAGGACATTGTTGATCTGGTTCGGGAAGTCGCTGCGTCCCGTGGCCACCACGCGGACGTGTGCGCGCGCCGTGTCCGGGTGCACCTCGGGGTCCGGGTTGGACAGCGCGAACACGATCGCGTCCGGGGCCATCCCGGCGATCGCCGATTCGGCCACGGTACTGCCGGACAGGCCGATGAACACGTCGGCGCCGCGCAGCGCCGCCTCTGTCGACCCGGTGAGGCCGCTGGCGTTCGTCACCTCCGCCAGGGCCGCCTTGACCGGGTTCAGCCCGTCCCTGCCGCGGTAGACCATTCCCTTGCTGTCCGAAACGGCGACGTCGCCGATCCCGGCGCTGCGCAGGATCTTCGCCACCGCGATGCCGGAAGCTCCGGCGCCTGCCACCACGGCCCGCAGGTCACCAAGCTCCTGGCCGGTAAGGCGGGCAGCATTCCGCAGGGCAGCCAGGGTCACGATCGCGGTCCCGTGCTGATCGTCGTGGAAGACCGGGATGTCCAGCCGCTCGCGCAGCCGGTCCTCCACCTCGAAGCAGCGGGGCGCGGAGATGTCCTCCAGGTTGATGCCGCCGAAGCTCGGTGCCAGGGCCGCGACCGTCTCCACCAGTTCGGTTATACCGGTGCTGGCCAGGCACAGCGGCACCGCGTCGACGCCGGCGAACCGCTTGAACAGCAGCGCCTTGCCCTCCATGACCGGCATCGCGGCCGACGGGCCGATGTCGCCCAGGCCGAGCACGGCCGTCCCGTCCGAGACGACGGCCACGGTATTGGACACCCACGTGTAGACGCCGGCGAGTTCCGGCTGCTCGGCGATGGCGCTGCAGACGCGCGCGACGCCCGGCGTGTAGGCCATTGACAGGTCGTCGCGGCCGGCGACCGGAACCGCCGGAGCAACTGCGATCTTGCCACCGCGGTGCATCTGGAAGACGGGATCGGAGGCGTGGGCACCGGGCGCCGGGTCATCGTGCAGCGTTTTCTGGTGTGCGTTAATAAGGCTCTCGGACATGGTTAACCCCCATTGATGGGCGGCGAATCAGGCGGATTTCCAGACTTGGCCTGCTGCGGCGGTCAGGTGCGCCGGTGCCGCGCGGCCGTCTTCGGATCGTCGGGGGTCACCCGTGCAGGTATAGTGCCACATCAGCGCCGGGGTAAACCGAACCGGGCCTCCGGGGTGCCGGGCCAGCGCCTGCACGCGCGGCCGCACGCGTGCTCACCGGCGCGCCTGCCAGGGTCGCGCCGCAGCAGAGTGTGTAATACTCGATACGGGCAGCAGCCCATTACATGGAACTTCCCGCAGGACAGTGGACCTCCCGCAGCCAGGGGAGCGGGTGTGGACCTCACCACGTACGCAGAGCTCGCGGTGCGGCTCGCGAACACGGCAGCGTACAGTGACGACAACATCGACCGGCTCGCCACCATGGATGGCTTGCATGCCCTGGTGGCTGACCGCCAGCACCTGAACACCGGCGCAACCCGGAGTGACCTCGAGGCGCTGCGGGAGCTCAGGACCGAGTTCAGGAAGATCTTCCTCGCCTGCGCGGAAGGCAATGGCGAAGAAGCGGCAGACCGGCTGAATGCGCTGCTCATGCAGCATCCCGTGCACCCGCAGCTCTCCGGGCACGACGGGCAGCCCTGGCATGTCCACTTCACCGAGAGCGGGTCCGTCGCGGACAAGTACGCGGCGGGTGCCGCGATGGGCCTCGCCGTCCGGGTCACCGACCTCGGCATGGAGCGTTTCGGGGTGTGCCAGGCTGCCCCCTGCCAGGGCGTGTTCATCGACACCAGCACCAACCGGTCCCGGCGTTACTGCTCCGACCGCTGCATGAGCCGGGCCAACGTCACGGCGTTCCGTGCCCGCAAGCGCGGCGACGACTCAGGCCAGGCCGCCCCGCCCGGCGCAAGCGCACCCGGCGCCGCTGCGTCCGAAGCCGGCGGCACAGCCGATGCCCACATCGGCGGTGCCAGGCGTTCCGAGCCCTAGGCGGGGAATCCGGCATGACGCCACCGGGCCGCCCGTTCCGGGAAACCGGTCACCGGCCGCGCCGATCAAGGCGCGACATCGATGAAACATGGCAGACATCGCGCCGTAATCGTGGCTAGATAAATCCGTACAGGACAATCACTGCCATCACAGATTGTTCACAGGAGAACATAGATCCGTGACGTGCGTTACCGAAAAGACGCCAAGTGACTACTTCTCAGACTAGGAGTGCATCCCTACGATGATCTCACTCGGTGCATACGCAATGCTCACCTCCATAGTGCGACAACCTGACGAGCGGGTGGCAGCCCTCCCGGGCATGATCGGAAAAGGGATCGACCATGGCAACTGATACAGGGACCCCTGGCACCGTCACCAGGCCCGCGGATGTCGGCCTCAAACGAGAAATGGGCTTGATTGGCGCGACCTGGTCGTCCGAGACCTCGATCATCGGGTCGGGCTGGCTGTTCGGCGCGCTGGCGGCGCAGCAGGCGGGCACCGCGGCCCTGCTGGGATGGGTCATCGCCGGGGTCGTCGTCGCCATCCTCGCCCTCGTGCACGCCGAACTGGGCGCAATGTATCCGGTGGCCGGCGGGACCGCGAGGTTCCCGCACTTCGCGTTCGGCAGCGTGGCCGGCATCTCGTTTGGCTTCTTCTCCTGGCTGCAAGCCGTCGTGGTGGCGCCGATCGAGTGCTTCGCGGTCATGCAGTACGGCCAGTACTGGTGGCACGGCCTCTACAACCCCACCACGAAGAACGTCACCGGGCTCGGCTTCGGGTT
>DASQVO010000344.1:0-47405 GCA_035640715.1 Streptosporangiaceae bacterium
GAAGCTGACGATCAGGATGAGGCCGCCGAACAGGAAGAAGTAGTAGCTGAGCAGGTTCATCCGCGGGAACGCCACGTCGGGCGCGCCGATCTGCAGCGGCATGATCACGTTCGCGAACCCGATGAACAGCGGGGTGGCGAATATCAGCAGCATCAGCGTGCCGTGCATCGTGAACAGCTCGTTGTACTGCTGGTCCGAGACGATGCGGTTCTCGGGCCCGAGGAGCTGGAGCCGGATCACGAAGGCCATGAGCCCGGCGAGGATGAAGAACCCGAATGAGGTGATCAGGTACATTTGCCCGATAATCTTGTGGTCCGTCGACGAGGCCCACCCCGCAAGGACCGAACCCTTGCGCTCCGTCCGCCGCCCCGGGACGGTTGGGGTGCCGGTAGGCGGCTGCTGCTCGATCGTGCTCACTGGACATCACCCCCGGGAGCTCTCGCAGGGACCGCATCGATTAGGCAGTTGCGGATGTCACGTGCCCCGGTGCGCTCTTTTCCCACGTGAGCTACTTACTGCCTATCACGGTCGGCTGGACTCGTGAAGACTGGCTGTCACCGACACTGGCCTGGCGCTCGGCCGCTGGAACGCGTACCTCCTCCAGCCGGTTCCAGGCATCCGCGCCGCTGTCGCTGGGACGAGCGCCCCAGATCGCGAGCAGGAATACCGCGGCCTCCGCTGGGTACCGGGGGAAATGGCGGAGTGTAACCGTCCACGCCGCTGCTCCGGCCTGATCTATGCCTGGCTCTTGCGTTCCGGGTCATCTGCGGTGATGTCCGGTAATTCGTTCTTTGGCCGGATGATGCAGAGGAAGAAACTTATGTTCGTTTCGCCAGGCAAACTGGCGCGAGACACCAGTTCTGCCTCCCCGCGCAGTGCGGCGCGGGCCCGGCTCAACCGCCTCGCGCGCTACACGCTCCCACTGGCCGCCGTGGTGGGCCTGCTGGCCCTCGGCGCCGGGACGGGCACGGGCGGCGCGGGCGCTGGGAGCGCGCACGGCGCACGGCCGGATGTGCCGATTCCCGTCCCCGATGTCAGCGGGCCGATCAACCTTAACAAGCCGCTGCCCGCACCGGTGTCCACCACAAAGTGCCTGGCCGACTTCGGGATCCGCTGCTACACGCCGCTGCAGTATCACATGGCCTATGACCTCAACCGGCTGTACAGCAAAGGGATCACCGGCGCGGGCCGGACCATCGTGATCGTCGACTCGTTCGGCTCGCCGACGATCGCCAAGGACGTCGCGACCTTCGACGCGCAGTTCGGGCTTCCGCCGCTGAACCTGACGATCGACAAGTTCGGCACGATCCCGCCGTTCGACCCGGCCAACTCCACCATGGTGCGCTGGGCCGAAGAGACCACGCTCGACGTGGAGTACGCCCACTCGATCGCGCCGGGTGCCAAGATCGTGCTGGCCGAAACCCCGGTCGCCGAGACCGAGGGGACCACTGGCTTCCCGCAGATGCTGAACGCCGAGCGAACCCTGATCAACCGGGGGGTCGGCGACGTGATCTCGCAGAGCTTCAGTGCGACCGAGAACACGTTCCCCGGCTTCAGCCAGGGCAACTACTCGAGCCTGCTGAACCTGCGCTACGCGTTCACTGATGCGCTGGCTCACCGGGTCACCGTGGTAGCCGCCTCGGGTGACCAGGGAGTGACTAATGCCGAGTCCGACGGGACAACCCTGTACCCGTACCGGGTCAACTCCTGGCCGTCCTCCGACCCGCTGGTGACGTCGGTCGGTGGCACTCAGCTGTACCTGGACAACAGCGGCAAACGGCTGCAGCCTGACTCGGTATGGAATGACGGCCACGGCGCGGGCGGCGGAGGCGTGTCGGCTATCTTCAGCCGTCCCTCGTTCCAGGCGGGCGTAGCCAAGGTCGTGGGTGACCACCGCGGCACGCCGGATATCTCGATGACCGCCGCGGTCAACGGTGCCGCCTGGGTCTACTGGTCCTTCCCCGGCGCTCGTGCCCCAGGCTGGAAACTCACCGGCGGGACGTCCGAGGCGACGCCGATCTTCTCCGGAGTGGTCGCGCTCGCGGACCAGCTGGCCGGCCACCGGCTCGGCTGGATCAACCCGGACCTGTACACGCTGGGCGCCCTGAGCCGGCACGCCAGCCTTCCCACCGGCATTGTCGACGTCACCACCGGTAACAACTCCTTCAACGGTGTTACCGGCTACGACGCGGTTCCTGGCTACGACCTCGCCAGTGGCTGGGGGACCATCGACGCCTACAAGTTCGTCCACGCGCTGGCCCGCTTCTGACTCAGCGGCGCTCGCACAGCGGCACTGGCCGCCTGGCCTTCGGCGGGCCGGGCGGCTGGCGCTCATCCGGGCCCGGTAGATCCATTAATCTCCCCGCCATGTCGCTGACGATCGAGCTGGCCCGTTTCAGGATTCACGATGGCGCAGAGGAACAGTTGGTGGCCGAACGGTCGGTGGATGCGACCTTCCAGAGATAGCCGTCCGGGTCGCTGAAGTACCCGTCGGCGTTCTGTCCATCGGTTTCCGAACGCGGACGGGCCCCGGTCGGCGATCGCGTAGATCATCAGCGGACGGTAACGCGAACCGGCGTGTGGCCATAGTCTTCGATCGTGGAGCCTGCGGCAGAGGCTTGAGGCTGAGGGAGTACGGTGCATGCGCGTCTGTGTGCTGGGAGCCGGGGCGATCGGCGGCTTTATCGGAGCCAGGCTGGCGGCGGCCGGCGTGGAGACCTCGGCCCTGGCGCGCGGGGCCACGCTCGCCGCGCTGCGCGCCAACGGCTGGCGGGTGAAATCCGGCGATGACCCGGTCACGGCCCCGGTCCGGGCCACGGCGGACCCGTCCGGCCTGGGAGAACAGGACCTGGTGATCCTGGCCGTCAAGGCGCAGTCCGCTGCCTCGGCGGCGGCCGTCATCGGGCCTCTGCTCGGCCCGCAGACCATGGTGCTGACGGCGATGAACGGCGTCCCGTGGTGGTTCTTCGACGGTTTCGGCGGCCCTTGCCGGGGACGCCACCTCGACAGCGTGGATCCTGGCGGCAAGATCGCCGTCGCGATCCCGTCCCGGCATGTGATCGGTGGGGTGGTGCACATGAGCTGCAGTACCCCGGAACCGGGCCTGGTCCGGCATCACAGCGGCACTGGCCTGATCATTGGCGAACTCGATAACAGCGACTCCCACCGGGTGAACGAAATCGCCGGTGTCCTCCGGACGGCGGGGCTGGACGTCACCGTGTCGACCGAGATCCACAAGGACGTCTGGTACAAGCTGTGGGGCAACCTGACCATCAACCCGGTGTCTGCCCTTACCGGAGCCACCGCCGACCGCATCCTCGATGACCAGCTTGTCCGGGCGTTCTGCGAGGCGGCCATGAAGGAAGCTCAGGAGATCGGCGGCCGCATCGGCTGCCCCATCGCGGAGAGCACGGCGGACCGCATCGATGTCACCCGCAAGCTGGGTGCCTTCAAGTCGTCGATGCTGCAGGACGCCGAGGCCGGGCGGAGCCTGGAACTGGACGCGCTGGTCGGCGCGGTACGGGAGATCGGGGCCGCGGTCGGCGTGCCGACACCCATGGTTGACGCGCTTTTCGGGCTTACCCGGCTGAGCGCGGAGATACGCGGGCTGCGGTGAGGCAGCACGGCGGTCAATCTGAAGCCATCCGAACGACGGTCGGCGCTTGGATGGGCATATGGCTTTGCCGCGGTTGACGATGCGCCCGGCCACCGTGGTCGCTGCCGTGGCCGCCGAGCTGATGCAGCGCCTGCTCGCTTACTGGGCTTGCTCGCTTACTGGGCGAGGGACGACGCTGACGTCGGGGATGGTGGCGTCGCCCGGCAGGCGCAGGGCATGGGCGATGATCCGCGCCACCATGGCCGGCCGCAGATAGTCCCCGGCGCGATAGTCGCCGCCCTCATAGGCCCGGAGTTCGCGCTGCATGTCCGTGGCTACCCGCCCGGGGAAGACGGTCGTCACCCGCACCTGGGGTTCCTCGAGCCGAAGGGCCTCGGCCACGGCGACCAGTGCGTGCTTGCTCGCCGCGTACGAGGCGCCGCCGGTACCGATGACACGTCGGCCCGCACCCGAGTTGACGAACACCACCGTTCCGCCAGCGGCACGCAGGGCGGGGAGCACGAGGCGGGTCAGCTCGGCGACCGCCACCACGTTGACCGTGAGCTGCTCGGTCCACTCGGCTGGCTTCATCTCCGCTATCCGCCCCCGCAGCGAGACCCCGGCCGAGTGGACGATTCCGTCAAGGCGATCCGGCAGCCCGGCAGCGTCGACTGCGTCGGCGATCCCGTCCGGGCGTGCGAAATCCACCGCGACCGGCCGGGCCGATGGCAGCGACGTGCAGAGGGCGGTCAGCGTGTCACTGTGGCGGGCCATGAGGATCAGGTCGTCGCCGGCCAGTTCGTCAACGAGCGCCCTGCCGATGCCGCGGGTAGCGCCAGTGACCAGATAGGTGCTCATGTGCCGTACCTGCCCGTTACCGCCGGCCCCATCCCCACCCCTGTGCGCGGGCAGGTTCCGGACGGACGGCAGGGCGGTTGCCTGCCTGGTGGCCGCCTTCTGCGGCCGCCCTTCTGACAGCCTGTCCGGGGGAGCGGGGATACTTTCGCGGCAACGGGATACTGTGTCTTATCCAGAAGTCCGCGTTCTTCAGACAACCCACTGCGTTGCTGCCGGATCTGGCGATCGCCACCTGCACCGGCCCTCACACAGGCCGGTGGCCCGTGCTCGCTGGCTGGCCGGCCGGCGGATAATGCTCACCATCCCGATGATGTCCCGATTCATGTTTCGCCAGGCCATAGTGGCGGGCGCTGCCGTAGTACTCGCCGCAGCCGCCTGCAGCTCAGCCGGTGCCGGGGCGCCGGCCCACAGCGGGACGGCGGGTACCACCGCCGGGCCGGCCACGATGGGCGCCGCGCCGCCTTCTGCCACGTCGCCTGCTGCCGCGCCGCCCGGTACGAACACGTCACCGGCGGCTATGGTGCCAAGACCGGCGCACACGCTCATCGTGATGCTGGAGAACCGATCCTACGGGCAGGTGATCGGCAGCCCGGCCGCCCCGTTCATCAACTCGCTGGTGCGCCACGGCGCGTTGTTTACCAACTCTCACGCGGTGACCCATCCGAGCGAGCCGAACTACCTTGCCCTGTTCTCCGGCAGCACGCAGGGGGTTACCGACGATAGCTGCCCGCTCCGGTTCTCCGCGCCGAACCTTGCCGCGGAGCTGATCGCCGCGCACGACACGTTCGGCGGATACTCCGAAGGGCTGCCTGGAACCGGATCGGACGTGTGCGCCACCGGGGAGTACGCCCGCAAGCACGTGCCATGGACCGACTTCTCCAATGTGCCGGCCTCCGTAAGCAAGCCGATGACGGCCTTCCCGGCAGGCGACTACGCACGGCTTCCCACGGTCTCGTTCGTGATCCCGGGCCTCTGCCACGACATGCACGACTGCTCCATTCCGGCCGGTGACAGCTGGCTCGCCGATCACATCGGCCCGTATGCGGCCTGGGCGATGACCCATCGCAGCCTGCTCATCGTTGACTGGGACGAGAACGACGGCAGCCCTGGTAACCAGATCCCGACGATCTTCGCCGGCGAGATGGTCCGGCCCGGCCGGTACGGGCAGCTCATCACGCACTACAACGTGCTGAGCACGATCGAGGATGCATACGGCGTGCCGCGCATCGGCAACGCCGCTACCTCTGGCCCGATCACCGGCGTGTGGAAGTCCCGGTTACCGGCGTGCGGAAGTGGAGTGCGGGAAGTAACGCGCCCTAGATGTCACTCACAATTCGCTGTCGTGTAATCGCGCAGTGATGAGAGGCATATGCGCGTGCTTCATCTTGTGAACATGCGGATCGCAATCATCACCGAGTCGTTCGCGCCCGACCTGAACGGTGTGGCGAACTGCGTCCTGCGGGTTGCCGAGCACCTCGTCCGGCGCGGCCACGAGCCCCTCGTCATCGCCCCAGAGTCCTCCAACCCCCGGGCGGTGGGCCCGTTCCCGTACCCGGTGAAGCGGGTGCCCTCAGTTGCTCTGCCCGGCTATACCAGCTTCCGCCTCGGCCTGCCCAGCCCGGTAATCCGGAGCGCCCTGATCAGCCACGGAACAGATCTGGTGCACCTGGCGAGCCCGGTCTTCCTCGGCGTGACGGGAAGCGCCGTCGCCCGGCGCCTCGACCTTCCCACGGTCGCCGTATACCAGACCGACATCCCGTCATACGCCCGTGCGTACGGGCTGCACGGGATCGGCGAGGCGGCCGCCTGGCGCTGGCTCCGGCACGTTCACAACGCGGCCGAACGTAGCCTCGCGCCATCCACCGCGATCATGACGCAACTGCGCGCGCACGGCTTCGAGCGGATCTGGCTGTGGAGCCGCGGCGTCGACACGACGCGGTTCGACCCGGCAAAGCGGAGCGCCGGGCTGCGGCAGGAGCTCGCGCCGGGCGGTGAGGTGCTCGCCGGGTACGTAGGCCGGCTTGCCACGGAGAAGCGGGTCGACCTGCTGGCCCCGATCGCCGAACTGCCCGGCGTGCGCCTGGTCATCGTGGGCGGCGGCCCGGCGGAGGCGGCCCTGCGCGAGCGCATGCCGTCCGCGGTCTTCCTCGGCGAGCAGCGGGGCGAGGAGCTTGCCCGGACCTACGCCAGCCTGGACGTGTTCGTCCATAGCGGGCCTTATGAGACCTTCGGCCAGACGCTGCAGGAGGCCGCGGCGAGCGGGCTGCCGGTCGTGGCGCCGGCCGCAGGCGGCCCGCTCGACATCGTGGACGACGGCGGCACCGGCCACCTGGTGGCCCCGGGCAGTGTGGTGGCGCTCGCTGACGCGGTGGCGCGGCTGGCCGCCGACGCTGGGCTGCGGGCGGCCCAGGGCCGGGCGGCCAGGCAGAAGATGCTGACCAGGAGCTGGTCTGCGATCGGCGACAAGCTGATCAGCCATTACGCGGCGGTGCTCCGTCCGGGCCTTCGTCCGGCACAGTCGGCCGGGGCCGCGGCATGAGGCCTGCTGCTGTCCTGGCCGTCCGGGGAGCGCCGCGCGGCAGCGCGGGCACGGGCGGAGCAATCCGGCGGGAAGGCCGCTGCCGGCGGCTTCCCCGCCAGACATGGAGCCAGTGAGGCGGTGCCGTTATGACCATGTTCGTCGCACTGGGCGACTCCATCACTTTGGGTATCGGCGATCCGGCGCCCGGCGGGATGTGGCGCGGCTGGGCTGCCCTGCTCGCCGAGAGCCTGCCCGAGCCGGGGCTGCACAACCTGGCCACGTCCGGTGCCCTGGCCGCGGACGTGGAGCGCGACCAGTTGCCGCGCGCGCTCGAACTGCGGCCCGACGTGGCAAGCGTGATCGTAGGGATCAACGACACGCTGCGCTCCAGCTTCGACCCGGCGCGCATCGCGCGTGCGGCCGAGCACACGGTGGGGGCGCTGTGCTCGGCCGGCGCCGTGGTGCTGACCATCCGGCTGCCCGACCCGGGCCTCATGCTCGGCTTGCCCAGCGCACTGTCCCGGCCGCTGGCACGCCGTATCTATGCGGTGAACGCGGTGATGGACGACATCGCCGAGCGCTTCGGCACGCTGCACTTTGACGCCGCCAGGGATCCGGAGACCTATGACCGGCGGATGTGGAGCGTGGACCGGCTGCACCCGAGCGAGCGCGGCCATCGCCTGATCGCGTGCCGCTTCCACGACATGCTGGCTGAGGCGGGGCTGCCGGTCGGGTCGCGCCCGGATCCGGAGCCGTCCAGCCCTCCGCCGACCCGCCGCGCCAAGGCTGCGTGGATGGCCACCAAGGGCACCGGCTGGGTGATCAAACGGTCCACCGACCTTGTGCCCTACCTGCTGCTGATGGGCATCAGAGAGCTGTGGGCGGGCGCCGATCCGGACCCGGGACCCCGCTCCTGGGATGACGACGGCGCCGAGCGGGCAGCCGGCCCCGCCGGGCAAGCGGCTGGCACTGCCGAGGCGGCGGTGAGCACTGCCGAGGCAGCGGTGAGCACTGCCGAGGCGGCGGTGAGCACTGCCGAGGCGGCGGTGAGCACTGCTGAGGCGGTGAGCACCGCTGAGCAGGCGGCAGGCACCGACGTGGCCGGTTCGTTACCGCCCGGGAAAGAGCCGCAGTTCCGTGCGGCCCCAGAGAACACCAGGCTCTTACCGCAGACTGGTTTACAGCCCACTTTGCCGGTTAAGGTAGTCGGAAAAGTAGCCGCTTATGTTAACCGGAAAAGTGAGGTTAGCTCCCTGAGCAGCATGCAGATCGTCCTGGCCGGCTTCATCGTCGGAGTCCTCATCGGGCTGACCGGCATGGGTGGCGGCGCGCTGATGACACCGATCCTGGTCCTGCTCTTCGGCGTGACGCCCAGCGCGGCCGTGTCGAGCGACATCGTCGCCTCGGCGATCATGAAGCCGTTCGGCGGTGCCATCCACTTCCGTCGCCGTACCGTCCACTGGGGCCTCGTGCGCTGGCTGTCCCTCGGCTCGGTCCCCGCCGCGTTCGCCGGGGTGTTCATCGACCATGCCCTCGGTGCGGGCAAGCTGATGCAGCAGCGCCTGGAGTACGGGATGGGGGCCGCCCTCCTGCTGGCCGCGGGCGCCATGGTGATCCGCATGCTGCTCGACAGCACACGGCCGCGCCGGGCCCCGGCCGGCGCGCCCGCCAGGGACGGGAATGCCGCAGGGAACGAGGACGCCGCCCGGAACGGAGACGCCGCCGGGGACGAAAACGCGATGTTCCCCGTGAAACGGGCGCTCACCGTCGCCATCGGCGTCTTCGGCGGCCTGCTGGTCGGCATCACGTCGGTGGGGGCCGGATCCCTGATGATCGTCCTGCTGATGCTGGCCTACCCCGGGCTCTCCATGCGCCGCCTAGTGGGCACCGACATCGTGCAGGCGATGCCGCTGGTCGCCTCGGCGGCGGTGGCCCATGCCCTCTTCGGGAGCCTGCAGTTCGGGCTGACCGCGGCGATCGCGATCGGCAGCATTCCGGGCGTGATCATCGGCGCGGCCGTCTCGGCCCGGGCGACGAACTTCCTGCTCCGTCCCGTGCTGGCGTTCGTCCTGCTGGCCACGGCGCTCAAGCTGCTCGGCATGGGCAACCACGTGCTGGCGATCACGATGGCGGTGATCCTGGCCATCGGCATGCCGCTGTGGGCATTCCTGGACGGTTCGGCCCGTCCCGACGCGGCATGGCAGGCCGCCGGTGTCCGGAAGCGCCCGGTGCTGGCCTTGGTGTCGCTCGGCACGCCCGTGGGCGTCGGGCTGGTCACTGCCGTCGTTTACTTCGGCCGCCTTCGGCCCCGGCTGACCCGCGCGTCCGCAGGGACGGCAGGTCCCAGCCGGGAGCCGGGCGCTGCACAGCACCGGGCAGGCAGCCGCGCCGCGTGACGGCGGTGCCCGCCTGACGCCGGTGGCCGCCATCGCACCGGGCGCGCCTGGTGCGGCGCTCTACCCCAGGGCCTTGCGGCGGTAGAGGCGCACAGCCACCCCTTTAGCGGCCGAGCACTTTCCCGGTGGACGCGTCGAACAGGTGCAGTTTGTGCGTGTCGAACCAGAGGTCGAACGGGGTGCCCTCGCGCGCGCGGGTGGCCGGGTCGAGCCGGGCCACGAACGTGCTGCTGGCCCCCGGCGCGTCGCCGCTGCCGACTTCCTCAGTCACCCGCTCCAGCTCGGCCAGTTGCGCGCCCTGCGGCTTGGGCACGGGGAAGTAGGCGAACACGTCGCTGCCCATCGACTCCAGCACCTCGGCCTTGACGTTCACGATCGCGCCCCGCTCGCGCTTGGCCGAGTCCACCAGCGACGCATCCTCGAACTCCTCCGGCCGGATGCCGACGATGACGTCCCTCGGCGCCTTCTCCTGCCCGAGCCGGTGCATGGTCTCGGCGGGCAGCCACACGTCACCGAGCGGCCACTTCAGCATGCTGCCCGCGATCTGGCCGGGCATGAAGTTCATCGACGGTGATCCGATGAAACCCGCGACGAACAGGTTGGCCGGGTACTCATACAGCTCCTGCGGGGTACCCACCTGCTGCATCTGGCCGAGCCGCAGGACCATGATCCGGTCGCCGAGGGTCATCGCCTCGGTCTGGTCGTGGGTGACGTAGACGGTCGTCACCATGAGCCGCTTCTGCAGACGGGCGATCGAGGTCCGCATCTGTCCGCGCAGCTTCGCATCCAGGTTGGACAGTGGCTCGTCCATCAGGAAGGCATGGGGATTGCGCACGATCGCGCGGCCCATGGCGACCCGCTGACGCTGCCCGCCGGACAGGTTGGCCGGCTTGCGGTCCAGCTGCTCGTTGAGTTCCAGCAGCTCAGCGGCCTCGGCTACCCGGCGGTCGATCTCCTCCTGCGGCATGTGCGAGATCCGCAGCGGGAAGCTCATGTTCTGCCGCACGGTCATGTGCGGGTACAGCGCATAGGTCTGGAAGACCATGGCGATGTCCCGGTCCTTCGGGCTGAGCTGGTTCACCACCTTGCCGTCGATGCGCAGCTCGCCCGCACTGATGTCCTCCAGGCCGGCGATCATGTTCAGGGCCGTCGACTTGCCGCAGCCGGACGGGCCGACGAACACGATGAACTCGCCGTCGGCGATGTCCAGGTTCAGCCCCCGGACCGCTTCGGTGCCGTCCGGGTAGCGCTTGGTGACGTTTTCTAGCGAGATGGTGGCCATGCCCGCCTCCTCATCCTTTGACCGCGCCTGAGGTCAGACCGGCAACGATGCGACGCTGGAAGATCATGACGAAGATGACAATCGGGATCGTGATGATGGCGGCGGCCGCCGCGATTGACCCAATCGGGAACGTGAACTGCGAGACGCCGGTGAAGAAGCCCATCGCAGCCGGGGCCGTGCGCGCCGCGTTCGTGGACGTCAGCGAGATGGCGAACAGGAACTCGTTCCAGCAGAACATGAAGACGAGGATCGCGGTCGTGGCGATGCCCGGGATGGCCAGCGGCGCGATCACGTCCGTGAAGATCTGCCGTTGCGACGCCCCGTCGACCTTGGCCGCCTTCTCCAGGTCCCAGGGGATCTCCCGGAAGAATGCCGACAGCGTGTAGATGGCCAGCGGCAGGGAGAACGCGAGGTAGGGGATGATCAGGCCGGGCCAGGTGTTGAACAGGCCGATCTGCCGCTCGATGTTGAACATCGGGTTGACCAGCGATATCTGCGGGAACATCGCGATCAGCAGCGACATCCCGATGAGCAGGCCCTTGCCGGGGAAGTTCAGCCGCGCGATGGCGTAGGCGGCCATCGTGGCGAGCAGGACCGAGATCGCGGTCGTAATGAGCCCGATCCCGATCGAGTTGATCAGCGGCCGGATGAACGCCGAGGTGTGGAAGATCCCGGAGTAGTTGGTCCAGGACCACTTGATCGGCCAGAAGCTGCCGTCGGTGAGGGTCGCCGGATCCTTGAACGACAGGGCGACGAGCCACCAGATAGGGAACAGCGTCCACGCGACGGTGATCAGGTTGGCGACCGCCCAGCCGGTCTTCCGCCGGGCCGGCATGGCCGGGCCGGCCGTCGTTGCCGCCGCGGCGACGGCGGGGGCTGCTACCGCGGTCATTTAGCGTCGCTCCAATGCGGTACCGGGCGCGGCCGTGCCGAAGCCCCTGATGAACAGGAAGGCGATGATCGCCACCGCGATGAAGATCAGCACGGAGATCGTCGATCCGATCCCGAGGTTCAGCGCGGTGAAGAGGTTGTCGTAGCCCAGGATCGAGACGGATCCGGTGCCGTTGTTGCCCTTGGTGAGGATGAAGATGTTGTCGAAGATCCGGAAGGCGTCAAGCGTCCGGAAGAGCAGCGCCACCAAGATCGCCGGTTTCATCAGCGGCAGCATGATCTGGGTGAACCGCTGCCACGCGCTGGCCCCGTCGACCTTGGCCGCCCGCAGCAGCTCGTCCGGGACGAGGGAGAGGCCGGCCAGCAGAAGCAGGGTCATGAACGGCGCGGTCTTCCAGATCTCCGCCAGGATGATGACGGCGATCGCCTGGATCTGGCTGGTCAGCGGGGCGCTCCCGGCTGGCAGCAGGTTGGCGAGGTAGCCGACACCCGGCGTCCAGGCGAACTGCCAGCTGAAGGCGGCGGCCACCGTCACGATCCCGTAGGGAATCAGAATCGATGTCCGGACCAGGCCCCGCCACAGCGGCGTCCGGTGCAGCAGCATGGCGAGCGCCATGCCGAGCACGAGTTCCACCGCGACCGACACCACCGTGATGATCACGGTGACGGCGAACGCGTGCCACCAGACGCCGCTGGACAGCACCACGCCGTAGTTGGACAAGCCCACGAAATGGGTGAGCTGCGGGAACCTGAGGTCGTACCGCTGCAGCGACAGGTAGATCGCGTAGCCGATGGGGTAGAAGGCGACCAGGGCCATCACGATTACCGCGGGCGCGCAGAGCAGCCAGCCAAAGCGCCGCTCGGCGCGGGCGCCTTCGGACAACCGCCGGCGCTCTTCCCGGGTGAGGGTGGCTGGCTTCGGCGGGGCCGCCATCTGGGTCATGCGGTCACCTCTGTTTCGGTTGGGCCACGCTTCATGGGATCAGCCCCTTGTCGGCAAGCGCGTTGTTGATGCCGCCGGTGATCTGCCTCAGCGTGGCAGCCGGATTGATGTCCCTCGGCGGTGACACGGCGTGCGATATCACGATCGAGACGTTCTGGTACGCGGGGGTCTTCGGCCGCACCGATGCCGACAGCAGTGACGCCTTGATCGCTGCGGCATAGGGGAATGCCCTGATGAAGGATGGGTCGGTGTATAGGGACATAAGTGTCGGCGGCAGGCCGCCCTTGATGGCGGCGAGGGACTGGTTCGCCCGGTCGCGTAGGCAGAGGATGGCCTGCTGGGCCAGTGCGGGGTGGGCTGAGTAGCGGCTCACCGCGAGGTCGATGCCGCCGATCGTGACATGTGAGGGGATGCCCGGGTCGACGCGCGGGTAGGGCGCCCATTTGAAGTGCTTGAAGATCTGCGGCTGGTCAGCCTGCATCGAGGGATAGACGAACGGGTAGTTCAGCTCGAACGCGGCAGCGCCGCCCTCCATCGCCAGCCGGTTCTGGTCCTCCTGCTGCACGCTCAGCGACGGGTCGGCGGCCGGTGAGTGCGCGAGCTGCAACATGATCTGCAGCGTCCGGGCCGCGGGCGCGCCCAGCGACGGATGCTCGTCGTTGGCGGTGAGAACGCTGCCGCCGGCGCTGGCCACGAGCGTGTTGAACCACACCGTGACGCCCTCGTACTGGGCGCCCTGGATCTCGATGTAGTGCGGCTTGCCCTCCCGCGCGAGCTGCTCGGCGTCCGCGATCATCTGTGCCCACGTGGCGGGCGGCGTGGGCACCAGGTCAGACCGGTACCACAGCAGCTGCGTGTTGGTGTTGTAGGGCACCGCGTACAGCTTGCCCTTCCACGTCGCCGTCTGCAGCATCGTCGGCAGCGTGTCCTTCTCCGCGGCCGCCAGGTTCGCGCTGGTCCACGGGATGATCCAGCCGGCTTGGGCGAACTCCGCCTCCCACGTCACGTCCAGCCCGAGGATGTCCATCGACGAGTCACGGGCCGATAGGCGCAGCACCATTTGCTGACGCTGGCCGTCCGCATCGCTCGGGAGCTTGTTGTAGACGATCCTGTAGCGACCGCCCGATTCGGCGCTGCAGGTGCTGGACGCCTGCTGGATCGCTCCGGAGTTGTCGGGGAAACTCCAGTAGTTCAGCGTGACCGGGACGTTCGCGGCCGAGGCCGATGAGCACGCCGCCAGCCCGGCCGTCAGCAGGACGAGGCTCGACGCGACCGCCACCCGCGACCGCAGGCGCCGGCCCGGCAGTGAGGCACAGGGCGTGGCATCTCTGTGAGACGGCCAGCCGCGTGTGGCCCACCAGCGCATGCGCCGTCGGCTGGCCGGTCGCGTGCCTCGAGCATCCATGCTCGGACCACCCCACTCCGTTGTCGGTGGCCTCCGGCATCCGGAACATTTCCGGCGCCGGGCGTTTATCTCCTGATGGTGCCCCGACGCGACAGGGATCTCAACACTTGACAATGCCTCAGTTCGCTGGGTCGCCTGCGATAACCACAGCCGGGTCGTCCATCTCCTCGGGGCTGTCGGCCGGTACGCCAGTCCGCCCCATCGCGGAGCGACTTTTCGGCGACGTCGCCGCTATCTATCCATTGTCCTGCTTCAGCTTCGTTACATGGGGCAGGCTTAATAGATGGTCATCGAGGTCATCGAGGTCTTGGGTGACGGGTCCGTACGTCACGCGGTGGTGGACACCGCCGGCCGTGGCGATGCGGTCCGCTGGGCGCGCATGGTGGAGCAGGCCAGCCTTGAGGTGCCGCCGCCGTACCGCCCCGAGCCCGGGCAGCCCGTCTATGAGATCCGCGCGGGCGATCAGGTGGCCCAGATCGCGGAGGGGGATATGGTGGGGCCCCTGCGGGAACTGGTCAGGGCCGTGCTGGCCGCAAGCGGGGGCGCCGGCTGACGCACGTCCGGGGAGCTGGACTGAGAGTCCTACGACACTTTCAATGACTGCCTGTCCGAGCTGGTGAACAGCGCGTACCAGCCGTCCATCTGCATCGACGTGTCGCGCCTGGAGCATTGCAGCTCATCGGACGTAGCGATCCTGGTGTGGGCTTGGCGGGCCGTCACAAGCAAAGGCGGGGCGATGATCCTGCTGCGGCCCGATGCGGGCCGCGAAGCCATCAACCTCGCTGGGCAGGAGGGCACCAGACGCGACGGCCGCAAAGATGCCGTTCATGGCATGCGCAGCCTGACGCATCTGCCGCCGCTCTTTACGCGAAGGCCTGAGGATGTGCTTGACGACCCAGTACACGCTGATCATCCAGAAGACGATGACGAAGGCGGCGAAGATCTCGCCAGCGGTGAAAGGAAGTGCAAGGACACAGCACCTCCAGGTGAATCCAGTGCGCGCGGCTCCCATGTGTTTGACGCGACACCGGCACGGAGGGTTGACAACGATCATGGGAGTGTTGCGCGCCGGAGGGCGGTCACCTGATCAGCCCTAGCTTTCCGGGACACGGCCAAGGCTTGAGCTTCGTGAACTCGCGGAGCGCTTCGGCGTCATGCCGTAACCAGCGGAAGTGCACGAACAGGCGGCCGAAGTTCTTTGAGTCCTTCTCCACGCGGTGATACAGCGCCTTAATTTCCTTCTGCTCGAGGAACCGCAGCACGTGCTTCTTCAGCTGGCCCGATCCCTTGCCAGGGATGATCTCCACCACCGGGGCCTTCTTCGCCACCGCCTCGTCGATGATCGACCGCAGCGCCCGGTCGATGTCGGCGCCCCGATTGTAGATGTCGTGCAGGTCCAGCTTGAGTTTCATACGGCATGTCCAATCTGGTGCCGCCGGGTGCGACTGGCCGGGCCGTTCGCCGGGGCCACCAGCGGGCGGCTCCGGCGAGCGCGGGATAATCCGACGGTACGGCAGTTACAGCATGGGAGGTAGCAGGTGCTGTTCGGGGATGAGCACGTGAAGCGCTATGAAGAGACCGACGGCGCGGAAGGTCACGACTGGCAGGGCACGACGACGCTGATCCTCACCACGACCGGGCGCAAGAGCGGGACGCAGCGCAAGAGCGCGCTGATCTACCAGAAACACGGCAACGACTATCTGGTGGTGGCGTCGAAGGGCGGCGCGGACGAGCCTCCGGCCTGGTACCTCAACCTCGCCGCCAACCCGGACGTCCAGGTCCAGGTGAAGGGGGACAAGTTCGCGGCCCGGGCCAGGACGGCGACGGCCGCCGAGAAGCCGGAGATGTGGCGGCTGATGGCGACGGCGTGGCCGGCCTACGACGAGTACCAGCAGAAGACCAAGCGGGAGATCCCGGTGGTCGTCCTCGAGCCGGTCGCCTGACGGCAGAACCAGCCGTGGCCGAACGGGCCGCGTGCGGCGGGACGGCCGCCGTGGCCCCGTTCGTCATCCGGGGGTCTCGCCGGGCCGCAGCTCGGCGATGATTTTCGCCACGGTCTGCTCCGGCTGCCCTTCCGGCGTCACGACGAAGACGTTCTTCTCCCCGTGCGGTGGCTCCTGGTCGGCGAGCTGGCTGTCCAGGAGGCCCCGCGGGAAGAAGTGCCCGTGACGGCCGGCCAGGTGGGTGGCCAGCGTCTCCCGGTCGGTGAGCAGGAAGACGAGCCGCGCTTCCGGGCGGCCGTCCAGCAGCGCCTCGCGGTAGGCGCGCCGCAGGGCGGAACAGGTCACGACTGCGGACTCGCCCGCGGCGATCCGTTCATCCATCCAGCGGCCGATGGCGTCCAGCCACGGCCAGCGATCGGCGTCGGTGAGCGGGTGGCCCGCGCGCATTTTCTCGATGTTGCTGGCCGGGTGGAAAGAATCCGCGTCAGCGAATGACCAATGGAGGCGCCCGGCGAGCAGCGCGCCGGCAGTGGTCTTGCCGCTGCCGGACGGCCCGGCGACTATCAAGATCACATTGCCAGCTTACCCGGACGCTGCCGATGTCCCGGGACCGCCGTCGGGCCCCTGGGTGCGGGCCAGACGTTACCAGCCGCCGCGGCGGGGCCAGCGTATCCCGCCGGTTGCGCCGCCTCGCGGGTCTCCCGCCCGCGGATCAGTGTTTCCCTGGCCAGCGCCGTCCCGGGGGCCCCGCGGAAGCTTCGCCCTGCCGTTGTGTGCCCAGTACCACCACCACGATCCCGCTCCCCGCGGCGGGAAGGGCCGCGAGCCGTGCGTCCGGGGCCGTGCCGGGACCGGCGCGGCCGTGGTCCGGGCCGGCCGGGCTGGCCCGGCAGGGACAGAATGGGCGGCCGGTGCCGCGTGGGAGGTGTAGCTGGCTGGGGACGGCCCCACCTTCGCCCGCCTCGGGGCAGCGTGCACCGGGCGGGCCGACGTCGCGCGTGCGGAGGCAGACGTCACCGAGATCGGCTGCGTGACCGGCGGCGGCCTGAGCCCCAAGGGGTGGGCCACGCCAGCGGGCTGGCTTATCAGGATGCCGGTCACGGTCCCCGCGATGGCCATCGCCACCGCCCCGGACAAGAGCGCTACGAACTTCCTGAAACTGATCTCCTCCATACGGGCATACAGCACGTCCCGGATGGCGGATGGCCTGGCTACCTGCAGCGCCGCGCCAACCCCGCCGAGGCGGTGCCGCCGTGGCGCAAGGAGGTTGTTCGAGCCGGGCCTGCTCTCTAGCAATGAGCCGGGCATATCACGAGACAATACTCACTAAGACGTAGATATACACCACTTAACAAAAATTACTCAGCCACGCCACTGTCGCTATCGTACACATCTGCGACACGGCCACCATGTGCATCATGTTGACGCTACTATCTGTTACCATCCAGGTGTTATCTGTAATCAAAATCCGTTGACCATGGAATCCTGGAGACACCGATGCGCCTTAGCCGCCCGATGGCAGCCGCGATGACCTCCTGCACGCTCACGGTTGCTCTCGGCGCTGCCGGGCCGGCCATTGCCGGGCCGCCCGCCGCACCGGTGTCAGCCGCCGCACCTGCCAGCCCAGTAACGGTGACCATCAGCCCAGCCGATCGTCTGGCCATGCCAGGCAGCCCAGGCCCGCAGTCCACCGCATACTGCGAGAAGAACTACAAGATCGCTTGCTACGAGCCGGGCCAGATCCAGCAGGCCTACGGCATCCCGGCCCTGCTGAAGGCGGGGATCAGCGGGAAGGGACAGACGATTGTCATCGTGGAGTCGTACGGCTCGCCCACGATCGGCCATGACCTGGCCGTCTTCGACAAGCAGTTCCGCCTCCCCGCTCCGCCGTCGCTGCGGATCATCGCACCGGCCGGGAAGATACCCGCCTACACCGCCACCCCCGACCGCGTGAACTGGGCGGGCGAAGCCACCCTCGACGTGGAATACGCCCACGTGATGGCCCCCGGCGCGCGGATCCTGCTGGTCGAGACGCCGGTATCGGAGACTGAGGGGACGGCTGGCTTCCCGCAGATCGAGGCCGCCGAGAAATACGTCATCAGCCACCACCTCGGCAGCGTGATCAGCCAGAGCTTCAACGCCACGGAGCAGACCTTCCCGTCCAGGAAGGCCCTGATGGCCCTGCGCAGCGCCTACATCGAGGCCGCCCGGGACCGCGTCACGGTGCTCGCGGCGTCCGGCGACAGCGGCGCGACCAACTTTAAGCTCGACCAGACGGCCTACTACACCTATCCGGTCACAGCATGGCCGGCCACCGACTCGCTGGTCACGGCCATCGGCGGCACGCAGCTTCACCTGAACGCCAGCGGCGGCCGCACCGCGCCGGACAATGTCTGGAACGACACACGCAACGCCGGCGCCAACTCCTACATCAACAGCAACAGTGGGCCGAACCCGCTGGCTGCCGGTGGCGGCAAGTCGGTGATGTTCAGCCGTCCGGGGTACCAGAACGGTGTCCGGAACATCGTGGGTGCCCGGCGGGGCATCCCCGACGTGTCGATGAGCGCGGCCTGCGACGGGGCGGTCGACGTCTACCAGAGCTTCCCGGGCAAGGCGGCCGGCTGGTATCCCACCTGCGGCACCAGCGTGGCCACGCCCCTGTTCGCCGGCGTGGTGGCGCTGGCCGACCAGGTCGCGGGGCACCCGCTCGGCCTGATCAACCCGGCGCTCTACACCCTTGCGGCCAAGCATGCCCCCGGCATCGTGGACATCAAGAAGGGCAGCAACACCGTGTCGTTCAGCCAGGGCGGCCAGACCCACACCGTCACCGGTTTCGCCGCCCGGCCCGGCTATAACCTCGCCTCAGGCGTCGGCACGATTTACGCGCCGCTCTTCGTCAGGGAGCTCGCTTCGGCGGCCGGGCGCGGGTATGCGGGCCATCGGGCGGCGGTCCGCCAGCGGCATGTGAGCCGCCCGGCGGCGGCTGGCCGCGGGCGCAGGGGCCACGGCGGCCTTCCTAGCGGATCAGAGAGTCGGCTGCGAGAGCCGCGAAAAGCAGCGTGAGGTAGATGTTCGACTCGTGGAACAGGCGTATTGTCTGCACCTGCTCACCGCGGACCACGCGCAGGTGCAGGCGGTGCACCTCGGCCAGGAACGCGCCGCCGAGAACGACCGCGCTCACGCCGTAGAGGGGACCGGCCGCCAGCGGCCACACGGCGACCGAGGCGGCCACCATGAGCCAGCTGTCGGCGAGGCTCTCCGACAGCACCCGGCGTAGCGGCGCGACCACCGGAAGCATCGGAATGTTCACGCTCTTGTAGTCGTCCTTGAACTTCACGGCGAGCGCCCAGAAGTGCGTGGGCTGCCAGAAGAACACCACCAGGAAGAGCAGGAAAGCCGGCCAGGAAAGCGATCCCCTGACTGCCGCCCAGGCGATGAGCACCGGGGCCGCCCCGCAGATGCCGCCCCATAGGGTGCTCTGTGAGGTGCGCCGCTTGAGCAGCATGGTGTAGACGACGACGTAGTAGAGGATCGCGCCGAGTGTCAGGACGGCCGCGAGCAGGTTTGCGATCGCGGCGAACAGGCCCACCGACACGATGCCGAGCACCGTGCCGAAGATCAGGGCCGCACGGGGCGACACGCTGTGCCTCGCCAGCGGCCTGCCCCGTGTCCGGCGCATCACCTGATCAATGTCGCGGTCGATGTAGCAGTTCAGCGCGTTGGCGCTGCCGGCGGCCAGCGCCCCGCCGACCACGACGACGGCCGCATCCAGCAGCGACGGTAGGCCCCGGTCCGCGAGGAACAGCACCGGCACGGCGGTGATCAGCAGCAGCTCGATGATTCTCGGCTTGCACAGGTCGACGTAGGCCCGCAGCACCTGGCGGAACGAGGACGGTCGTGACACGGCGCCACGGTCGGCCGCATCCGTGATCGCGCGGCCCGGTGAGCTGGTCCTGTTGCCTGTGACGAGCGAGCTTCGCCGGCTGTCGACGGCACTCAAGGAAAACCGACCACCTTCCGGCTGACGGGGAACGGCGTAGGGCGCGGTTGCGCCCGCAGCGTTTCTCGGACTCCACCGAGCGTGCACGGCCCGGGGCGCTAGAAGCATGGGGCTGCCAGCCACGTTGAAGCCTACATGGCGTCGTAGTGGCCAAGTCCGGGGGCTGCCTTGCCGCAGCCCAGGCGGCGGTGCTGGCCCGGAAAGCAGAGCGCCGCCGCGGGCGTCTGCCACCCGGAGGTGATGATCTTCGGCGTCACCGGCCTGCTGCCGGTCCCGGAGATCCAGTACCTCGCGTACTTGCATAACGCCGAGGACCAGATCCGCGGCGAAGCGGCGACGCTGCAGTTCTTCTCCCGCGGGCAGTACCGCAACCCGGCCGTCATCCGGGTGACCGGCGATAGCTATCAGCACGCTAACCCTGCCTTCCGGATTGCGGATCCTCAGGGATCCGCAATCCGGAAATTCAGCGGCACATTATGCGGCCCGGCAGTTGCCGGACCTGATGGCCGGTCGCTGGCTGGTCAGCCGGTGACGGGCAGGTCGCCGCGCAGTGGCACGGGTGCGGGGGCGGCGGGTACAGCCGGTGACGTGTGCGCGGTGGTTGTAGTGGGTGCCGCGCAGTTGGCGGTGGAGATATCGATCGTCTTCTGCGCGCTGCCGGTGCCGAGCTGAACCTCAAGCGCGGTGACGGTGAGACCGCCCTGGCTGTTCTTCACCTGCTTGTTGAGGGTAATGGCGACGATGTGGCCGGCACCCGGTGGCACCGCGATCGTGGTGTTGGGCGGCGGCGCGACCGGGATGGCGTGGCCGCCGACGATGGCGTTGAGCAACGTGGCGTTGCCGCCGCCTGGCTTGCAGGACGCGGTAACCAGGCTGGCGATGAGCTGGCTGCCGCCGATGTTGAGGTCGGCGGCGCTGGCGCGAGCAGTACCCTGGGCCCCGTCCGCGAATACGTGCAGCACCGAGGCGGTCAGGGCCGGGATGCTCGGGGTGCTGAGCAGGCTGCTGTCCTCCGCCTTCCCGTTCGACGACACGGTTGACACGGGCGCGAGGCCAAGCCCGCTGGTGAGGATCCCGGTGGCCGAGCTGGGGCTGGTGTCGGCGAGCACCGGGGCCGGGGCCAGCGCCATGATAGTGGCCGCGGCGGTCAGGGCCGCCGTGGCGGCGGCCGCCGCGGTGCGCTTCGTTACATGGAGGAATGTCACGCGTAGTCCTTCACTTTCTGCGGAATTGGACTGATCTCCGGCACTATGAGTGTCTCTGGCACCACGAGCCGGAAACGAACCGTTAGGAGCGGATGAGGACAAGGCTGCCGAGGGGGATACGTGACAGCACGTACAGCGCGGCCGATGGCACACGCACGCAACCGTGCGTGACCGAGTGACCGAATACCGACGTGTCCGGCCAGCCGTGCAGCGCTACGGTGCCGGGCCCGCCGCCGAAGGTGTCGAGGGTGTTGGAGTGGGCCCCGAGCGGGAGAATCAGTGGGCTGTAGGTGGGGTGCGCCGGTTCCAGCGACGCCATCAGGAAGGTCCGCCCGGTCGGCGTCGGGGTTGTAGGCGCGCCGACCGCCACCGTCCATGACCCCACCTTCTGGCCGCCGTCGAGCACGGTGACCCGCCGGGCCGCCAGGTCGACGCTGATCACGTACGGGGTCTCCGCACTTTGCAGCGTCCGGCCGTCGGTGGAGATCCAGCCACTCGCGTGGTTGGGGCGGGCAGGCAAGAGGACCCGGTCCCACCCCCGGCGGCTCTGTACCACCGGCACCCACGTCGGGCTTCCCAGTTCCGTCGATGGCAGGGCCGCCACCGGCGGCCCGCCCGGCGTCGCGTACACGACCTGCGTGGTGCGGGGATGCACCACCAGACCGCTGGTGAGCGTGGTCGGGTCCGGGTCGGCAGGTGCGCCGTGCAGGCGCGCGAACGTCGTTGCCTGCGGAAGCCTGGCCAGTTGCGCCGCCGGCACCGGCCGCGGTGAGACAGGTGCCGCTGCGGCGGGTGAATCAGCATGAGCCGGCGAGGCACCGCCATGCCCGCAGCCAGCTACCAGGACCGCCGCAGCGACCCCCGCCGCGGCCGCCGCAGCCGGCCGGCGCGGCACGCGCATGCCGACACGGTTTATTCGGAAACAGAGACGAAAAAGCGGCCATTGCTCTCTCACGCGGCACTCCACAAGACCTGCATTTACTGGACAGCGGCTAACGCCGAGATGACGTTACACGCATCGGAGCGTCTGGAACACGCAATTTCCGCATATCACAGGCCGGATTTGGCCGCCGAAAAGATGGGAATGTACCCGTATAGGTGTTCCGTCCTTATTTTTTGCCTGAAAAAGCCCGCCGTTGTTTCCCGGCCGCCCTGTTCTAGCGCTGCCCTGTTCTAGCGCTGCCCTGCTCTGGGCTGCACCGCTCTGGCGCTGCCATGCCGCGCGGTGGCTGACCGTCGCTCAGGCCTCCTGCGCCACATGGGCATCACGCCGGCCGGCGTTCCACCGTGATCCAGTGCCGGAACCCGCGGGTGAAGCGGAAAACGCGTTGGATCATGGAAAACCGGACCAGCCAGCGAAAGCGTTCTGCGGTCATGGGCCTGCCGCAGCCACGAGTCTTAGCGCACGCTCGCCGTCACGAGCTCGTCCCGCAGGCGTAGAGCGTCCCCGTACCGCCATCGGCCGCCGCGGTGGCGGAGGTGCCGCCGTCGTCGCTGGCCGGGACCTTTGTAGCCGAACACCATCGCGACCGCACTGTTGTTGGTCGACCCGTCCGCATAGGGCCGGTCGGCGGCCGGGGTGAGCGTATACAGCGCGATCCAGGACATCGACACGGCCAGCATCACCACCCCGGCCACGCCGGCCTGCCAGAGCCGGCGGCGCAGCCGGACGGGTGCCGCGACCAGATAGCCGATCCGGCCAGCTTGTCGATCGTGATCATGGGGTCGAAGGCGCCGTAGAAGAAGGCCTTCCAGCTCTCCGACATGCTCTTGACGGCGACCGAGTAGAACGGTGCGAGCCCGGCCTGGGTGATGTTCCAGGCGTACAGCAGCGCCGCGACGGCGGCGACGCCGAGCAGCGCCGGGCGGGCCCAGGACGGCTGGCCCTCAGGTGAGCGCCATAGTTCCCAGCGGCGGCGTGGCCTCGCGTGGGCCGAGCGCCCCCCGTATGCGGATGGCCTGAGCGGATCCGCGATAACGGTGGACACAGCGGGACCTCCAGGTGCTCCGGTAATGCGCGGTGCGGGTAATGCACGCGGCGTGACCGCGCGTCAGCCGGCATGCGGGACGAACCCGTGTCGGGCTCAGCGAAAGAGTTTGGCGGACATCGATCAAGGTTTGCTTAGCGCTGGCTTAGCGATGCATCGAGGGATGACGGTTTCTATGAGATTCCTATGTATGCGAGGCGGTATTGTTCCGGATTGCTCAAAATGTGTGCGGTACCATGTATGAATTCAGCGTTTCGGAAATGTTTCAAGCAGCTGGGAGGGCGCGCGATGACAGAGTCAGCTGATCTAACCGGGCGGCGGGTCCTGGTCACTGGCGGGGCCAGCGGGATCGGCGCGGCCTGCGCCGGGAGGTTCGCCGCCGCGGGCGCGCGGGTCGTCGTCGCGGACCTGAACGAGGCGGGCGTCAAGCAGGTCGCTTCGTCGGTAGGCGGCGAGGCGGTCGTGGCCGACCTGGCTGATCCGGCCTTCGACGCGGCCGCGCTGGCCGGCTCAGCCGACATCATCGTGAACAACGCGGGCGTGCAGTACGTCTCGCCTATCGAGGAATTCCCCGAGGAGAAGTTCCGGCTGCTGCTCGCCCTGATGCTCGAAGCGCCATTCCGGCTGGTGCGCGCCGCGCTGCCGCATATGTATGAGCAGCAATTCGGCCGGATCGTCAATATCTCGTCGGTCCATGGCCTGCGGGCCTCGGCGTTCAAATGCGCTTATGTCGC
Source organism: Streptosporangiaceae bacterium (assembly GCA_035640715.1). GTDB lineage: Bacteria > Actinomycetota > Actinomycetes > Streptosporangiales > Streptosporangiaceae > DASQVO01. The sequence goes on from DASQVO010000344.1 coordinate 23,762, forward strand.
GGCCAAGCACGGCCTCGAGGGCCTGTCCAAAACGATCGCGCTCGAAGGCGGGGAGCGCGGTGTGACCTCCAACACAATTTGTCCCGCCTATGTGCGCACGCCACTTGTGGAGAAGCAGATTGCGGACCAGGCCCGGCTGCATGGAATACCGGCCGACGAGGTGATTACCCGGATCATGCTGACTGAGCCAGCGATCAAGCGACTCGTCGAGCCGGAGGAAGTGGCCGAGATGGCTGTCTACCTCTGCGGGCCGCACGCGTCGTTCGCCAATGGCGCGTCCTTCGTTCTCGACGGCGGCTGGACGGCGAGGTGACCCAGGCCAGGTTTCCACGCCGCAACTTTGATGATCCGCCGTGAAATGGCCTACGGGGAGGGTCACGGGGTAGGGAATGGCCATGGATGGCCCGGATGACAGCTCCGTGCTCGAGACGCTCAAGCGGGCGGCGGCCGCGATGAGCAAGGCTGGCGTGCCGTTCGCGCTGGCCGGCAGCGTCGCCGCGTACGCGCGCGGTGGCGCGCTGCCGTCCCACGACGTGGATTTCGTCATCATGGAGCAGGACGTGCCCGCAGCTGAGAAGGCACTAGCGGGCGTTGGCATGGAGATCGTGCATCCGCCCGAGGACTGGCTGGTCAAGGCCTACGATGACGGCACGCTGGTAGACCTGATCTTCCGGCTCTCCGGCGAGCCGGTCGGCCCCGGCCTGCTGTCCCGAGCCGATGAATTGGATGTGGCGGCGGTCAGGATGCCCGTTCTCGCCGCCACCGACCTGGTGCTGTCCTGGCTGCGGGCGTTCTCAGAGCATCACGCCGACTTCGCGATGACGCTCATGCATGTCCGGCCGCTCCGGGAACAGGTGGACTGGGAGCGCGTCCGCGCTGAGGTGGGCGATTCGCCGTTCGCCGACGCGTTTCTCGTGCTGCTCGAACGGCTTCGGGTCCTCAAAGCCGGCATCCGGTGAGGGAGGAACCATGACCAGGGATACAAGTGACTACGTGGCCGGGCGGATCGAGCGCGCGCTCGCGTCGGATCCGCGTACCCATGAACTGGGTATCCGCGCCGATGTCCGGGATGGGGTGGTGATCCTGCGCGGCGAGGTCGCGTGCGAGCAGCGGCGGCTGCTGATCGCCGAGGTGGTACGCGACGCGGCGCCCGAGCTGGATGTCCGTAACGAGGTGTCGGTCCCTGAGTTGCAGCCGCCCGGTGAGGAGGAAAAGCTGACATGATCCGCGTGGCTGCCGTCGGCGACGTTCATCTCGATGAGGATCTGCGGGGCTCGCTGCGCCCGAAGCTGGCCGACATTGCCACCCACGCCGATGTCCTGCTGCTGGCGGGCGATCTGACCCGGCATGGTGACCCGGCTGAGGCACAGGTGGTGGCCGCCGAGTTCGGCGGCCTGGCCGTGCCCGTGGTGGCGGTCCTCGGCAACCATGACTACCAGTGCGATCGGAGCGACGAGGTCACCAAGATGCTGGAAGATGCCGGGATCAGTGTCCTTGAGGGCTCCGGGGTGGTACTCAGCCTGCCGGGCGGGCGGATGGGAATAGCGGGTACCAAGGGCTTCGGCGGGGGATTTCCCGGCAAATGCGGCAGCGAGTTCGGCGAGCCGGAGATGAAGGCATTCGTTCGCCATTCCCGGCAGCTCGCCGAGGGCCTCGGGCATGCGCTCAAGGAACTCGACGCCGGCTTCCGCGTTGCGCTCACGCACTACTCACCGGTGGAGGACACGCTGGCGGGCGAGCCGCCGGAGATCTACCCATTCCTCGGCAGCTATTTCCTCGCCGAAGCGGCCGACAGCGGGTTGGCCGACCTGGCCGTGCACGGGCACGCTCACGCCGGCACGGAGAAGGGCCATACCCTGGGCGGCGTCCCTGTGCGCAACGTCGCGATGCCGGTGCTCCGCCGCCCCTACGCCGTCTACTGCCTCGGCACGGGCGACGAGTCGGCCTGCCGGTGAGCGGCAGCCGCGTCAGCGGCTGCCTGCTATCACATCCTCGTCCGGTCTCCTCCTGGTCTTCCCTCACGCCTGCGGGTGCTGGCTGGTGAGACGTTCCCAACGGTTCGCATCGCCGCATCCACGACGGCTTCGAGCCGGGAGCCGTGCGCGCCGCGCCAGTAGAGGTGACCGCAGGCCGTGCAGCGGGAGAAGACCTGGTAGGTGCGCCGCGTGCCGGGCTTCAGCATGTCCTCGACGTCGGCCTTGCGGGCCAGTTCCAGCGGCCCGTTGCACGCTAGGCACCGGGTCCACGGCGCCAGCGCCGGCGCGAATCGCTCCAGCACGTCACGGAGCTGCTCATCCGGGATTGCGCCGCGCACATAGGCGCCCAGCCACAGCTTCCTGCGGCGCAGCAGACCGCGGTCCTGCGTTAGCAGGACCCGGCGTCCGGTATTCGCCCGGTCGATCAGCGTGTCGTCGTCGAGGTCGTTGGCATAGGCGGTATCGATGCCCACCAGCCGCATCCTGCGGGCCAGCGTGCCCAGGTGGACGTCGAGGATGAACCGTGCCGACGGCAGCGGCTGCGGGCGTGCCACGGCGGCCACCTCCGCCACGTCGCCGCCGGACGGCCGGTACGCGGCGGTCACTGGCTGGCCGTTCACCCTGAGCGCGCCGGCTTCCGGGAGGGGCACGCCGAGCGACTCCACCACATGGCCGAGCGACGAGATGCCGTCGGCCGGCACCCGCACCTGCCCGCCCCGGTGGCGCGGAGCGAGGAAGAACCTCAGCCCGGCCGCGAAATGAACCGTCAGTTCCGGCGCTTCTGGACTGCCCACGCCTCCAGCATGCCGTGCTGGCCAGAGGGAACGATCCCCGTTGCAACGGCCGGCTAAGGCTCGGGCCCCGGCCAGCGGTAGCTGGGCCGGGGCCGAGCCCCTATCCTCGGCCCCGGCGGGCCAGGGTGTCGACGGTGACGGCCGCCAGCAGCACCAGGGCGGTCACGATGTCCGTCGGTGCCGCCCCCAGGCCGAGCAGGCCGAGGCCGTTGTAGATCGCGGCCACCACCAGGCCGCCCAGGAGGGCGTGCAGCATCTTGCCGTAGCCGCCGAACAGGTGCGTGCCGCCGATCACGGCCGCCGCTACCGCGTAGAGCACGTACTGCCCGCCGTCGAGGTTGGTCGAGATCGAGCCGAGCCGTGAGGCGAGGATGATGCCGCCGATGGCTGCGGTCAGCCCGCTCAGCGTGAAGGCGAGCGTCCTGATCATGGCCAGGTTCACGCCGGCTCGCCGGGCCGCCTCGGCGTTGCCGCCGATCGCGTAAATGTAGCGGCCGAACCGGGTGCGCCCGAGCAGTGCCGTGTAGACGACGAGGACGCCGAACACGATGATGACGACCCACGGCACCCCGCGGAGCGCGACCGTCACGCCTCGGTTGGTGTTACCGACGAGGACGATCACGACACCCGCGACGGCCATGACAAAGACCTTGAGCAGGGTGATGCTGAACGGCGGGGTGACCAGGCCGGCTGCCCTGCGCTGGCGATCGCGCAGGATCAGGACCACGCCGGCCAGGGCCACGACGGCCACCATGACGATCCACCCGGCGGGCACGCTGAGGCTGCCGGTGGTCAGGTCGTCGATGATGTGGTTCGGGATCGGGATCGATCCGCCCGGGCCGTGCCCGCTGCTGGACACGAGCTCGATCATCAGGCCCTGCAGGCCGAGCAGGCCGCCCAGCGTGACGACGAAGGACGGCAGCCGCAGCCGGGTGATGAGCACGCCCTGAATGAACCCGATCGCCGCGCTGGTGGCCAGTCCGGCCAGGATGGCCAGCCACCACGGAACGGAGAACACCAGCCAGGCAGTCATCACCGCCCCGATGCCGGCGTTGTAGCCGACGGACAGGTCGATCTCGCCCAGCAGCAGGACGAAGACCTCCGCCATGCCGAGGAGGATGAACGGCGTGCCCTGGATCAGCAGGTTGACGAGGTTACCCGCCGACAGGAACAGGGAGTTGCGGACCTGGAAGTAGACCACGATCGCGGCGAGGCCGATGACCACCGGCAGCGCGCCGCTCTCGCCGCTCCGCACCCGCTGGAGCCAGATGCGGGTGTATTCGCCGAAGGAGCCGGCGATCACCTCCGGAGCGCTGGCCTTGGCCGCTGCCGAGGAGATCACGTCGCCTTGCTCGGCCGACTCGGGCGGTGGCTGGTGAGTTTCGGTGCTCACTGCGCCTCCCCTGGGTAAGAGTCCCCGGTGCTGCCACCGGAGACGTTACCGGTCGCGGGGGCACCTGATTCGGGACGGCGCCGGGTCCCGGCGTAGGCCGGGCCGCCCGGTGCGGCGCCTGTGCGGCCGGACGTGCCGGTGGTCATGAGCTCGACGATCGACTGCGTGTCGAACTGGGATATGGGCCCGACGGCGGCCAGACGGCCGAGGTACAGCACCGCGATGCGGTCCGCGACGTTCATGACGTCGTTCAGGTTGTGCGAGATCACCACGACGCCGATGCCTCTGCTCGACAGCTGGCCGATGAGATCCAGGACCATAGCGGTCTGGCTGACGCCCAGGGCCGCCGTGGGCTCGTCCATGATGACGAGCTGGGCCTGCTGCATGACGGCCTTCGCGACCGCGACGGCCTGGCGCTGGCCGCCGGATAGGGAGCCAACTGGCTGGCGGATCGAGCGGACCGATACCACCGAGAGGTCGGCGAGGGTCCGCCTTGCGGTCACCTCCATGCTGTTCTCGTCAAGCTGCCAGTGGCGCATCGTCTCGCGGCCGAGGAACATGTTCTGCACGATGTCCAGGTTGTCGCACAGGGCGAGGTCCTGGTAGACGGTGGCGATCCCGAGGTCGGTGGCGGCCCGGGGGCTGTGCAGCTGCACCGGCTTGCCCTGCCAGAAGATCTGGCCGTGATCGGCCTGCCAGATGCCGGAGATGGTCTTGATCAGTGTTGACTTACCCGCGCCGTTGTCGCCGACGATCGCGGTGACCTTCCCGGCGGGAATGTCGAGATCGATGTCGGCGAGTGCCTGCACGGGGCCGAAATTCTTGCCGATCCCGCGGAGCCGCAGCAGCGGCTCCTGCTCCGGGCTGTCGGCCTGGGCGCTGGTCGTAGCCGCGGGCGACGGCGCCCGGCCCGCGGTGGCGGGCCGGGCGCCGTCGGCGGCGCTTGGTGTGGTCACCGAGTAGATCCGTTCCGGTGATGCGCGCTTACGGTCATGGTGTGATGTTGTTAGCCGTGCAGGCGCTGGCGTAGGAGCCGGCACACAGTTGCTTGGCTGGCACGAAGTTGTCGGCGATGACCGTGGCGGCCATGTTGGACGGGGTGACCCAGCCGGGGGTCAGGAGAACCGACGGGACGGTCGTCTTGGTTTTCGGGTCGGTGGTCGAGCCGTTCACCAGCGCGGTCGGCGGGGTGGTCTGGGCCCGCAGGTAGATGGCCAGCGCGGCGGCGGCCTGTGCCTCCAGGTAGATCGGCTTGTAGGCGGTACCGCACTGGTAGCCGGCCAAGATGTTCTGCAGCCCGACGAGCGTCGCGTCCTGGCCGGTGACCGGGAAGGTCTTCGGCTTGACGTTCAGCGACTGCAGGTAGTGGATGATCGGCGCCGCGTTCTCGTCGTTGGGGACGAGCACCGCGTTGATGTTCCTGTGCGCCGTGTACTGTCCCTGGAACTCGGTCTCGGCCGTGGGCGGATCCCAGGTCCCGGCCGCGCTGCCCACCTTCTTCCAGCCGCTGGAGAATTTCGACGCCAGCACGCCGTCGTAACCCTGCGCGAACAGGGTCGCGTTGTTGTCGGTGGGCGCGCCCTGCATCACGAGCACGTTCGGATTTTTCAGATTCCAGGCCGTGACGCAGGACTCAAGGCCCTGGCCGATCAGCTGGCCGACCTTGACGTTGTCGAAGCTGACGTAGTACTGGCGGCTGCCGCCGGTGGTCAGCCGGTCGTAGTCAATCACCGCGACGCCGTGCTGCTTCGCGTAGGACTCGATCTGGGCGCCGACTCCGGCGTCGAGCGGGTCCACGATGAGCACGGTGGCACCCTTGGTGATGGCCTCCTGAGCGTCGGTGAACTCCGTGCTGTCACTGCCTTGCGCGTTCTGCACGGAGAACTGCGACGACGAAAGGCCCGCCGTCTGGAGCGCCTTAGTCAGATACGGCGCGTCGAATTCCGTATATCGTGCCGAGGAAACCGTGTCCGGCAGAATCACGGCCACATTTCCCTTGCCCTTAGAGGCTAGGGACGTCAGTTGTGACATCGCCGAGAAATTCCGCGTGAATGAGCTAGCGGAGATCGACGGCGTGCCGCTGGAAGAGCCGGAACTGGGACTTGAACTCGAACTGCTCTTAGCAGTGGGCGTGCCACTGCTGCAGGCCGCAAGCGCCAGGCCAGCGGTAACAGCCAGCGTTCCCGTCCAGCTTATTTTGGTCAACGGATTCAAACAAATCACCTCACCCTTGAGGGGTTCGCAGCGGGGACGCGACCTCGCGCCCTTCCGCACGGCGGTCGCTGCGCCCTGGTTCTGACCAGAACCCTAAGGTCCGGGGAATTAACGCGCCCTTAACATCGTGGCGGTGCCGTAAAAATAGTGTGAACAGAAGGCGCCAGCGGGTAGTGAGGCGATTACTCAGGGGCGAATCGGTAACCTGCTCTCGGCTGAGTGAGGATCAGTGGCTCGCTATCCGGGACTTCCAGTTTCGCCCGCAGCCGCCTGACGTAGACCCTGACGTACTCGGTCTCGGTCTCGTATCCGTGCCCCCAGACGCGCCGCAGCAGGTGCGCGTGCGTCAGCAGCTTGCCGCGGTTGGTGGCGAGCTCACGCAGCAGCGCGAATTCGGTCGGGGTCAGGTGCACCGGGTGACCGAGCCGGGTCACCTGCTGCCGGGCCAGATCGATCGTGATGTCCCCGGCGGAGATGACCGGGGCCTGAGGCTCCGGCAGGACCGCCGGGCGGGTGCGGCGCAGTGTCGCCGTGATCCGGGCCAGCAGCTCCTCGATGCTGAACGGCTTGGTCAGGTAGTCGTCAGCGCCCATGTTGAGCGCCGTCACCTTGTCCCGCTCGCCGCCGCGGGCGGAGACCACGATGATCCCGACGAGCGACCGCTCACGTATCTGGCGGCAGAGCTCGAAGCCGTCGGCCTCGGGGAGCATCAGGTCGAGCAGGATGATGTCGGGATCCTCCGTCTCCAGGAGCTTCAGCACCCGCATGCCGTCCTGCGAGACGACCGTGTCGAAACCACGCACGGCCAGGTTGGACCGGATCAGGTCGACGATGTTGGGGTCATCCTCCACCACTAGGACGCGGGTGTTACCCGCCGTTTCAGGCACCAAGGTTTCCTTCCGGGACGGATACGCGGTGCCGCACCGCTGTGTCGGTGCCGTGCCCGGCCTCCCTGAAATCAGGGAGGCCGGGCATCGGCTCTACTGCCTCAACGGGAAGGAAAACACGGAATCGCGTGCCCTTCGGCAGGCGCTGCAACTCTATGCGCCCGCCATGGGCATCGACGATGCCCTGTGCGATGGACAGGCCGAGCCCCGCCCCGGACGTCCGGGTGCGCCGCCGGCGGGCCGGTTCGAATGGCGCGGCCGCGAGCTCGTCCGGTATGCCCATGCCATCGTCGGTCACGCTGACCACGACCTCAGCGGGCGGCGCGCTGCCGCGGGCGCCGTTCCCGGACGGGTCATTCCCGTCACTGGGCGTGCCGGGCCCGGCGGCGTGCGTGCCACCCGCGGCGGCGTGCGCGGTGACGAAGACCCGAGTGCCCGGCGGGTTATGGCCGACCGCGTTGTTGATGAGGTTCACGAACACCTGCTCCAGGCGGTCGTGATCAGCCCATACGACGGGCAGGCCGGGATCGCAGCGCAATGAGACGGCCGCGGCGCCCGCCGGGGGCAGGCAGTCGATGGCGGCCTGGAGCACCAGCGGTATGTCACACCAGTCGGGCTGAAGCCGCATGATGCCCGATTCGATCGTGGAGAAATCGAGCAGGTCATCCACCAGGCGCCCGAGGCGTGCCGACTCGGCCGCGATGCGGTCAAGGAAACGCTGCTGCGAGTGCCCGTCCCAGGTCACGTCCGGCTGCAGGAGACTCGATGCGTACCCCCGGATTGCGGTCAGCGGCGTCCGCAGCTCATGGCTCAGCCGGGACAGGAAATCGCGCTGAAGCTCACCGGACCGGCGGAGCGCGGCAGCCTCCTGGTGGGCGAGGACGGCTTCCTCCCGGTCCAGGGCCAGCCGCAGCGAATGCGCGGCGTCTTCCATCAGGGCGGTCTCCTCCGCGGTGCCCGGATGCCTCCAGCTGGCCAGCAGTATGGCCAGCCCGTTGGCCGCCGTGAATGCGGCCACCCGAACCCGCCGTCCCTCGCTGGTCTGCACCTGCCTGGCCACGCCGTCGCGGTTGGCGCCGGCGAGTGCGCTCGCCGCGCTGCCTTGCAGCGCGGGCGACGCGGACCCCGGGTCGCTGCCCAGCGGCCCGGCAAACGCCCGCCACTGCGGGGACTCCCCGTGCAGCCGGGTAAGCAGGGCGACCTCGTCCGCCTGGAGGCCCCGGCGCAGCGACTGGGCGGCGATGTCAAGGCCGTCGGCGACCGCGATGGGGCCGGCCAGGTTCTCGAGTATCTCGCGGATGGTCTCGAGCACGCGGTTGCGGGCGGTTGCCTGCTCCAGCAGACGGTCGCGCTCTACGGCGCTCGCCGCGTACCCGGCGTAGAGCGTGACCAGCTGAAGCTCATGGCGCGCCGGGACGCCGGTGTCGGGCCTGAAGACGGTGATAATGCCGCTGAGCCCACCCTGCCCGGTCACCGGAACTGACCAGGAACTCGCTACGCCGGCGGCCCGCGCCAGGTCGCCGAACTGCGACCAGGCAGCGCTGGTGCGCACGTCCCCCTCGATGACCGGTTTCCCGGACAGCGCCGCCAGGCCCATGGGACCGCCGGCCGCCCCCAGCGGCAGCCGGGCCCACGGAGCAAGCTGACCGGGCGCGAACCCGAGCGATGCGGCGCAGATCAGTGACTGATCGTTGACGAGGTGGATGCACAGCCGCTCAGTACCGAGTGCGGCCCCGAGCGCGGACAAGATCAGGGACAGGCTTGAGGAAGGATCGGCGGACACCAGCCGGCCGGCGAGGCCGTGCAGCCGGGTCAGCTGGCGGCGGGCGGAGGAGTCGGCCTCCTGGCCTGACAGCAGCGCTACCACGTCGTCAGGATGCGTCACCCGCGGGTCGAGATCGGCGACGATCCGGCCTTGGCGCATTATCACGATGCGGTCCGCTAGCCGGAACATCTGGTCGACGTCATGGCAGGCGAGCAGTATCGTCGTGCCCTTGTCCCGCAGCCCGGCGATCAGCTCTTCGACCTGCGCCGACTCCATGACGCCGAGCGACGCCGTGGGCTCGTCGAGCGCCAGCAGCCGGGGGTTGCTGCCCATCGCCCGGGCGACCGCTACCAGCTGGCGCTGGCCGCCCGACAGTGACCGGACGCTCCGGGTGGTATCCGGCATGGGAATGCCGAGGCTGCTCAGCAGCGCCGCCGCGGCCGCATGGAAACGGCTGTCGGAGAACAGCAGGCCCCGCTTTTCCCGTCCCAGCAGGACATTCGCGGCGATATCCAGGTTCTCGCAGAGTGCCAGGTCCTGCCAGACCACTGCGACGCCCTGCCGGGCTACCGCGGCGGGATCGGCGGTCAGGCGCCTGCCGGAAAGGTATACCTCCCCCCGGGAGGGAGCAATGTCGCCCGCGATGCAGCGGACTAGTGTCGTCTTACCTGCGCCGTTCTCGCCCGCCAGGGCGACGAGCTCGCCGGGACGGACCGTGAGGCTCACTCCGTCGAGAGCGCGGAGCGAGCCGAAGCTGACGCCGACCCCGGACACGGACAGCAGCGGCGCCTGCCCGGCATCGGTCAACTCGAGGGCTGCAACCATTCACTCATTGTGTGACGAGTATGCCGACCTCGCCATATGCCTGGATATATCTTCGCTGGGCAGGTAGCGGACAGCATATGCGCGCGCTCCGCCGGATCGCCGCGGCGTGGCAGGGCGCGTCATCACCCGCGCGGTATGAGGGCGGCACTCGCTCGCGGACGGGAAACCGCCACCTGTCCCGGGTCAGCGGCGCTCCCGCCGGTGATCAGCCGCGGCGCGGGGAGCGGATCACTGGAGAACCTTCGCCTTTGCCTTCTGGAAGATGTCCATCACGATCAGGAACATCAGCACGATCCAGAGGATCCAGCCGGCGATATATAAATCGTCAGGAACAGATCCACGAATGGATACCGGGTCATTTCTTCACGCTCCTGGCTGAGGTGCCCTTGATGGGCATGGGGTTCGTACGGTCTCAGCGTCGCCGTCGCTGGCCCGGTCCCGCCTCACCCAGGAAGGGTGAACTGGCCGCGGCCGACCGCCGTCGCCTGCGACGGCAGGTGCCTGTAAGGATTTGATATCTAATAATTAGATAGCTAATATATGGCGCGACGGACCCGAACGAGTGAGGGGAGCAGCGCGTCATGGATGATCCGCGCATGGACGGCCGGGTGGCGCTCGTCGCCGGGGCCAGCAAGGGGATCGGCGCCGCCACCGCCGAGGCGTTCGCTGCGGCGGGTGCCGCCGTGGTCCTCGATCGATCCGATGATTTCGACCGCGGCATCGCGACGAACGTCCGCGGCACGTTCCTGGGGATGAAATTCCAGATCCCGGCGATGCTGCGGGGCGGTGGCGGCGCGATCGTCAACATGGCATCGGGAGCCGGGCTGAACGGCGTGGCCAACCTCGCCGCCTACGTGGCCGGCAAGGCAGGCATCATCGGCCTGACGAAGGTCGCCGCACTTGACTACGCCGATCAGGGCATTAGGGTCAACGTGGTGGCGCCTGGCCCGGTCCTCACCCATCATCTCGAGGCAGCCGGCCCGGAAGCGCAGCGGCAGGCCGGCCTGTCGACCCCCATGCGCAGAACCGGCACCGCGTCCGAGGTGGCCCGGACCGTGCTCTGGCTATGCTCAGCGGGGTCATCGTTCATCACAGGGTCGGTGATCCCGGTCGACGGCGGGCAGTCCGCGGGATTGAAGCCCCCGCAGATGTACCGGCAGGGCCAGCCGATGGCCGCCGATGGCAGGGCCGGACGGCCCTAGCCGCTGATATCCGGCGGATCGAGCCGCGCCATCCCGCACCGTGGCCGGCATCCCCACCGCCCGGTTCCGGGATCGGCTGCGCGGCATGGCCTGCCACCAGGGCCTGCCGGTCATCGCGGCCGACCCGGCCTGGACCTCGATCTGGGGCGCCCAGCACTGGGCCAAGCCCCTCCAGGCCCAGAGCAAGAAGATATGCGTCACCCGGCACCATGGCGCCGCGGTGGCGATCGGCAGGCGTGGCCTGGGATACCGGATCCGGCGCCGGCCATTAGGTGTGACCGGCAGCCACCAGAGGATGGCTGCGCGGAGAGCTACCGGCCAGACCGGACCCGTCCCCAGGCCACGCGGGACCACAAGCCCACCCAGGACAGCGGGCACGCCCCATCAAGGCGGCAAGACCCGCTGGCGCCGAGGTGACCAGCTCGTGCTGGTCCCCGGCCCCGAAGACCGTTCGCGAGGCCACTGGGCCACCCGCCCGGTTTCATACGATCTGGCCAACCCCGGCCAACATCGCCAGGAACGGTTGAGGCGCGCTGACCCGGGTAGCCGGTCCGAATGGCGGTCCTGAACGTGCTTGTCGACCGTCCGCCGCGCGAGGTTTGGGACGTGCTCAGCGATGGCAGAGCATACGCGGAATGGGTGGTGGGCACACGGCACATCCGTGACGTCGATCCTGCCTGGCCCAAGCTGGGCTCGGAAATCCACTACTCGCTGGGCATCGGCCCGTGGACGTTTGACGACGTCACCAAGGTCCGTCTGGTAGAGGCCGGGCAGCACCTGGAGCTGGAGGCGCGCGCAGGGCGGCTTGGGACCGCGAGGGTGTCGATAGTGCTGCTGCCCTGGGGCGAGAACCAGACAGTGGTGATCCTCGACGAGCACCCTTTGAGCGGTCCCGGCGTACGGTGGCACTCGATCGTGGTGGAAGGGCTGCTGCGGCTCCGCAACCAGCGGATGCTCCGCTCCCTGGCCCGCATCGTCCACGAGCGGCATCCACGCAGGCCGCCTGCCGCAGCGGCTAACACGTAGCCGCAGAGCCTGCCCCGGCAGCCAGGCGCTTTCTCCGCTGACGGCTGCCTGCCCGGTCCCGGTGGCCGGCCGCGCTTTCCGCACTGAGGGCTGCATGCCTCAGCGGCCGATGGCGAGCCGGGCCGCAGCCGCGGCGGCGTACTGGGCGTGCGTGCGGGCTCCCCGCAACGCCGCGCGCGCCGCGTTCGCGCCGCAGGCGCCGTGCACGGCCCCGCCGGGGTGCGCTGACGACGAGGCCAGGTACAGTCCGGTGATCGGCGTCTCGGGCCGCCCCAGCCCGGGGGTCGGGCGGAAGAGCAGCTGCTGGTGCACCGCGGTGGTGCCGCCGTTGAGCGCGCCGCGGTCAAGGTTGGCGTTGCCCTCCTGGAACTGCCCGGGCGTGGTGATCCGCCGGGCAATCACGAGTTCCCGCCAGCCGGGGGCGAAGCGCTCGATCTGTGTCTCCATGCGGTCAGCGAACGCCTCCCGCTCACGCTCATCCCAGGAACCGGTGAGATTCCCGCCAGCGTCGCCCCGCACCATGCGCGGGACGTGGGTATAAGCCCACAGCGATTCCGTTCCCTGCGGGGACCGGCAGGGATCCGCCGTGGTCATCTGCCCGGCCAGCACGAACGGGTGCGCGGGCACCTGGGCGGCGGAAATCTGCGCGGCGTACTGGCTCATCTCGTCCAGGCTTGCGGCGATGTGCACGGTGCCGGCCCCCGCCGCGCCGGGCGCCCGCCATGGCAGCCGGCCGCGCAACGCCCAGTCCACCTTGAATGTCGAGTAGTCCCACTGGAAACGGCGGAGATCATCGCGCAGCCGCGGCGGCAGGTGTTCCCACGGGACGAGCCCACCGTAAAGCTGGGTCGCCGACATGGCCGCGAGGACCGCCCGGCGGGCCGGGATCTCCTCGCCTGATGCGGTGCGCACCGCGACCGCCCGGCCGCCGCGGACCACGACGTGCCGCACGGCGTCGCCGCACCGCACCTGCCCTCCGCGCTCTTCCAGCCGCCGCACCAGCGCCCCGGTGAGCTGCCCGGAGCCCCCTTCAGGCACGGGCCATCCGCACTGGTGACCGAGCATTGCCAGCAACCACCCGTATACGGAGCCGCCGGCCGATTCCGGCATGAGGTCCGCATGCAGGGCGCACCCAGCCAGCAGCAGGGAGCCGGGGCCGGAGAACTCCTCCTCAATGAGCCTGCGGACCGGCAGCAGCGCGAATCGCGCGAACCGCAGCAAACCGGGGCCGCGCAGTTTCGCGGCCAGGCGCATCCCGGAGCGGACCGGCGGGAACGGGACGAAGAGCGCGTCCAGCAAGTGCGGCCCCACCTTCTCCCACATCGCATGCAGCCGCCGCCAGGCGGCGCCGTCGCCGGCGCCCAGTGCGTCCAGCGCGGCGGCCGTGCGGTCAACGTCGCGTGACAGCACCGCGGCGCGCCCGTCGGGCAGCGGGTGCGCGAGGACCTCCGGAGCATGTGACCACCGCAGCCCGTGCTTCTCCAACTGCAGCGGCTGGATTGCCCGGGAGGCGGCGGCCAGCGGGTAAAACGCGCTGCAGTGGTCGTAAATGAAACCCTCTGCGGGCCCCTGCCCGCTGCGGACCCCGCCGCCCGGCTCCGCCTGCTCCTCGCAGAGCACCACCTGCCAGCCGGCGTCAGCGAGAATGTTGGCCGCCACCATGCCGTTAGGGCCCGCACCGATGACGACCGCATCCGGCCTGCCGGGGTCGCTGCGTGCTGCCATTCCAGCCGAGTACCCCGCTGCCAGGCGGGCAACCGGCGCCACCGGCTGCTTCTTTGCCGTCCGCGTTTGCTGTTCGCGCCGCCAGCGAGCTGCCCTGGCCGTCAGTGCGACTCGCGGCTGACGTGGTCTCCGCTGGAGCCGATCAGGAAATCAAGGTCGGCGCCTGTCTCGGCGCCCTGCACGCTGTTGACGTACAGCAGTTCCCAGCCGCGGCGGGGACGAGCCAGGGCATCGGCCATTGCCGCGGCAACGGGCCGCCGCAGGAGCTCATCCCCGGGAAGATCGACGTCGAGGTGGCGGCCCGGGACATCCAGGGTGATCCAGTCACCGGTGCGTATCTTGCTGAGCGGGCCACCGGCGGCGCCTTCCGGGCAGACGTGCAGGACAACGGTCCCGTATGCGGTTCCGCTCATCCGGCCATCGCAGATGCGCACCATGTCACGCACACCCTGGCGCAGCAGCTTCACGGGCAGCGGCATGTTCGACACCTCCGGCATGCCCGGGTAGCCGCGCGGCCCGCAGCCGCGCAGTACCAGCACCGAGTCGGCGTCGACGTCAAGTCCAGGGTCATCGATGCGGGCGTGCAGGTCTTCGATGGAGTCGAAGACCACGGCGCGGCCGCGGTGGCGCAGCAGGTGCTCTGAGGCCGCCGCCGACTTGATGATCGCTCCGCTGGGCGCGAGGTTGCCGCGGAGCACGGCGATGCCGGCCGCGTCCCGGAGGGGTTCGGTCCGGGGGCGGATAACGTCGCGGTCCCATATCTCCGCGGTGCCGAGGTAGTCCACCAGCGGGCGGCCGGTGACGGTGAGCGCCGCCGGGTCGAGGAGGTCTTTCACCTCGCGCAGGACGGCAGGCAGGCCGCCGGCCCGGTGAAAGTCCTCCATCAGGTACTGGCCCGCGGGCTGCAGGTTCACCAGCAACGGCACATCTGCGCCGAACCGGTCGAAGTCGTCGAGAGTGAGCGGTATCCCGAGGCGGCCGGCGATGGCGAGCAGATGCACGACGGCGTTGGTTGAGCCGCCGAGAGCGGCCAGGGCCACGATCGCGTTGCGGAATGAGGCCGCTGAGAGCACCTTGCTGGGCCGCCGCTCTTGCCGCACCATCTCGACGGCCAGGATTCCGGTGGCGTGCGCCTGGGCGAGCAGCCGGCTGTCGGCGGCGGGCAAGCCGGCCGTGCCCGGCAGCGTGGTGCCGAGTACCTCGGCGAGGAGCCCCATGGTCGAGGCGGTCCCCATGGTGTTGCAGTGGCCCCGGCTGCGGATCATCGACGATTCCGACTGGAGGAAGTCCGACCGGGAAAGCTTGCCGCCGCGGACGTCCTCGGACAGGCGCCATACGTCGGTCCCGCAGCCCAGGGGCGCGCCCCGGAAGGTGCCGGTCAGCATCGGGCCGCCGGGGACGACGACGGCGGGCAGATCCACCGATGCGGCGCCCATCAGCAGTGACGGGATGGTCTTGTCACAGCCGCCGAGCAGGACCACGCCATCGACCGGGTTGGCGCGGATCATCTCCTCGATGGCCATCGCGGCCATGTTCCGCCACAGCATCGCGGTCGGACGAACCTGCGTCTCGCCCAGGGACACGACCGGCATGTCGAGGGGGACGCCGCCGGCCTCCCACACTCCCTGCCTGACGTGCTCGCCAACCTCGCTCAGGTGCCGGTTGCACGGCACAAGGTCGGATGCGGTGTTGGCGATGGCAATCTGCGGCCGGCCGGCAAACGCCGAGTCCGGCGCGCCCCGGCGCATCCATGCCCGGTGGATGTAGGCGTCCCGGTCCTGCCCGCCGTACCACTGAGCACTGCGAAGATCTGCCACCGTGTTCCCGCCCTCCGCCATCTGGATCCGAAATCCGGAACGCCATGGACCCTATCTCCGCGCACCTGAAGGGTTGATCCGCGTGCGCCAGGCTCCTGGCAGGCGCGATCCGCTATGCCCTGGGCAGCCTCACCGGGTCATGCCAGGCTTCCGTGCAGGACATACGAGTTGCCGGGCTGGCGGTGCCCGCCGGTGGGCGGGGAGAATGTCAAGGCGCTGATCTCAGCTCGGCCGCCGCGTTGCGTGCCTCGTCCAGGGCCGCGGTCATCATGTCTGCCGCCTGGCCCGCGGCGGCGAGGGTCTCGGTCACCTCGGTAACCGAGAGGCCCGGGTCCTCGCCGGTGTCCTGCGTGACCTGCCCGTCCTCGTGCCGCGCCACCAAGAACCTGGCGAGCTGCTCGTACAGCTGCGGCAGGCCCTGGCCCATCAGCGCCAGGCTGGCGATGATGTCGCAGACCTCGCCGGGGCTTGCCAGCTCTCCGCCGCCGAGTGTCAGGTGGTTCAGCGCGCGGATGGCCTCAGCTGCCTGGCTGGCGATCTCGCGTGGCGTCATCGTGCTAGCCAGCTCGGTCACTGGCCAGTCTCCAGCTCCCGGCCGGTCTCGGTGAGCCGCCGGACCGCGGCTAGGCGGCGGCCTTCGCGCTCGATCGTGCGCTTGCGCGTGGCCGGAACCTGCTTGGGCATCTCTCTCCTCGAGGACTTACTTGTCATGGGGGGCGAGGGCGTACTGGCTGAAGCGCTGAGACGAAGGGGCCAGGTACTGCGCTGCCTGAGGCATCCGCAGGCCCGGTCACCATGACGGTCACTTCCAGGCGGAGCCGCACGGCGCGGCTGGCGCCGGCCAAGGCCGACGGCCCTGACCCACGGTACCGTTCCTATGCGAGTGGCCAGTGTTGGCCGAGCCATCATCCTGCAGAGCCGTCAATCTCGGAATTACCTGAACGTCTGCGCTGTTTCAGCCGCCAGGGACGCGGACAAGGTCGGCTGCCCGCGTCCGGGCACTGCACCCCGGCGGGGTGCGTCCATGGCATACCCAGAGCCCGCTAAGGCAATGGACGGGGTTGCGGGACGGCTGAAGAAGCGGAGAGGGGCTGATGGAGAAGGCGATCCCGCTGGCCCTCGCCGCGAGCCTTTGCACGGCCACGGCCTCGGTGTGCCAGCGCTTCGGTGCCAGGGGCAGTGAGACGAAGGGCTTTGATATCTGGCTTGTCTTCCGCCTGGCCCGCCGCCCGGTCTGGCTGCTCGGCGTGGCCAGCATGATCCTCGGGTTCGTCTTCCAGATGACGGCCCTGCACTTCGGGCCCCTGGCCCTGGTCCAGCCCATCCTTGCTCTCGAACTGCTCTTCGTTTTCGCCTGCATGACCATCATCGGCTCTCGGCGGGTGGTGAAGGTGAAGTGGCGTGACTGGCTGGCCGCGGTTGCCATGTCGGTGGGGATCGGCCTGTTTCTCGGCATAGCGTCGCCTTCTGGGGGGCGGCTGCACGCGTCGGCCTCCTCGTGGTGGCTGGCTGGCCTCATCGTCTTCGGGATTGTGCTCCTCGCCTTGGCCGTGGCCTTCAGCCGCGGCCGCCGGCCCGGCGCGTCCTGTTCCCGCCGGGCCGGGGTGCTCGGGGCCGCAACCGGGATCTCGTGGGGATTTGTGGCCGCGGTGATCAAGGAATTCAGCTCCCACCTCGGTGACGGCATCGGCGCCATCGTCTCCAGCTGGTCGCTCTATGTCCTCATCATCGTCGGCGCGGCGACGCTGCTGCTGGCCTCCCACGCGCTGGCCGCCGGGCCGCTGGCAGCATCACAGCCCGGGTTCACGATCCTTGACCCGCTCTCAGCCAGCCTGCTCGGGCTGTTCCTGTTCGGCGAGCACATGCGGGCCGGGGCCATGGACCTGGCTGGTGAGGGGCTGGCGCTGGCCGTCCTCATTGCCGGCGTATCGGCCCTCAGCCACAGCCACCTCATTGTCGGCGAAGACGGGCCGATTGCTGGTAAAGACAGGCCACCGTACGCCGAGTCAGCCGGATACCGTGCACGTGGCCACGGTGAACGGTCCTGCCGGTAACCGCGGTTATTGCGGCTGAGCCGACGGGCTGGGGCCATGAGCAGCGGACTTTCGCTGCGGGACGTGAATGTAGAGCTCCTTCCGGTCGGGCGCTTTGACCGGGTGCTCAGCGGGCGGCGGGAGCTGGTATGTGACCGTCTGGAGGTGATCGGAGTACTGGCGGTCGGCGTTGTAGACCTTGTTGAATTTCCAGAGCATCCTGACGAAGTTGGTCTGGCCCCTGAGCAGCTGCCGGGCGACGATAGCGCTGGTCTTGGAGAGCGCCGCCAGCCCTAGGTGCTTGCGCGCCAGGACAGCCTGGGTTCTGACCAGCTCCTCGTAGAAGCGATGGAGGGGCAGTCGCGTCGGGAGCACCGCGTGCTGTACGTCGAAGAGGCGATAGTCGAGCGTTGTCAGGCGGCGAGATTCGGTCATCCACGTTTCGGTCCCGGGATATGGCGTCTGCACGGTGATATTGACGATTTCCGGTACGCTCATCGCCCACTCCCGCACGAAGGCGAAGCGCGCTTCGTCCCAGTCCGGATCGGCGATGATGTTGATGGCCACGCTCAGCCCCATGGACCGCGCCAGTTCCAGGGCCTGGTTGTTCACCTTCGGCGTGCTCTTCTTGCGGAAGGCCTTCAGCCCCTCCTCGTCCAGTGCCTCCAGGCCGAGGAACATGTAGTTGAGCCCGAGGCGCCGCCACCGGCGGAACACCTCCTCGTTGCGGATCAGCACGTCCGTGCGGGTTTCGAGGTAGTACTCCTTGCGTATCCCGCGCCGTTCGAGCTGCCGGGCGATCTCGTCCCCTTCCTCTGCCTTGATGAAGGCCACGTCATCAACGATGAAGACGCCTGGCTCAGCGATGCGGGACATATCCTCTACGGCCGCCTCCGGCGACAGCCTGCGGTAACTACGGCCGTAGAAGGTCCAGGCGCTGCAGAACGAGCAGTTCCAGGGACACCCGCGGGTGAACTCGATGGAGGCGGCCGGATCCATTACCCCGATGAAGTACTTACGGCGGCGCCCGCCAAGATGCCTGGCCGGCAGATGGTCATCCAGGCTGTGCACCATCACCGGGGGACGGCCGCTACCCTCCAAGGTGACGGCCCCCGGGACCTCGGTCAGTGCCCGGTCCGGTAGCGCGGCAAGCAGCGCAGGTGCCCCTGCTTCTCCTTCGCCTTTGAGCACAACGTCGATGGAACCATCCGCGTGGGACAGTACCTGCTCGGCCACGAACGACACGCTGTGGCCGCCCACGAAAACGAAGCAGTCTGGCAGCACGACCTTGACCCACTTGGCCAGATCCACGACTTCGGGAACGTTGCCCAGGTAGTTGAGGCTGAAGCCGACCGCCTCGGGCCGGAACTCGGCCACCTGGCGCTCGAGCTCTGCTCTTTTATAGACCTGCAGGTCTATCAGCCGAACGTCATGGTCTGCGGCCAGCAATGCCGACGCCACCCGCTCCAGGCCAAGCGGCTCCAGCCGCAAGAAGATCTCGGAGTACATCAATGCGCTGGGATGAACCAGCAGAACGCGCACCAGACATGCCTCCCATCCGTACCCTGGCCCACCGGCGGTGAGCCAGGCGCCTGCTATGCGGGCTGATCCCTCAGACAGGCGCCGAGCAAACGTGCTGACCTTGAATTCGACACTGCGTTGCACCTGCGAACCGGTCAGGGCACGCCAAACCACGCAAACGGGACGAGCGGACACGATTAATCGCTACCGGACGACCGTCCTCCACCAGCCCTGCCAGTTCACTCGCAGTAGTTACCGAATCCCGGGCCAGCCCCTGGATCATCCGATCCGCCGGCAGGGTCCGGCCGCCAGGCGCGCCGCAGACCCGCGGACAAGGTCCTGCCCGGGTTTCTCCCCATCCGGTATCTCCGTGTGATTCCGGATGCTCCTGACATACCCGAGCACAGCCAGGGTAAGCGTCAGGACGTGGATGATGTGATGCGCGGTACGGGCGGGGCGTCAACGTGCCATGAGATCCGGGCCGGCGTGCGGTCAAGGTGCTGCTAGCCGCCACGGCTCGCTCAGCTATGTGCTCCGGCTGGCCCCGTGGTCTGGCCGGTACCGCGGTCAGCCCGCGAACCGGGGACCGCGATGGCATATACATTGAGAGGCTATCTACACTGATCTTGTGTGTGCCCTGCCGACGCGGCCGACGCGACTATCAGTCTCCTCACCTAGAGCGGCTGGGGCCGGTATGCCGGATCACTCCTTACTGGCTGACCATAGAGCTGGAAACACAGCGATGACCGGGGCCTGGGGGAGGTGGACATGGCGCAGGACGCGGTGCTGCTGGGAGGGTCACTCGGGCTTGGTCATGAGATGATGGCGCGCAGCTGTATCGAACTGCTGGAGCGGTCGGGGTGGCGTGCCCGGAATCTCAACAGCATGTCTTTGCTGGGGCGCAGGAGCGGCGGGGCTGGTGAGCGACTGTTCGGCAGGCTGGTCGCTGTTCCTGGCCTCTACGACGGGCTGCATTTCGCTCATCTTCGTACCGGGAGCCGGCTGGCTGAGCTGATGGACCGGGGTGCCAGGGCGAGGCTGGTGCCGTCGTTGCGGGCGGAGCTGGAGCGGGAGCCGGCTGACCTGGTGATCAGCGTATTCGCGACCGGGGCGTCGGCAGCGGCCAGGCTGAAGGCAGAGGCGCCGGCCCGGCGCACGGTGGTGTTGTGCACAGATGTGGCAGTGCACCGGCTGTGGGTCTGGGAGGGGACGGATCTGTTCCTGGTTACCTCGGAGGCGGCGGCAGCGTCGGTCCGGCGTTTTCTTCCGCGGGCGGTGGTGTCGGTTGTGCCGCCGCCGGTGCGGGCCGCTTTTCACGCTGCCCCGTCGCAGGATGAGGCCCGGGCGGCGCTGGGGGTGCCGGTGGGGGAGCCCTGCGTGCTGGTGATTGACAGCGGGTGGGGGTTCGGTCCGCTGGTGGAGAGCGTGTCGGCGCTGGCCGACGCGGGCGTGTGGGTGCTGGCGGTGGCCGGGCGGCGGCGGGCTGTGGAGCGGCGGCTGCGGGAGCTGGCCGTCACGGCGCACCGGGTCCGGCCGTTTGGCTTCACCGACCGGGTTCCCGAGCTGATGGCGGCCGCTGATGTGGTGGTGGCGCTGCCGGGAGCGACGACGTGCAGTGAGGCCCGTGTCGTGGGGCGGCAGCTGCTGCTCCTGGATGTGATGCCCGGCCATGGGCGGGACAACCTGCAGCATGAGCTGGAGCTGGGCGGGGCGCATGTGTGCGGGCCCGACCCGGCCGGCGTCACTGCCAGCGCCCTGGCCGTGCTGGACAAGATGCCCCGCCCGGTGCCGCGGGAGGGGGCGGTGCCACGGTGGGAACCGGCGTTCGTGGCCGCCCTGCAGCGGATCGGGCTGGACCTGCGCCCCCGGGACCCGGCCGCGTTGGCGGCCGGCGGCCCGGGCCCGGCGCCGGGGCCCCCGCCAGAAGATTCCCGTGTGGTGTGAAAGGAGGCGGTCCGGATGATGCGCACGCTTTTCCTCAACCCCCCGACCTATGAGGGTTTCGACGGCGGGGCGGGGGCCCGGTATCAGGCCAAGCGGGAGATCCGCTCGTACTGGTACCCGACCTGGTTGGCCCAGCCGGCCGCCCTCGTGCCGGGCAGCCTGCTGGTCGACGCCCCGCCCGCCGGCCTCACACTCGGCGACGTCGTCCCGCTGGCCCGCCGCCACGAGCTGGCCGTCCTGCACACGAGCTCGCCTACCTTCGCCGGCGACGTCAAGGTCGCCGAGGCTCTCAAGGCGGAGAACCCGTCCCTCATGATCGGCTTCGTCGGCCCCAAGGTGGCCGTGGAACCTGAGCGCTCGCTACTGGCCTCTGAGGCCGCCGACTTCGTGGCCCGGGAAGAGTTCGACTACACCATCGACGAGGTGGCCGCGGGGCGCCCGCTGTCCGAGATCGACGGCCTCAGCTACCGGGCCCCCTCCGGCCAGGTGGTGCACAACGGCGACCGTGCGATCCTGGAGGACATGGACCGCCTGCCGTTCGTGACCCCGGTCTACAAGCGGGACCTGCGGCCGGAGGACTACTACATCGGCTATCTCCTGCACCCCTACGTCTCGCTGTATACGGGGCGGGGATGCCGGTCGAGGTGCACGTTCTGCCTGTGGCCCCAGACCGTGGGCGGGCACCGGTACCGGACCCGGAGCGTGGCCAGCGTGCTGGAGGAAGCCGCGCTCGCGCAGCGGCTGTTCCCCCAGGTGAAGGAGCTGTTCTTCGACGACGACACGTTCACCGATGATCGCCGGCGGGCCGAGGAGATAGCCCGCGGGCTGGGCCGCCTGGGCATCACCTGGTCATGCAATGCCAAGGCTAACGTCCCCTACGAAACCCTGAAGGTGATGCGGGACAACGGGCTGCGGCTGCTCCTGGTCGGCTACGAGTCCGGTAACCAGCAGATCCTCATCAACATCAAAAAGGGCCTGCGTGTTGAGCGGGCCAAGCGCTTCGCCGCCGACTGCCGTGACCTGGGGATCACCGTCCACGGGACCTTCATCCTCGGCCTGCCCGGGGAGACCAAGGAGACCATCCAGGAGACGATCCGCTTCGCCCGGGAGGTCAACCCGCACACCATCCAAGTTTCGGTGGCAGCCCCCTACCCGGGGACCGAGCTGCACCGGCAGGCCACCGAGAACGGCTGGCTTCCCGAGGACGACGACGGCGTCACCCTGGTCAGCGAGCAGGGCACCCAGCTGGCGGCGCTGTCCTACCCGGACCTCGGGCGCACCGAGATCCTGGAGTCGGTGGACCAGTTCTACAAGCGGTTCTACTTCCGGGCCGGGAAGCTGGCCGAGATGTCAGCCGAGATGTTCCGCCGTCCGGACATGACCGCCCGGCGGCTGCGCGAGGGTGCCGAATTCATGCACTTCCTGGGTCGGCGCGGCCGCGCATCCGCGGAAAGCTGACCCAAGACCCAGGAGCCAGGCATTCTGGCCGGAACAGGCAGGGTGTCCTGCTCAGAAGTTGAATAACGCTCCATGCCGCGCGGCAATCTGGTCCAGATGCCGCGGTCACGTAGGCATCCGTGCAAGATGCTGGGCTCAGGTGCTCAGGGCTTTCGCGCGAGGCCGCCGTACTCTGCCCAGCCGGACGTCTGTTCTTCTTCCCTGCCGTCCGGGTGCCAGTCGTTGACGCTCACCAGGCCGGGCTCGATGATCTCGAGGCCCTCGAAGAATGCCTGGACCTCGTCCTCCCGGCGTACGCGGCCCCAGTTTCCGCCGCTTGCCTCCAGGAAGAAGCTGGTGATCTTCTCGCGCGTCTCGGGATCGCCGGAGACGAGGTGGGAGATCGCGAGGTAACTCCCGGGCGCGAGGCTGTCCATCGTCTGGCGGACGACGCCCCAGGGATCGGCGGAATCGGGAATGCAGTGCAGGAAGCTGATGTACAGCGCGGCGACCGGCTCATCGAAATTGATCAGCCGCCGGGTGTCGGGATGGCTGAGGATCCTGTCGGTGTCGCAGGCGTCCGCCTCAATGTAGGCGGTGCTCTTGTCCTCGGCGAGCAGCGCCTTGACGTGCCCGTGGGCCAGCACGACCGGGTCGTTGTCAACGTAGACGACCCGCGAGCCGGGGGCGAGGCTCTGGGCGACCTGGTGGACGTTGTTCTGCGTGGGCAGCCCGGCGCCGTGGTCGATGAACTGCCGGATGCCGCATTCCCCGGCGAGGTAACGCACCACCCGTTCCAGGTAGCGGCGATTGTTGCGGGCAAGCGCGAAGGTCCCCGGGAGCATGTCTTCCAGGATCTCGGCTGATCTGCGGTCGATCTCGTAGTTGTTGGTGCCGCCCAGCATGTAGTCGTAGCCCCGTGCGACACTCGGCTTCCGGGTGTCGATGTCGGGGAAATCGTCGTCCGCCTGCACGCCCGTTCTCCTCGTCCTTTACGCGCGGACTTCCTTTGCGCGGAGAGCCCCCGGGCCGGGGGGCTCTCCGCGGCACTGCCTCTAACTTCGCGTCGTACTCGCCGCTTTTCA
>DASQVO010000345.1:0-8487 GCA_035640715.1 Streptosporangiaceae bacterium
ACCAGGCGATCGCTGACGCGCAGCGTGAGGCCGAACAGATCATCGCTCGAGCGCGCCAGGAGGCTGAGCAGATCATCGCAGATGCCAAGGCACGTGCCGAACGTCTTTAAGCCGGGTGAGCCAGACGCCCGGTCATGCCGCTGTCCGGGTGCAAACGTCTAGACGAGCACGCGCTCAGTCCGGCAGGGGGCTCAGGCGTGGCAGCGGCTGGCCGCTAAGCCTCGGCCACCTGACCAGGTGTGCGCGATACGAGGCCTGACCGCATGACGCGAGGCCGATGGGAGCGAGGTGCACGATTCTCCCCGTGTGCGATGAGCCGCGCCGTTGTTTTGG
Organism: Streptosporangiaceae bacterium; assembly: GCA_035640715.1. GTDB lineage: Bacteria > Actinomycetota > Actinomycetes > Streptosporangiales > Streptosporangiaceae > DASQVO01. The sequence continues at coordinate 334 of DASQVO010000345.1, forward strand.
GTTATCCTCCTGCCGTGGTCGAGCAGGATGCGGCACCAGCCGTTACGTTTATGTGGCTGCCTGGGCTGGGTCCGCGGAGATAAACATCGGCGTAGCCGGTGCTGTCTGTATGCCAGGTTTTGGAGTATCCGCCGCTGCTGGCGGTGACCGGCTGGCTGGGCTGGTTCGAGTGGACGTACACGTCGTAGTCGCCGTAGGAGGAGTTGTAACTCGCGGAGGCGGAACACCACGCCGCTGACGGCGGGGCCGGCGCCTGGGTAGGTGCCGCGTTGCTTCCTGTCCCGTTGCCATAGCCGAAGTCCTGCGGCGTCGGGCGGCCCGCCGAGACCCACGCCGCATACCAGTTGGCCGCGATTTCCTGCTGCGCCGTGGCCAGCGGCATGCCGTGGTGGCAGACCTGGTCGTGCAGGTAATCTTCAAGGCCATCCTTTTGCGTAGCTCCGTAGGGAGAGCCGTACGGTTCAGGCCACAGGTTCTGCGCGCTGTTCGAGCCGCCGAGCTCCAGCGGGATGAGATGGTCGATCTCGTATCCGTAGCGGCTCGATAGCCCGTACTCGCTGGCAACGTAATTCTTGGTGGCATCTGACACATCCCGGTGTGCCTCCGCCCATCCGGGTGTGCAGATCGCGGCCGTATCGCTGGATTGAATCGCGCCCGGTGTCAGCGCCCGGTTAGGCATCGGGACATCACCGGGCACGCCCGCCGCACGCGGGGCGCTGCTGGCCGGCTTCCTGGGCGCAGAGCTGGCCGGCTGACGTGCGCTGGTGGCTGTGGGGGCTGGCGCTGCACTGGCTTGAGAGAAGAGCGACGGTGCGGACGGTGAGGAGGCCGGCTGGAGCGACGATGCGCCGCTGGTACAGCCCGCGAGGAGCCCGGCCGTCATCGCCGCACCGGCGCTGAACGTGAGCGTCAGCATCTTTGCCGCTCTCACTTCGTGCTCGCTTTCCCGATAGCTGACTCACCATGCGTACCCCGCGGTGGTTCAAATCATCCGCATTGGCAGGCGACGCGCACAAGGATTTTCATCAACAGGGACGCCGGAGAAAGGTTAGGCGATTACCAGGGGAACGTAACAGTTTGGCAACGGCCAGGCCCATCATGCTCTGTCGATGGCAAGGCGGAACCGTTGCATACTCACATGCCGCTCTTCGGGGTTATGCGTTCTCGGGCCAGCGGTGCTGGCCGCGGCGGTTGGCGCTGTCACGGCGGTGCTGCAGGTACTGGCGTTCGGCGGTGTCGTGAGTCAGATCGATCGCGCTGTCGTAGGCGGCTGCGGCTTCCTCGCTGCGTCCGAGCTGGTCGAGCAGGTGCGCGCGGGTGGCTCGGGCGGGCTGGAAGCGGCGGGCGTGCTGGCCGGCGTCTTCCAGCAGGGCGTCGAGTGTGGCGAGACCGGCTGCGGGGCCCTCGACCTCGGCGGTGACGGCGGCGAGCGCGACGCCGCTGCCGAGCGACGGCGCGATCGCGTGCAGCACGCGGTGCAGGGTCAGCAGCGTCGGCCAGTCTGTTGTGCCGGCCCGTCGCCGGGCGCAGTGCACGGCTTGGATCGCGGCCTCGAGCTGGAAGCGCCCCAGCTGCCCCCGCACGTGCGCCGCCCGGAGATGTTCATGCGCCCGGTCGATCAGGTGCGAGTCCCACAGCGACGGGTCCTGGCCGGGCAGTGGGACGAAACGTCCGTCCGCGTCCAGACGCGCCGGGGCGCGCGACGCTGAGAGCTGGACGAGAGCGGCGAGCCCGTGCGCCTCCGGATCACCGGGCACGCACCTGGTGAGCACCTCGGCGAGGTGCAGTGCCTCCGAGGGCAGGTGGCGGGCCTGTGGCCCGGTCGTCGCCCAGTCGATGACATACGCGCCATAGACCGCCTCCAGGACCGCGGTCATCCGCGCCGGGAGGTCACCCCGGTCCGGGATACGGAACGGAATGCGGGCGGCCTTGATGCGCTTCTTCGCCCGGACCAGACGCGTTGCCATCGTCGAGGCCGGCACCGAGAAGGCCCGGCCCACCTGCTCGGCGGTGAAGCCGAGCACCGTGTTGAGCATGAGAGGCGTGTGCGCGGCGCGTTCGATCGCCGGATGCGCACACACGAGCATCAGTTCAAGCCGCCGATCGGGGATCGCGTCGACGTCGAGGTCGTCGGTATGAACAAGTGAGTCCTGCTCGTCGTCGAGCGGGACGGCCCGCTGAGCCTGCGCGGACTTCCAGTGGTCGCGCAGCCGGTTACGGGCGACGGTAAGCAGCCACGCGTCGGGGCTGGCCGGCGCCCCCTGGGCGGGCCACGTACGCAAGGCGCGCTCGAAGGCGTCTGCGAGGGCGTCTTCCGCGGAGGCGATGTCGCTCGTCGAGGCGGACAGGAGCGCGAGCAGCCGCCCGTAACTGTCGCGTGCCGCCAGGCTCGCGGCGTGGGCCGCCGGTCCCGTCGCGCCCGGACCGGGACCGGCTACCCAGCATTCATCGCCCGACGTCAGCGCGTCCACCGGCCGTTGACGAACGCGGTCGCGGCCGGGCGAACCTCGAGCACGCCCCACTGGGCGCCGGGACACTTCTCGGCCCAGCCGATGGCCGCGTCGAGATCGGGCACGTCCAGGACGAACACCCCGGCCAGCGCCTCCTTCGTCTCGGCGAAGGGCCCGTCCTGAACTTGCAAGGTTCCTTCTCTGCGGGTGACGGTCGTCGTCGCGGCGGTCGGCTGCAGCACGTCGGCCGACAGCAGCACCCCCGCCTCCTCCAGTGCGCGGCCATAGGCGCCGAAAGCTTCCCTCGCCGCAGCGATCGCCTCCTCGCTGATCTCTCCCTCGGCCGGCTCCCGGTAGTGCATCAGCAGCACGTATCGCATCGTCGTCTCCTCTGATCCCAATGTCACCCCCGCGGCGACATCTGCACCAAGATGACGATCGAACCTCGCCCAAATCGTCACCCAGAAGGAAAGACCCGGCGTGCGCACCCCGCAGGTGCCCGACGGGCTGAACCAGCATGACGGCCGCGTCCGCTCATCGCCTACGGCCGGACAGCACTCCACGCCAGAACGACCTCGTCTTCGCGTCCCGGTGACGCTCATCGAGTCGGCGCCAAGCCGCCCATAGCGGATACGTGCGCGGATAAGTCTCCGCGCTGCTGGCCGGCCAGGATCTTGGGTCGGCGACCGATCGGGTGGCCCACCCTGCACAGCTAGCTGGTCCGGCACGCCGGCCACCATGACGGGTGGGCAGTCCTGGGCGGTTGCATTGATCCCGGTGAGATCCCCGAAGACGCGGCGATCCGGGAAGCCCGGGAGGAGATCGGCGTCCCGTAGACACCATCCTCACATGCCGCGATGCTCACCACGGCCGGCTGCTGTGCGACAGTGGAGAGCATCAATCCCTGCCGCTTCGTCGCCACAACAGTGATCTTCGTGAGGTCAACGGCCTCATAACTACTTGATGCCGGTAGACGGTCACCCTTGAGTTTTCCCGGCAGACTGGGCTCATGAGGGCGTCCCGGCGAGAAGAGCAATCATGAACGACCCTGGCGTCACCCGTGTCGCCGTCTACATCGACTTCGACAACATCGTGATCTCACGTTACGACCAGGTTCATGGCCGGGGCCAGTTCCAGCGTGACAAGGTGCGCGGGTTCAACAGTGCCGACAGATCGGCCGATCCCGGCATCGCGGACAAGCTCCGGCGCGCCACCGTGGACGTCGGCGCGGTCATTGACTTCGCCTCATCGTTCGGCACTCTCGTGCTCACCCGCGCCTACGCGGACTGGTCAGCCCCCGTGAACGCCGACTACAGCGGGCAGCTCGTCAGTCGCGCAGTGGACTTGGTACAGCTCTTTCCCGCCGCCGCCTACGCCAAGAACGGTGCCGACATCAGACTGGCCGTGGATGCGGTGGAGGACATGTTTCGCCTTCCCGACCTGACTCACGTGGTGATCGTGGCGGGGGACTCGGATTACATCGCCCTCGCCCAGCGGTGCAGGCGTCTGGGCCGTTACGTCGTGGGTGTCGGGGTCGCAGGATCGACCAGCAGATCGCTCGCCGCGGCGTGTGACGAACTCGTGACGTACGACGCGCTTCCGGGCATCACACCCACCGACGCCTCCCAGCAGGAGGCGGCCCGGACGACCGGCGCACAGGCGGAACATGAGGAGTCCGGCAGCGCGCCGCCCGCGCGGGGCTCGCGACGTACCAGGCGACCAGTGGCCGCGGTGATCGACGAAACTGATCTCGATTCCGAAGACCCGCAAGAGCGGGCGACTAAGCTTCTTGAACGGGCGCTGCGACTCGGCCAGGAAAAGGATGACGCGGACTGGCTGCATAGCTCAGCGGTGAAGAGCCAGATGCGGCGCATGGACCCGTCATTCAGCGAGAAGGCACTCGGCTATCGTTCATTCTCAGACTTCGTGAAGTCACGAGAAGCCGTCGCCGAACTCGACGAGACAAACCCCGTGCGGCTGGTACGGCTCAACCCGGCCATGGCCGCACAGTAGGGCAAATCGCCGTCGCGCTGCGCGAGATTACCGAGTTGCCTTACGGAGAACCCATGAAGATCGATTTCACGCCCGATCCGTCCCTGTACCCGTTCGAGCCGCACTGGTTCGACAGCTACGCCGGCCAGATGCATTACCTCGACGAGGGCGCTGGGCCGCCGATCTTGTTCTGCCACGGCAACCCGACGTGGAGTTTCCTGTACCGGAACATCATCACCCGGCTGCGCGGCCGCTTCCGCTGCATCGCGGTTGACTACCTGGGGTTCGGGTTGTCTGAGCGCCCCGCGGCCTACGGCTACACGATCGAGGGGCACGCCCGCTGTGTCGGCGACCTGGTGGATCACCTCCAGCTCGACGGGTTCATCACGATGGGCCAAGACTGGGGCGGCCCGGTCAGCATGGCCGTCGCCACCGCCCGCCCGGAGCGTGTCCGCGGCGTCATCCTCGGCAACACCTGGTTCTGGCCCGCCGACCAGCTTGGGATGAAGCTGTTCAGCAGGGTGATGTCCACCTCATGGATGCAGCGGCAGATCCTGGAGAAGAATTTCTTTGTCGAGCAGATCGTGCCCCGGGGAATGACGCACCGTCTGACGCCTGGTGAAATGGACCACTACCGCAACGTGCAGCCCTCACCTGGCGCGCGCAAAGGCGTCGCGGAAATGCCCAGGCAGATCCTCGCCACACGCCCGCTGCTGGCGCGCCTGGCCCGCGACGTGCCAGTCACACTGGGGTCCAAGCCGGCGCTGCTGGTGTGGGGGATGAAAGACTTCGCCTTCAGGCACAAAAGCCTGCTGCCCCGAATGCAAGCCACCTTCACCAGCAACGTCACCGTCGAATTGCCATACGCCAGGCACTACATCCAGGAAGACGCCCCCGAAGAGATCGCGCAAGCAATCACCAAACGCTTCGGCTGATACTCGGGACCTACCCATACCCAACCTGCAGCGCCAACCGGGCCCAGCCGCCCGAACCTACGTAGCCCTGGGGCTTCGCAGTCCCAGGCGATGCCGAGATGGTCGAGGCGGGATCCGATACACGATCGCGCATACAACTGTCACGTATTCTCGCTGTGGAGATGCCCAGGTCGCGGGGGTGGGTCCTGGCTCGTGCAGCCGTGCCTCTACTGCAGGCAGGTCGGCTGCGTCGGCGGTCGCGAGCGGGGTCACGGGGCAAACGTAGGGTGATGACGCCGGCACGTCCTGGGCGGCGGTCCCGGCTACCTGCTCCGGCCCTCCCATCAGCTATCGCAGGCGTTGGCGATCTGGGAACCGCCGAGGTCGGCGCAGGCGATGAACTGCGTATCCCGCAGTTGCGTGGTCTCGTACTGGCTCTTCAGGAAGCTGATGAGGTCGTGGGCCAGCTCGCCGGGGTTCCCCTTCGTGTACAGGTGCTCGGTCGCGTAGAACGTGTACTTGCCGTCGATGACGTTCTGGCGGTTCGGCTCATAGCCGCCGATCGGAATGGTGCCGACGTTCGGGAAGAACGGCAGGGCGTCGGACTCGGCGTAGCCGATCGCGTTCGGCGTGTCGTTGACGTAGGTCAGCAGGTCCATGGTGGTGCCTTCCAGGCAGACGCCGTTCGGCGGCGGACTTCCGATGGCAGGGCATGGCCTCGCGGTGCTCTCCGCCGAATCGTCGCCGCCCAGCACGTCTTGGGCGAACGTCGCCCTTGTCCCGGAAGCTGACGAACGGCCTACCGGCACGAATCCGGAGCCGGACGGATGTTCGTAGGCCTGCGCGATCGCCTGTGCGGACATTCCGCCGCCGCTCCCGGCAGCAAACTTGGGCGCCCCAAGCGACCTGTTGCCAACCACGGAGAAGATGATGACGCCCACAGCCTGGTTGGTGACCGGCACGGTCGGCTGCGGCCCCGGCGTGCCGTCGTACATCGCCACGATAGGCGTAGAACTCGTGTTGCGCTCAAGGTCCTGCAGGCCCTGCACGCTGCCTACCGCGCGAACCGTGATCTGCGCCTGCGAGCAGCGCTGCTCGTATTCCGTCACGACCTCGTTGAAGATAGGCGCGAACGCGGTCGACCCCTCGATATCGAGCTTCCCCGGCGCGCATTTCGGGTGCAGGGTCAGTGCCTGGTTAGCGATCTTGATGCCGACCACGGCACCCACGGCGAGCAGGGTCACGGCGCCCGCCGCCAGGAAAACCCTCACACGGCGGCGCGCAGGCCCGGCGTGCTCGACGAACCCGCCGCCCGCGATGCTGCCCTCGATCACCGGCTTCTCGTACCGTATCGGCGGTTCCTTCGTCGGGGACTCCAGCAGGACCAGGAGCTTGAATCCTTCGTTGTGGTTCATCTGCAGCGATGGCAGGGTGAACGAGTCGGCCTCGCCGGGCCGCACGACGGCACGCTCTTCCGCATGGACCTTCTGGTGGTACCGGTCATTGTCGCGAACCTTGTAATGCACGACCTTGCGGCCGGGAAACCGGATGTTAAAATCGCCCCGCTTGTCGAAGTCGGATTCACGGATCGGCACGCTGCCGATATTCCGCATCTCCATGACCACCAGGCTGCCGTTAGTCACCTTATATGGCGGGGTGGCTGGGTCACTGTCCTGATAGATAATTTCCCACATGTTCTGCGGTGCCGCGGGAGACTCCCCGTTTTCCGCGACCGGCTCTCCTTGCGGAGCGCGCCTCGGTGGCGTGAGCGGGTCACCCTGGTTGATCGGTTCGTCGTAAAGGACGCTCCAGCCGAGACGGCGGTGCCGCTGCGTCACCCGCTGCCACAGCAGCCCGCACACCGCGCTTATCGCGGCGACGAGCAGGAGAGTTGCCGCCTCGTTCGTATTGACCCAGGTGTTTACCGAGGTAATGACCCCATCAGCCTGCGGGTACATCCTATTCTCTTATCCTCGTCCCTTGCGGATAGCCTGCAGGAGAAGGGACGAGGATAACTGTCATTAGGTAACTGCCCGAGCACGCGAACGTGAATTAATACTGAACATCTCCCATGTCAGCAGGACCGGACTTCACGCAGAACAACATTGACCACATGCATCATGAGCGGCAGGCACCGCTTCACGCTGACCCTGCCACGGGGTACCGTTAACGAACGGCCAGCCGGCGCTGTGCGCGATGGCCCACGCCTACCGGCACTACGCGCAGGCGCACCCGGGCCGGTACGCGGCGACGGTGCGCGCCCCAGACCCCGCCGACCGGGAGTTGACCGCGCGGGCCCAGGCCCTGCTGGACACCGTGTACTCCGTCCTTGCGGGCTACGGGCTGGCCGGCGCCGACGCGGTCGACGCCACCCGGGCCCTGCGAGCAGCACTGCACGGCTTCGTCACCCTCCAGGCCGCCGGGGGGTTCGGGATGCCCCAGGACGTCGACCGCTCATTCACCCGCATGATCGAGGCCCTCGACGCGGCGCTTCGGCAGTGGAAACAGGCCGGAAGAAAGGACCCAACCCGATGACCGCACAGGCAGCTCGGCGCCCCTTCCGCGTCACAGCCACCGGCCTGGCCGCGGCGGGCATCTTGTTCGTGGCCTACCCCGCCCTCCGGCCGTTCTCCGATGAAAGCACACTCCAGGGAGCACGGGCGTTCGCCTCCACGGCCTGGATCATGGCGCACGAACTCGCCATGCTTGGGTTCATCGGCCTGGCGCTGGGACTGCTCGGGCTGTATCTCGCGCTGCGGCAAACCCGCGGAGAGCGGCTGTCCTTCTACGGGCTGGTG
>DASQVO010000346.1:0-21779 GCA_035640715.1 Streptosporangiaceae bacterium
CCACTACCGGAACGCCGGTACGTTTGCGAAGTCTCATCGGTCCTCCTGCGGCCACTCCGCCTGGCCCGGTGCGCGCCTGTGCGCATCGCGAAGGGGTGCCTGGGGTGCCGTGAGCAGGAAAATAGATCGGATGTATCGACCTGTCAACGCCGAATCAGGTCAACCCAGGGGAACTGAAGCCAAACTGATACCTCTGTCTCATCGGATCTTTAGCAGCGGCGGCGACCGCGCTGGAGGGCGCGGACGTCATCGCCGGCCTCGTCCAGCGGGCGGGCGACCGGATCACGATCCTGGCAGGCAGCGGCGTCACGGAAACCACCGCCGCCGACATCGTCCGCCGTACGGGGGTCCTCCACTGTTCTTGTGTATGACGAATTGTGATACACTAAAGAGGTGACGGTCGCGATTAGCTTGCGTTTGGACGATGAGGCTCTCCGTGCGCTGAGCCAGCTTGAGGCTGCTGGGCTCAGCAGGTCCGAGGCGATCCGCCGGGCAATCATCGACAGTGCCGCCCGGCTACAGCGACGCAAAGTTCTCGCCCAAGAGGTCGCGGCACTCGAAGCCGACGAGGCCGACCGGCAGGAAATGCTGGAAGTAGCGGCCGTCATGGAGAGCCTGCGTGCTCCGGGGTGACATCCACGAACTCAAGACGCCACGCCGCCAAGGGCACGAGCAGCGCGGGCCGCGATTTGGTGTCGTGGTCCAGGCCAACGAATTCCTGCCAAGATCCGTTGTGCTGATAGCGCCGACTTCACGCAGCGCCAGACCTGCGTCGTTCCGTCCCGAGATAGATGTACTCGGCGAAATTACCAAGGTCTTGGTCGAGCAGGTTGGCGCGGTCGATTCGGGTCGCCTCGGCGACTTGATCGGCCGGGTCACGCCTGAACAGCAATGGGGAATCGACGAGGCACTCATGACTGTCCTCGGCCTGCGTTAGCGAACGTGGCAGGTTGATGCACCGCTAGGTGGCGGGCCGCAGCCGCAGGCCGGCCATGCCGCCGTCCACGGCCAGGGCCATGCCGGTGGGTCGCCCCGGCGAGGGGCTGGCGAGATAGGCGATGGCGGTGGCTTGCTAACTCCGGAAATACATCCGATGTATAGCGCAGGGATGCTCCGGCCGTCCAGGCGGGGCCGGCGTTGGCAGTGTCCTGTAACGTGCTGATCGAGGAGCGAGCGGGCATGGTGTGCCGGCGCTTGCCCGGAGAAGACGGCTGTCCCGCCGATCCGTCTGCGGGATGACGGCCACGACGTGCCAGAGGAACGGTGCCGATGCGGATAGCCCTGTTCATCACATGTCTCACCGACACCCTGTATCCGGCGACCGGCAAGGCCGTGGTGACGCTGCTGGAGCGGCTCGGCCATCAGGTGGAGTTCCCTCAGGGCCAGACCTGCTGCGGTCAGATGCACTTCAACACCGGGTACCGGCGGGAGAGCCTGCCGATGGCGCGGGGATTCGCGGAGGCATTCGGGGGATTCGAGGCCATCGTGAGCCCGTCGGCCTCCTGCACCGCGATGGTCCGCGAGTACCACGGCCAGCTTGCGGCCGAGGCAGGAGATCCTGCCCTGGCCCGAGCGGCGGCCGAGATCGCGCCGCGCGTGCACGACCTGTCCACGCTGCTCGTCGACGTGCTGGGCGTGACCGATGTGGGGGCATACTTCCCGCACCGGGTGACCTATCATCCGACCTGCCATTCGCTGCGGATGCTGCGGGTCGGCGACGCGCCGCTGCGGCTGCTGCGCGAGGTGCGCGGGATCGATCTGGCTGAGCTTCCCAACGCGGAATCCTGCTGCGGCTTCGGCGGCACGTTCTCGATCAAGAACCCCGACGTGTCCGCCGCGATGTGCGCCGACAAGGTCGCCGCCGTCCAGCAGGCACGAGCCGAGGTGCTGTGCGCCGCGGACAACTCCTGCCTGATGCACATCGGCGGTTCGCTGACTCGCCAGCGAACCGGCGTGGCCATCATGCACCTGGCGGAGATCCTGGCCAGCACGGAAGACCAGCCCGCGGTGCCGCAGGGGCACGAGAAGGCGGCCGCCCGATGAGCGCGGCCCGCGGCGGGGGACACGCCGGCACCGCAATGCCCGCCCCAGGGGCCAGTTCGGCGACCGCCGTCCACCCATCCCCGGGCATGCCTACCTACCTTGGCATGCCGGCCTTCCCCGAGGCGGCGGCCGCTGCCCTCGCCGACTCCCAGCTTCGCCGCAATCTCGCCCACGCGACCGGCGTCATCCGGGCCAAGCGGGCGGGTGCCGTCGCCGAGCTGAGCGACTGGGAGCAGCTGCGGTCCGCGGCCAAGGCGATCAAGGACCACACGCTCGCCAACCTGGACACCTATCTGCTGCGGCTGGAGGAGAACGTCACCAAGGCCGGCGGTCACGTCCACTGGGCCGAAGACGCCGCGGAGGCGAACGCCATCGTCGCCTCCCTCGTCCGCGCCGCAGGGACCGATCAGGTCGTCAAGGTGAAATCGATGGCCACTCAGGAGATAGGGCTCAACGATGCCCTCGCGGCCGAGGGCATCACCGCGATCGAGACGGACCTGGCAGAGCTGATCGTCCAGCTGGGCCACGACCTGCCCAGCCACATCCTGGTCCCGGCTATCCACCGCAATCGCAGCGAGATCAGGGAGATCTTCCTGCGGGAGATGCCGGACGCGCCGCGCGGGCTCACCGACAACCCGCCGGAACTGGCCGCCGCGGCTCGGGAGCACCTGCGCCGCGCCTTCCTGTCGGCGAAGGTGGGCGTGTCCGGCGCGAACTTCGCGATCGCGGAAACCGGATCGCTGGTGGTGGTCGAGTCCGAGGGCAACGGCCGGATGTGCGTGACGCTGCCCGAGACCCTGATCTCGGTCGTCGGCATCGAGAAGATCCTGCCGTCCTGGCGTGACCTGGAGGTGTTCCTCGCGCTGCTGCCGCGCTCCTCGACGGCCGAGCGGATGAATCCCTACACGTCGGTGTGGAGCGGCGTGGCCCCCGGCGACGGCCCGCGCAACTTCCACCTGGTGCTGCTGGACAATGGCCGCACCGCCGCGCTCGCCGACCGCATCGGACGGCAGGCGCTGCGCTGCATCCGCTGCTCGGCGTGCCTGAACGTCTGCCCCGTGTACGAGCGGGCCGGCGGCCATGCCTACGGATCGCCTTATCCGGGCCCGATCGGCGCCATCCTCTCCCCGCAGCTGCGGGGCATCTCGTCGCCGGCGGACCAGTCGCTGCCGTATGCCTCCACCCTGTGCGGCGCCTGCTACGACGTCTGCCCGGTCGCGATCAACATCCCTGAGGCGCTGGTGTACCTGCGGTCAAAGGCCGTGGATGCCAAGCGCCAGAAGCGATTCAACGCCGAACGGCTCGCGTTTGGCGTCACGGCATGGGGATTGCGCTCGCCCCGGCGGCTGAAAGCCGCGCAGCGTGCCGCGGCGGCCAGCAGGAAGCTGGTGGGACGTTCGGGGAAGATACGGCGGCTGCCGCCGCCGCTGTCTGGCTGGACCGACACGCGCGACGCGCCCGCGCCACCGGCCGAATCGTTCCGTGCCTGGTGGGCGCGTACCCGGGGCTCCGCGTCCAGTGGGCCCGGGGGTGAAGGTTCAGCGTCCCCGGGTCCTCAGCGAGGTGAGCGGCCATGACAAGCCGCGACAATATCCTCGGCCGGATCCGCGCCGCCACCGGGAGAGCGACCGCCACCGGGAGAGCCGCCGCACCGGGTTACGGTGCCGGCGACGCGCCGCGGGCCGGTGGCGAGGCGGGCACCGCGCCGGGGGCCGGTGGCGAGGCGGGCACCATGCCGGCCGCCGACGTGGACGCCGCCTACGCGGCGCTGCCGCGGCCGTACCTGCGCGCGCACCATGATCCCGCCGACCACGACATCGTCGCCCTGTTCGCGGAGCGTGCGGCCGACTACCGCGCGGTCGTCGAGCGCGTTGCCGCCGATGGTGTCGCCGCTGCGGTAGCCCGCATCCTCGCTGAGCGTGCCGCCGGAACCAGCCGGGCCAGGAAAGGCCCCGACGGTGCCACCGGCTCCGGCGGGCCGGCGTTTGTGGTGCCGGAGGGGTTGCCGGGGGAGTGGGTTGGCGAGGCGGGGGAGGGTGTCCGGCTGGTTCGGGACGTACCGCCGCTGTCCGCTGCGCAGCTTGACGAGCTCGCGGGCGTGGTCACTGGCTGCGCGGTGGCGGTCGCGGAGACCGGAACGATCGTGGTCGACCACGGCCCCGGCCAGGGCCGCCGGGCCCTCAGCCTCGTCCCCGACTTTCACCTGGTGATCGTCCGGGCCGATCAGGTGGCCGCGGATCTGGCGGATGCATTCGGCCGGCTGGACCCGCGCCGGCCGCAGACGATGATCTCCGGTCCCTCCGCCACCAGCGACATCGAGCTGATCAGGGTGGAAGGCGTGCACGGCCCCCGGACCCTGCACATTCTCCTCGCGACCTGAGGCACAGGCCGGCCCCTGGACGAGGGCAACGCGGCAGGCAGCGACGAGATCGGGCTCAGGCCGGCAAAGCCTTTGCGGCCCAGGCGAGATCACCGGAAACGCTGCCAGATCCGGACGGCCTGCTGCGATATGGCCAAGTGCCGCAATATTCGCATCAAGCAAATTTGCGTACCACGCAAATAATTTGTATTGTGAATGCATGTCAACTGCTGGCGGGGCGGAGCAGCCGGGGTCAGCGCGAACCCCTGCCCCCGGGCCGTCATGCGGGCCTGGCCAGCACCCGTGGCAGGCCAGGCCCACCCGCCCGGCCGGCCTGCGCGAGCGCAAGAAGCTCGCCACCCGGCAAGCGCTCGGCGAGGCGGCGATGCGGCTGGCCATCGAGCGCGGCCTGGAAAACGTGCTCGTCGAGGACATCGCGGCGGCGGCTGAGGTGTCGCCGCGGACGTTCAACAACTACTTCGCCAGCAAGTACGAGGCGATCTGCGCCCTGACGCTGGACAGGTCCTTCCGGATCGGGGAAGCGCTGCGTGAACGGCCCGCCAGCGAGAGCCTCTGGGACGCGGTCAGGAACGCCGTGCTGGACGTCTACGCCTCGGCCAGCGCGGCACCAGACCCCCAGCTCATCGCTGGTATCCGGCTGGTCATCAGCTCGCCGGTCCTGCGCGGGGAGTACCTGAAGGCCCTGTCGGTCGTGCAGTACGAGCTGGCTGGCGCCATCACCGAGCGCACCGGTGGCGTTCCGGCGGCCGATACGTTCGCCGCCCGGGCATTGGCGGGAGCCATCGCGGCGGTCATCCAGGCGGCGACCGAGCGCTGGCTCTTCGCCGACCCGCCCATCGCCCTCGCCCCGGTCATCGAGGACGCCCTACGTGAGCTTGCCGAGGGCATGCTCGCTGTCCTGCCGGAAGTCGTTCCGGCGAAAAATAACGGGCCGCCGATGACTGCCTCGGGTTAAGGTAGCGGCGCCCCGGGCGCCTGTGCGTCTGCCGTCGCGCCTCCTTGTCTTCCCCGCGCGCCGCACCCCTCGTTCCCGTCCCCCTTCCCGCGCTCCCACCCTCTGCCTGCCCGGCCCGCCCTAAGAGAGACGCCCGTGCTGATCCGACTCCTGCGCATCTACCTGCGCCCGTACCGCAAGGCGCTCGCCGCCGTCGCCGTGCTGCAGCTGGTGCAGACCCTGGCGACCCTCTACCTGCCCACGCTGAACGCCGACATCATCGACAACGGTGTGATCGCCGGCGACACCCACTACATCATGCGCACCGGCGGCATCATGCTCGCCATCAGCCTGGTTCAGATCGTCTCCGCAATCGGTGCGGTGTATTTCGGGGCCAAGACCGCGATGGCGCTCGGCCGGGATGTCCGGCACGGTATCTTCAGCCGGGTTCAGGCGTTCTCGGCCCGCGAGGTCGGCCGGCTGGGCACCCCGTCGCTGATCACCCGGACGACCAACGACGTGCAGCAGGTTCAGATGCTGGCCGTCATGACCTTCACGCTGCTGGTGTCGGCTCCGATCATGGCCGTCGGCGGCATAATCCTGGCCCTCAACCAGAATGTCCCGCTGTCCTCGCTGCTGCTCGTCGCGGTCCCGACCCTGGGCATCATCGTGAGCCTCATTGTCAGGCGCATGCGGCCGCTGTTCCGGCTGATGCAGACGCGCATCGACACCATCAACCGGGTGCTCCGCGAGCAGATCACCGGCGTGCGGGTCGTCCGGGCATTCGTCCGTGACCCGCAGGAGCGCGAGCGGTTCGCCGCCGCGAACGCCGAGCTGTTCGATGTCTCGCTGGGCGTCGGCCGCCTGATCGCTCTCATGTTTCCGGCGGTGATGCTGATTCTCAACCTGTCCAGCATCGCGGTGCTGTGGTTCGGCGGTCACCTCGTGGCCAGCGGCAGCATGCAGATCGGCGCGCTGACGGCGTTCCTCAGCTACCTGCTGCAGATCCTGATGTCGGTCATGATGGCCACCTTCGTGTTCATGATGGTCCCGCGGGCGGAGGTGTCCGCTGAGCGGATCATGGAGGTGATCGACACCGAGCCCGACCTGCTCCCGCCGGCCAGCCCCGTGACCAAGCTGGACCGCCACGGGCACCTCGAGCTGCGGGCCGCGGAGTTCCGCTACCCCGGCGCGGAGAAGCCGGTGCTGTCCGGCATCAGCCTGGAGGCCCGGCCCGGTGAGGTCACCGCGGTCATCGGCGGCACCGGCAGCGGCAAGACGGCCCTGCTGAACCTTATCCCCAGGCTGGTCGACGTCACCGGCGGAGCCGTGCTCATCGACGGTGTCGATGTCCGCGAGCTCAGCCCGGCGCTGCTGTCGGACCTGATCGGGCTGGTACCACAGAAGCCCTACCTGTTCTCCGGGACCGTGGCCACCAACCTGCGCTACGGCAATCAGGAAGCCACCGACGACGAGCTCTGGCACGCCCTGGAGATCGCCCAGGCCCGCGACTTCGTCGAGCAGATGCCGGGCGGCCTGGACGCCCGCATCACCCAGGGCGGCACGAACGTGTCCGGCGGGCAGCGGCAGCGGCTGGCCATCGCGCGGGCCCTCGTTCACCGGCCCGAGATCTACCTGTTTGATGACTCATTCTCGGCCCTCGACTACGCCACCGACGCGCGGCTGCGGGCCGCGCTAGCCGCCGAGACGGCGCAGGCGACCGTGGTCATCGTGGCCCAGCGGGTCGCCACGATCCGGCACGCCGACCGCATCATCGTGCTGGACGCCGGCCGCATCGTTGCCACCGGCACGCACGACGAGCTGATGAGCACCGATGAAACCTACCGAGAGATCGTCCTCTCCCAGCTGACCGAGCAGGAGGCAGCATGAGCGAGCCGCAGGGGCGCCGTGCCGCCTGGACTGAGGAGCGAGGGACGAGCGACGAGGGAAGGCGGCGCGTCAAGGCGCCCCGGAGGCGAGCGGGAGACGCAGCATGAAAGGGAGACACAGCATGAGCGGGCCAGGCAACGGCCGGGCGGCAGGCGGCGCGGGCAACGGTACCGCGGCGGGCGGTGCCATGAGCCAGGGCGCCGGGGAACGGGCCACGCCCCGGCGGGGACCCGGCCCGGCCGCGTTCATGGGCGGGATGTCCACCGAGAAATCGCTCGACTTCCGTGGCTCCAGCCGGCGGCTGCTCGGCACGCTGGCCCCGCAGCGGCTGCTGGTGATCGCCAACCTGGTCCTGGCGGCGGTCAGCGTCACGCTGTCGGTGCTCGGGCCGTGGCTGCTCGGCAACGCGACCAACCTCATCTTCGCGGGCATCATCAGCAAGCGGATCCCGCCCGGGGTGAGCCAGGCACAGATGGTGGCCCGGCTGCGCCACGAGGGCCACGGCACGGAGGCCGACATGCTGTCGGCGATGCATGTGGTCGCCGGCCAGGGCATCGACTTCGGGCATGTCGGCCAGGTGCTGCTGCTGGTCCTGCTGGTCTACCTCGGCTCCTCGGCCGGCATGTTCTTGCAGGGGCGGGTGACGGCGACGGTCGTGCAGCGCATGGTCCTCGGGCTGCGTGGGCAGGTCCAGGCCAAGCTGTCCCGGCTGCCGCTGAGCTACTTCGACCGGCAGCCGCGCGGCGAGATCCTCAGCCGGGTCAGCAACGACATCGACAACCTGGCCCAGTCGCTGCAGCAGTCGCTGAGCCAGCTGGTCATCTCGCTGCTGACCATCGTGGGCGTGCTCACGATAATGTTCGTCATCTCGCCGCTGCTGGCATTGATCGCGCTGGTCACCGTGCCCGTCTCGGTATTCGCCGTGGCCAGGATCGGCAAGCGCGCTCAGCCGCAGTTCATCAAGCAGTGGTCGACGACGGGGAAGCTGAACGGGCACGTCGAGGAGATGTACACCGGGCACTCGCTGGTGACGGTGTTCGGCCAGCGCGACGAGGCGATGCGCATCTTCACCGAGCAGAACGAGTCCCTGTACCAGGCCAGCTACCGGGCCCAGTTCATCTCCGGCACCATCCAGCCGGTCATGATGTTCGTCGGCAACCTCAACTACGTGCTGGTCGCCGTGGTTGGCGCGCTGCGCGTCGCCACCGGCGCGCTGACCCTGGGCAGTGTGCAGGCGTTCATCCAGTACTCCCGGCAGTTCAGCCAGCCGCTGACCCAGGTGGCCAGCATGGCTAACCTGCTGCAGTCCGGCGTCGCCTCTGCCGAGCGGGTCTTCGCCCTGCTGGACGCTGACGAGCAGGAACCGGATGCCGCCCAGCCGGCCCGGCCCGAACAGGTGCGCGGCCGGGTGCAGTTCGAGCACGTGTCCTTCCGGTACGCGCCGGACCGGCCGCTGATCGAGGACCTGTCGCTGACGGTCGAGCCCGGCCAGACAGTGGCAATCGTCGGGCCGACCGGCGCCGGCAAGACCACGCTGGTCAACCTGCTGATGCGGTTCTACGAGATCAACTCGGGACGGATCACCGTTGACGGCATCGACATCGCCTCGATGAGCCGGGACGAGCTGCGGTCGCTGACCGGGATGGTGCTGCAGGACGCCTGGCTGTTCGGCGGCACCATCGCGGACAATATCGCCTACGGATCGGCCGATGCCACGCCCGAGCGGATCGAGGAGGCGGCGCGGGCCACCTATGTTGACCGGTTCGTGCGAACGCTGCCCGACGGCTATGACACCGTCCTCGATGACGAGGGTGCCAACGTAAGCATGGGCGAGAAGCAGCTCATCACCATCGCGCGGGCGTTCCTGGCCCGGCCGGCCATCCTGATCCTGGACGAGGCGACCAGCTCGGTGGATACCAGGACCGAGGTGCTGATCCAGCACGCGATGACATCACTTCGGCAGGGCCGGACCAGTTTCGTCATCGCACACCGGCTGTCGACCATCCGCGACGCCGACCTCATCCTGGTGATGGAGGACGGGAAGATCGTCGAGCAGGGCACGCATGACACGCTGCTGGCGGCTGGCGGCGCATACGCGCGCCTATACCAGGCCCAGTTCTCGCAGGCGCTGGCGGCGGTTGACTAACAGGCGGTTCTGGCACGCTCAAGCCGTGTCTCCCGCTCACCTCCGGGGCCCCGCCCGCCTCCCCATTCCCCCTTCACTGCGCCGCCTTCCCTCGTCGCTCGTGCCTCGCTCCTCGGTCCAGGCGACGCCCCGCTCCTCCAGTTCGCTCACTGCCGCTGCGTCGGCGTTTCTGGCCTGCTGTAGTGCACACAAGAGGCCTGGGCGCGGTTAGCGTGCAGGCTGCTGGGCCGGCCCCCATCGAGTCGCTGGTGCCTACCGGGACATGCCAGCTGGCCCTGTCGATCCTGACTCCCGGCGTCAGCCCGCGCATGCCGGGGCTCGGCGTCAGCCCGCGCGTGCCCGAACTCGACGTCGTGCCGGACGGTGCCCTCCCGTCCGGTGATGTGTAGTGTGCTGGCGGCCGGCGGGTAGCCGCTGGCGACCGCGGTGTACTCGCCGCCGGTGAGGCCTTTAATCGCGTACCGGCCGGTCTCGTCGGTGTCGGCCTCCGCCACTACCGCGCCCGTGGTGTCCAGCAGCGTGATCCGGGCACCGGGCACTGGGCGGGCGGCGCCCTTAGTGACTACCACGCCGGATAGGGATGCGTCAGGGGTCAGTTCGATGTCCGCGCGGATGTCCTCGCCGCCCGAGATGATGACCGTCCGGGCCGCGGGGTGGTAGAGGTCGGCGCTCGCGGCCAGTGTGTACTCGCCGTCGTTCAGCGCGCTGAACGCGTAACCGCCGTCGGTGCCGGTACGCTGGGTGCCCACCACCGTGCCGCGGGCGTCGGTCAGCGTCATGTGCGCGCCCGCCACCAGGTGACCGCCGGCGGCTGCCGTCACTGTGCCGGCCAGGTCGCCGGTGGCAGCGAGGAGGACGTTCACCACGGTCCCGCTGCCGTTCGAGCTGCCGTTACCCGGTTGCCGCACGATGACCGTGGACGCAGCCGGCCGGTGCGACCCGGCGGAGGCGAGCAGTATGTACGCGCCGGCCGTGGGCGCGTCGAGCCAGTACCCTCCGTCCGCGTCGGTCACCGTCCGCGCCACCTGCCGGCCCCGGGGGTCGATCAGGGTCACAGCGGCCAGGACGCCTGCGCCGTCCGGGCCGCGGACGCGGCCGCGAACCCGGATGCCGCCCGAACTGCCTGACCCGGCGGGTACGGTGTCGTAATCGGTGATGCTGAGTCCCAGGGCTTCGGCCATCCCGGCCATGGTGCCGTCGATGAGCTTGAGGTCGCGGATGGCGAGCTGGGCCGGCCCGACGATACCGGAGTGCTCCTCGATGCGGCGCTCGGCCTGGTCGAAGAGCGCTGACGACCGGGTGTAGACCCCGTCCCGGGGACCGGTGAGGGCGCCGGCGACTACGTCCAGGGACTGGCGGAGAGTCGCGCTCGCCAGCTCGATGTCCAGACGCGTACCGGCGTCGAGTGGCCCGGCCATCTCGGTGTCGGCGACCAGGTTGCGACTGTAGTTCCGGGATGCTGAGGCCAGGCGCAATGCGCGGCCGGTGTCCTCATCGATGCCGCCGGAAAGGTTGCGGCGCAACGGCTGGGCCGTCGTCGTGAGGGCCTGGTAGGCGGCGTCGACGGCCCGGGCGTCGGAGCGCAGCGTGACATCGGTGCCGTGCTCCTGGCTCAGTAGGTGGTCGCTGGCGTGATCGGCCAGCCGCCCGACCGCCTGGACAAGGTCCCGGACGGCGATGCGCAGGACCCGGCGGGTACGCAGCGGAAGCACCAGCATCACCACCACAATGGCGACGGCCGCGCCGAGGGCCGTCTCCTCCAGGCGGAGCAGCAGCAGCGAGTTGGAGAACTCGTCGAGCTGCACGTAGAGCAGGGAGACCATCACGGTGATCCCGATGACCATGAAGGCGTAATTGATCCGCATCAGGTAGAAGCCGAGGAACAGTGAGGCCAGGATCACCGCGATGGACCAGTAGGTGTGATGGCCGACGGCGGTGACGAGCAGCGAGCCGGCGGCGATGCCGATCAAGGTGCCGGCTACCCGGAAGAAGGCCTTGCGGACCTGCTCACCGGAGTTGTTGGCCCCCATGAAGGTGACGAAGGCGGCGATCACGGCCCAGTAGAAGCGGCGTGGGGACAGCAGGTCACCAAGAGCGATGGCAGCGCCGACGGCGATACCCATCTGGATCGCGGTGCGGCTATAGAGGGCCAGCCGGATCCGGTCGCCCAGCCGGGTGCCGGGCTCGAGCGACGCGGTGCTGCTGACCTGGGCTGAGCCGGGCAGCCACCCGCCGAAGAGCTGGACCGACGGCTGGAAGGCGCCTTCGCCTTCGCCGGCTGCGCCGAGGGCCATCCACTCGGTCATGGCATCGGCAAGGGCGATAACCGAACCGGCGAAGCGGTGCGGGACCACCACAGCGGCGCGGTTCTCGCCGGGCGGGACGGGCCCGGCCTCGCGGAGCAGGCCGATCAGCCGGGTGGCATGGGCCCTGGCTGCCTCGTTCTCACCCCGGATCAGGTCGCGCAGCGCCAGACGGGCCTCGAAGTGCTGCGGGGCCGGGAGGCCGGAGCGGGCCATGGCCTCGGCAAAGCGGGCGATATTGGCCAGGGCCAGCTCGGCGTCGAAGAGGCGCTGGTGCAGCAGCTGAGCCGACGAGCCGTCGGCCACGGCGCCCGGATCCCCGAGCTGGGCGTCGATCATCAGGGCGGCCTCATTGAGCCGCACGAGCTGGTGGTGCAGGCGGCGGACGGCCCGCGCGGTGTGCCGGGGGTCGTCGAGCAGCTTGAGCGCCAGGGCGGCCGCCTTGCGGGCCCGGGCGGAGTAGGAGCGCTGGGTGCGCTCCAGGGCCTTGGCCTGGCGGGGGGAGAAGAAGGCAAACCGGACGGCGATGGCCATGGCGGTGCCGACGCTGATCTCGGCGGCGAGCCAGCCCAGGTCACCCAGCGTGACGGCCCCGTGCAGGAAGAAGCCGAGGAAGTCGCCCATGAACAGCAGCAGCCCGCCGATGAATCCGCGCGGGCCGAAGCGCCGGCCGTATGTGCCGACGGCCAGGATGACCGGGAAGGAGACCAGGGCCAGGATCCGCTGACCGCCGAGGGCGAGCCCAAGAGCCAGCGCCGCAATCATTGGGACAGGAAGGAAAAGCATGGTGACCAGCTGGCCCCGGGCGGTCTTGTCCATGACCCCGAAGGTCGAAATCATGCCGACGATGGCGCCGATCAGCATGGCGATCACAAGGAACTCATGGTTGGCCGCCGCCACCTTGGCTGCCTCTGCCGCGGGAAGCGCGGCACCGCGCGTCTGGATCTGCAGGGCATGCGTGAAATGCACGAAGAGCGCCTCGGCCACGAGGATGGCCGCAATGGTCAGCACGGTCAGCAGCGCCATGCGGAGCCTGTTGAGACCGGGGTCGGAGCCGGCGAAGCGGTCGATCCACCTGCCCGGGATCTGCCCTGGGGCACCGATCAGCGCCCCGGCCTCTGGGATCGGCGGCCGGGCCGTGGTGGCGGGCGTCACAGCTTGGCGGCGATCTCGGCGTCCCGGGCGAGCATGGCTCTGACTCGCCCCACAAAGTCGGCGTCGGCTCTCTTGAGCTCCAGGTAGTGCAGCAGCGCCCGGCGGAAGACCTCGTTGACCGAGATCTCTTCGGCGCGGGCCACGATCTCAGCTCGCTGCGCCTCCTCGAGGGGGATGCGCAGGGTAATTACCTTAGCTGACTGCATGACAGCAAGCTATCATGTTGGCCTGCATGACACTAAGCTGTCATTCCGCCACGATTTCACGAGACCTTCCATCACACGCTGGGCTGACCTGAAGGCGTGCGGCGAGGACTCCGGGCACCACTCCGGGTGCCTGGCCGGGCAGGTCGCCTCGGCCCGCAGGGCCTGACGAACGACAGGGACATGTACACGGTGGCCGTGTACTGAACCGCCCGCAGGACCTGTGTCCCGCCGGGGCTGGCCATGACATCGCATGGCTGGCCGCGGCCGGGTTAGCTGCCGTCCCGGCCGGGGCTGCCGCATCGCCGGCAGGCGCAGCGTCACGGGACCCAACGGGACAAGCGCAGCCCCCGGACGACGCCCAGAGCTCGCTTCGCTCAGGGAGAACATGCACGGGAAATTATCCGGGGCTCTCCTTTCTTGAGTGTGTGTGACTCAATCTTTGGAGGCCCGATGAGCGAAAAGCTCACACTGCCGGTGCTGCCCCTGGACGACGAGGTTGTCCTGCCCGGGATGGTGGTGCCGCTTGAGACGTCACAGCAGGAGGTGCGGGCCGCGATCGACGCGGCGCGCGTCCCGGCGTCCGCCAGGGTGCCGGGCATCCGTTCGGAGGCCAAGCCCCGGGTGCTGCTGGTGCCGAGGCTCACGGACCGCGGGCTGGCCGGTGTGGGCACGCTGGCCATCGTCGACCAGGAGGGGCGCCTGCCGAACGGCGAGCCGGGCGCGGTCGTCCGCGGCGTCGCCCGGGTCCGGATCGGCGCGGGCACGACCGGCCCCGGTACCGCGCTATGGATCGAGGGCACGGTCCTCGAGGAGACCGGGCGCGGCCCCCGCGCTGACGAGCTGGCGAAGGAATACAAGACCCTGCTGATCGCGGTCCTGCAGAAGCGCGGTGCGTGGCAGGTCGTGGACATGATCCAGCAGCTCGATGACCCGTCGGCGATCGCGGACCGGGCCGGCTACGCCGCCTACCTCACGGCTGCGCAGAAGCTCCAGCTGCTGGAGACCGCCGATCTGACGGAACGGCTTGAGCTGGTCACTGCGTGGACCCGTGATCACCTGGCCGAACTGGACGTTGCGGAGTCGATCCGCAAGGATGTCGCCGACGGCATGGAAAAGCAGCAGAAGGAATTCCTGCTGCGCCAGCAGCTCGCCGCGGTGCGCAAGGAACTCGCCGACCTTACCGGCGATCCCTCCACCGAGGAGGACGACTACCGTGCCCGCGTCGAGGCGGCCGACATGCCCGACGACGTGCGCCAGGCGGCGCTGAAGGAGGTCGCCAAGCTGGAGCGGACCCCGGATGCCTCGCCAGAGACCGGCTGGATCCGCACCTGGCTCGACACCATCCTCGACATGCCGTGGAACGTGCGGACCGAGGATTCCTATGACATCGCGGGGGCGCGGCAGATCCTCGATGAGGACCACACCGGCCTGGACGACGTCAAGGAACGCATCGTCGAGTACCTGGCCGTCCGTCAGCGCCGTTCCGAGCGAGGGCTGGGCGTGGTGGGTGGCCGCCGCAGCGGCGCCGTCCTCGCGCTGGTCGGGCCGCCCGGCGTCGGCAAGACGTCGCTGGGCGAGTCGGTGGCCCGGGCGATGGGCCGGAAGTTCGTGCGGGTCGCGCTCGGCGGGGTCCGTGACGAGGCGGAGATCCGCGGCCACCGGCGCACCTACGTGGGCGCCCTTCCCGGCCGGATCGTCCGCGCCATCCGGGAGGCCGGCTCGATGAACCCGGTTGTGCTGCTGGATGAGGTCGACAAGCTGGGCGCCGACTACCGGGGCGACCCATCGGCGGCGCTGCTCGAGGTGCTGGACCCGGCGCAGAACCACACGTTCCGCGACCACTACCTCGAAGTCGAGCTTGACCTGTCCGATGTCGTGTTCATCGCTACGGCAAACGTGCTGGAGACCATTCCCGGGCCGCTGCTCGACCGGATGGATCTGGTGCAGCTCGACGGCTACACCGAGGACGAGAAGGTCGTCATCGCCCGCGACCACCTGCTGCCGCGGCAGCTGTCGAAGTCCGGGCTCGAGGTGTCCGAGGTGATGATCAGCGACGACGCGCTGCATATGCTCGCCGCTGAATACACCCGTGAGGCTGGCGTGCGCTCGCTGGAGCGCGCGATCGCGCGGGTGCTGCGGAAGATCGCAGCGAAGGTGGCGCTGGGTGAGGCGACGCTGCCGGTGACGGTCAGCGCGGAGGGCCTTCGGGATTACCTGGGCCGCCCGCGTTTTACGCCGGAGACGAGCCTCGGCGAGTCCGAGCGCCGGACCTCGGTGCCGGGCGTGGCGACCGGGCTGGCCGTCACCGGCGCCGGCGGCGACGTGCTGTTTATCGAGGCGTCGCTGGCCGACCCGGAGACCGGCGAGACCGGGGTCACGCTCACCGGCCAGCTCGGCGACGTGATGAAGGAATCCGCGCGGATCGCCCTGTCCTACCTGCGCTCGCGCGGGGCGGAGCTGGAGCTTCCGGTCGGTGACCTGAAGGATCGCGGCGTGCACATCCACGTGCCCGCGGGCGCGGTGCCGAAGGACGGCCCGAGCGCCGGCGTCACGATGACCACCGCCCTGGCCTCACTGCTGTCCGGGCGGCGGGTGCGTGACGACGTGGCCATGACCGGCGAGGTGTCCCTCACCGGCCGGGTCCTGCCGATCGGCGGCGTCAAGCAGAAGCTGCTCGCCGCCCACCGGGCCGGCATCACGACGGTCCTGATCCCGCAGCGCAACGAGCCGGACCTCGATGATGTCCCGGCCGAGGTGCTGGAGAAGCTGACCGTGCACCCGGTCTCGGACGTCAGGGACGTGCTGCGTCTCGCCCTGGAGCCTGCATCGGCGGAGCAGGCGATCGCTGCCTGATCCGCACGCCCGGCATAAAACTGGCCCCCGGACCGGTACAGGCCCGGGGGCCGGCGCTTTATTGCGGGTGTCTCGGACAGAACCACAGCGGGGCTAACGGGAGGCTCCGGGGGGCCGCCCCCCCGGGCCGGCACTGCCAGCACAGTCCGGGCACAGCCCGAAGAGCTCCACGGTGTGGCCCACATCGGTGAATCCGGCGTCACGCGCCACTCGTTCGGCCCACTGCTCCACGGCCCGGCCCTCGACCTCGACGCTTTTCCCGCAGATCCGGCAGGTGAGGTGATGGTGGTGGGCGCTGGTCTCGCACTGCCGGTACAGCGTCTCGCCGCTGTTGTCGCGGATGGCGTCGACGCTGCCTTCCTCGCTGAGCACCTGGAGGTGGCGGTATACGGTGGTCAGGCCGACGTGCTCGCCGCGCCGCCGCAGCTCGGCGTGGATCTGCTGGGCACTGCAGAAGCCGGGAAGGTTCTCAAGCGCCGCGGCAAGCGCCGCGGCCTGCTTCGTCCCGCGCACCTTGGTTCCCCGGGGGGCTCCGGTGCGGCGTTCTCCCGGGTCGGCACTGCCACCGGGTGGTCGTTCCGCGGCAGATTCAGACAGGTCGGGTTGCGACGTGGTCACAACCGCACGGTACAGCCTGCCAGGCGGTTCTCGTAACGTATGCGCTGGCCGCTGCCGCCGTGTCCCCGGCCGGCCATCCGGCCCCTAGCTGTGCGTCCGGTGACAGAGCCGGGTCCCGGCAGGCCCGGTTTGACGGGAAAAATTAGAAATGATTATCATTACGAGCACGTCGGCGGGCGCATGTCAGCGGCCCGCCGGGTAACGCGTGCATGTAAAGGTTTTTCGAACCGGCTCGCGAGCGCAGGTCCCTGGGTCCGTGCGAGCCGCCGGTGCGACTGGCCACGCCGCCGACCACAGCGGTCGTAAATAGCGCGAACTTTTGAATAGACATAGCGTTCCCACTCGAAGCGGGAGTTCCTGCAATGCGTATCCGCGGTAAGTTCCTGGCTGCTGCCGTGCCTGTTGGCGTAGCTCTGCTGGCGAGCGCGTGCTCGTCGTCAGCGGCGACGCCGCCTTCGTCCGGTGGGTCGCCGGGCAGCACGATCGTGGCGGTCGGCGCGGAAAATGAATATGCCAACGTCATGCAGCAGGTTGGCGGGAAGTACGTGCGGGTGTCCGCGATCATGAGCAATCCGAGCACCGATCCGCACACCTACGAGGCCAGTTCCAGCGTCGCGCAGGAGATCAGCAGCGCGCAGCTCGTCATCCAGAACGGCGTCGGCTACGACACGTTCATGAACACGATCGAGAACGCGGCGCCGAATTCCAAGCGCAAGGTGATCGACGTGCAGAAGCTGCTTGGCCTCCCGGACAACACGCCGAATCCGCACCTGTGGTACAAGCCGACCACGATGCCGGTGGTGGCGAATGCGATAGCGAATGACCTGGCGTCCCTCGACCCGGCCCATGCATCGTATTTCCGCGCCAACGCGCGTACGTTCATCAGCTCGCTGGCCTCGTGGAACCAGGCCCTCGCCGCGTTCAAGACGAAGTACGGCGGGACCCCGGTGGCGACCACGGAACCAGTGGCGGACTACATGCTCGAAGCGGCCGGCGCTGACAACATGACGCCCTTCACGTTCCAGGCCAACATCATGAACGGTGTGGACCCGTCGGCCCAGAACGTCGCGCTGGAGAGGAGCCTCTTCACCCAGCACAAGGTCAAGGCGTTCCTGTACAACCAGCAGGTGACGAGTTCGCTGACGCAATCGTTCATCACGCTGGCCCGCCAGAACGGCATCCCGGTGGTGGGGGTCTACGAGACGATGCCGACGCCGGGCTATGACTACCAGCACTGGATGCTGACGGAAGTGCAGGATCTTCAGAAGGCCGTGGTCAACAAGACATCGACAGAGCACCTGTGATGCCTGGGCGTGCACCCGGCAGCGACGCAGATGAGCTGCTCCGGCTAGACGGGATCGGCGTCCGGCTATCCGGCCGGGAGATCCTGCGGGACGTCGGCTTCACCATCCGGCCGGGGGAGTTCACCGGCCTCATCGGCCCGAACGGCGCCGGCAAGACGACGCTACTGCGCGTGATCCTGGGCCTGCAGCAGCCCACATCCGGGACGGTGGCCATAGCCGGGACTCCGCGCGGCAAGGCCGGGCGGGCCCGGGGCGGCTCGATGGTCGGGTATGTCCCGCAGAAGCTGCTGATCGAGGCGGACATGCCGTTGCGCGTCCGGGACGTGGTGGCACTCGGCATCGACGGGCACCGGCTCGGGATCCCGTTCCCCTCCCGCGCGCGCCGCGAGCTGGTCGCCGAGGCGCTCCGCGCTGTCGGCGCGGAGCGCTACGCCGACGCCCGGGTCGGCGAGCTGTCCGGCGGCGAGCAGCAGCGGGTGATGATCGCGCACGCGCTGATCAGCCGGCCGAGGCTGCTGCTGCTGGACGAGCCGCTGGCGAACCTTGATATCCGCAGCGCCCAGGGGATCGTCGCCGTTCTCGCGCGGCTGGCCAGGGAGCAGCGGATCGCCGTGCTGATCTCGGCGCATGACATGAACCCGCTCGTGCAGGTGATGGAACGGATCGTCTATGTCGCGGCGGGCCGGGCCGCGGTCGGCAGCACGGACGAGGTCCTGCGCAGCGAGGTGCTGAGCCGCCTGTACGGCCACCACGTCGACGTGCTGCATGTCCACGGCCGGGTGCTGATCGTGGCGGGCTCGGCCGGCGGGCCCGGCGGCGGGGACGCGGTGGCGGAGCGGCCGGATGCCATCCTGGATAGCGGAGTCGCCTGAGCCGTCATGGGCCATTTCCTGACCTACGTGTTCGAGCCGGGGCTGCTGGCCAGCGGCCCCGTCCGGGTCGCAGCGCTTGTCGGCGGCATCGTCGCCATCACCTCGGGCGTGGTGGGGGTGTTCACGGTGACGCGCGGGCAGTCCTTCGCCGGGCACTCGCTCGCCGACGTGGCCGCAACCGGCGGATCCGGGGCTTTCCTCGTCGGCCTCAACCAGTTCTGGGGCTTCCTGGCGTTCGGTATCGGCGGCGCCGCCTTCCTCGAGATGATCGGGGTCCAGCGCCGCCGCGGCCGGGACGTCGCGACCGGTGTCCTCCTCGGCGCCGCGCTCGGCGTGGCCGCTCTCTTCCTTTACCTGGGCTCGGTGACGACGAGCACGACCGGCGCCTCGTTCACGGTCCTCTTCGGATCGATGTTCGTGATCAGCACCTCGACCGTTCCCGCGCTCATCGCGTCGGGCCTGATAGCACTCGCTATCGTCATCACGCTCTCCCGGGTCCTGCTGCTGAGCTCACTGAGCCCGGACATCGCGGCGATCCGGGGGGTGCCGGTGCGCGCCGTCGGCGCTGCTTACCTGATCGCCCTGGCCGTGTCCGTGTCGCTGTCCGCAATGGTGATCGGCGCCGTGCTCAGCACAGCGCTGCTGATCGGCCCGGCCGCGACGGCACTGCGCGTCGCCAAGGGGCCGGTCCGCGCGATGGCCACGGCGGCGGTGACGGGCGTGATCGCCACCTGGCTGGGCATCATCCTGGCCTACGACAGCTACTACTGGCCGCCGCACGGGCGCGGCTGGCCGGTGAGCTTCTTCGTCGTCGGGTTCGTTGCCGTCTTCTATCTCCTGAGCTATCTGCGCGTGCCGGGACGATCCAGGGAGCGGGCATGTTCACCGGCCTCATGATGAATACCTGGATCGCGGCGACGATCGTGGCGGTCATCGCGGGCGTGGTCGGCTTCTTCGCCGTCCTGCGCGGCTCGACGTTCGCGGCTCACGCGATACCGAACGGCGCGTTCACCGGCGCGGCCGGCGCGAGCCTGCTCGGCATCAACACCATCGTCGGCCTCGTCGTGTTCTCCGTGGCCGGGGCGCTGGGCATCGGGGCGGCCGGCAGGCGCGCCCGGCACGACGTGGCGACGGCGCTGGCCCTGGTCATGATGCTCGGCCTCGGCGCGCTCTTCGTCAGCGTGAGCACCGAATATGCGCAGGAGACGTATTCACTGCTGTTCGGTGAGGTGTTCGGTGTCAGCGCCGCCGAGGTGCTGCCGATCGCCTGCCTGGGCGCGGTGAGCATCGCCGCCATCATTGTCCTGTTCCGCCCGCTCCTGCTGTCATCGGCGATGCCGGAGGTCGCCGAGGCGCGGGGCGTGCGGGCCCGGCGGATGGAGATCTCCTTCCTGCTCATCATGGCGCTCGCGACCAGCATGACCGTGCCGGTGGTGGGAGCGCTGCTGATGTTCAGCCTGATGATCGGCCCCGCAGCGGCGGCGCGCTCGTTCACCAGCAGGCCGGGCCTCGCGATGACGCTGTCCGTTGCGTTCGGGCTGGTCACGGTGTGGACCGGGATCGTCGTATCCTACGAGACCAACTGGCCGCTCGGCTTTTTCGTCGGCGTCATGGGTGCGGCGTTCTATCTATTTGGCCGCGCCTGGGCCGCCGTGCGCCGGACCAGGGCCGTCCGCGCCGATCTGGCTGCGCCGGTCGGCGCCGCCGCATAAGCGCGCATTGCGCCGGTCTTCTATTACTGTGGCCGATTTGCCATATATATGCAGTTTTGACACGCGACCATGGGAAACGGTGGCGGCTGGTACTGCCAGTGACGCTGTGGTGCCTCGCTTTGCGTGTTCCGCTTGACACCCCGGACGGCACGCTGCCAGTCTTTTATGAAAATGAAAGTCAAATTCATTCCAATCATGGGGATACGGTGAAGATCGCTTTCGTGGGCAAGGGGGGAAGCGGCAAGACGACGCTGTCCGCCCTTTTCGCACGTCACCTGGCAGCATCTGGCGCGCCGGTCGTCGCCATCGATGCGGATATCAACCAGCACATGGGCGTCGCGCTCGGCATGACCGAGGATGCGGCGGCGGCGGTGCCTGCACTTGGCGAGCACCTTGACGAGATCAAGGATTTCCTCCGCGGCACCAACCCGCGGATCTCGTCCACGGCCGCCATGGTGAAGACCACGCCGCCCGGGCGTGGCTCCCGGCTGCTCCGCCTCCTGGGCGACGACCTCCTGCACGACCGCCTGGCCTGCGACGCCGGCGCTGTGCGGTTCATGGCAACCGGGCCGTTCTCCGAGGACGACCTCGGCGTCGCCTGTTATCACTCCAAGGTCGGCGCCGCCGAGCTGTACCTGAACCATCTGGTTGACCTGCCCGGCGAGTACGTCGTGGTCGACATGACCGCGGGCGCCGACTCATTCGCCTCCGGGCTGTTCACCCGCTTCGACATCACCTTCCTGGTCGCCGAGCCCACCCGCAAGGGGGTGTCCGTCTACCGCCAGTACCGTGACCACGCTGCGGGGTACGACATCACGCTGGCCGTCGTCGGCAACAAGGTGACCGCTCCCGCGGACGTCGCCTACCTGCGGACGGAGGTCGGGAATGACCTGCTCGCCTGCTTCGGCCAGTCCGGGTTCGTCCGGGCGCAGGAGCAGGGCCATGCGCTGGCGCTAACGGAGCTCGAGGAAGACAACCTGGCGGTGCTCGATGTGCTGCGTGGCGCTGTCGACGCGTGCCGCAAGGACTGGGCTGCCTATCAGCGCCAGGCCGTCCAGTTTCACCTGAAGAACGCGCACGCGTGGGCCAACCAGGCCGTCGGCGAGGACCTGGCCGGCCAGGTTGACCCGGACTTCGTGCACGGCCCTGCGGCGCTGCAATCCGCGTCGGCCCTGCCCTGACCGCGCACCGTCCTTATTTAGGTCCGATCTATTCATCTCCGCCCCGGCTGCTGACGGCGGAACAGTGCCCGGTGCCGCCTTGTCCGGCGGCACCGGGCACACCTGTATCGGCCGCTTCCAGGCCCGCGTATCGGCGGCTTCCGGCCTCACTGAAGTTTCCGCCCGACCTGATTCCCCAGGAG
>DASQVO010000347.1:0-5668 GCA_035640715.1 Streptosporangiaceae bacterium
TCACGGTGACCACTGCTACGGCAGGCTGGTATTCGGCTGCGGTGACGATCACGGTGTAGGAACCGGGTGCCGGTACCGCTGCCCGATATCGCCCGGCAGTGTCCAGGCCGGTGTGCGCGACCTGCCGGCCCTCGGTCGTGACGACGGTGATCGCCCCGGACGGCAATGGGCTGCCATCGGGCGTGCGCACGATCCCCCCGAACTCGGCAGCGGGTCCTGGATGTGCTGTGGTCCGGCCTGTCACTCCGGCGGGTGTCACGGCCGCACGGGGCTGCGGTTCCGGGGGAGCCGACGTGGCCGGATCGGCCCGGGCGCGGGGTGCCGCATGTTTGAGGCCTCGCGAGCGGGCACCCGCACGTACCGGGGCGCCCAGATGCTCGGCCGCCATGACGGCGGCCAGGACGGCGAGTCCGCCGCCGGCCCAGGCGGCCAGCACACCTAGCGGGACGCTGATCGCGTGCCCCCCGAAGTAGGACACGTTCTGGGCGGCGGTCACCGCGTTGGCTGGCGGCAGCCCATCGCCGACGAAGCGGTAGACCGCTGGCAGGAAGGGAAGCCCGGAGGGGCCGCCGCTTGTGGGGAGGCCGGCGACGAAGAAGGTAAGCGCGGCCAGCCCGATGCCGGGGGCGCCGAGCACGCGCCCCAGGGCGACGACTGACGCGATAAAGGCCAGCGAGGTGAGCACCCCGACCCCGAAGAGCTCCGCTGCGTGGCCGGTCAGGGCGCCCAGCAGCCCGTCCGCGACCGCCACGTCAGCGGCAGCCAGGCATGCGGCGAACGTCACGGCCCCGGCCATCTTGAGGGCGATGGCGGTGCGCTTGGTAGCAAAGGTGATCAGGACTCCGCCGATGAAGCTCGGGAGGAGCAGCACGATGGCGAAATAGAACGGGGAGACCCCGGATGGATCCCCGGCGGGCAGCGGGGCGATGTCCTGGACGGCAACGCCCGCGCCCATCGCCGCGGCGACATGGGTGAATGCCGTAGAGATCATATCGGCCATCAACGGGCTGATGGCAGAGGCCACGATCACCTGTGCCCGCGGTTTCCCGCCCCCCGGGTCGGCAGCGGGAAGGGCGAACGCCGCATCCACGTGCCGGTCCATGATGGCCTGCCTGGCGAGCGAGACCGACGGGTACGGTATGGGCTGCAAAACCCCCGGCGCCTGCTGGCCGAGCGCGGCCTGGATCTGCGTGACCACCGGCGACGGACCGACGACCGCGACCGGGATGTCGTGGGGGGACGGCGCGCGGAAGGCCCACATCATCGAGGTGGCGAACAAGAACCCGAAGATGAGTACCCCGGCCAGGATGCCGGTGAGGCGAACGGCGGCGCGCAGCCTAACAGGTACACGTCCCATGGGAGCTTCCGAGTGATGGCCTCCGTCGATCATGTGGATTATCCCTTCCCCGCTAAAGCGATGATCCTCCTCCTCGCAGCAGTTTGCTAACTCATAGCAGTAGTGTGCTGGCTGTGTGTCACGAATCGTGATCAGCTGGACGAACATCTCGGGAACGCCCATAACCGAACAAGGTTTCTTGGGCATGGCTCTAGCAGAAACGGGGAGTGATCCCTGCTTATGGGTACGCTATTGCCATGGCCTTACCACAGGCTCGTGACATCCGCCTCCGGGCCGACGCTGCCCGCAACCGGCAAGCGATCATCGAAGCCGCCCGCGAGCTGTACGGGAAGCGGGGGCTGGACGCGCCGCTCGACGAGATCGCCAGGCTCGCCGGGGTCGGCAATGCCAACCCTCTACCGGCACTTCCCGTCTCGCTGCGCGCTCGCCGTCGCGGTGTTCGCCGACACCTTGCGCCGGGTCATAGACGTGGGTGCGCAGGCACTGGATGACCCTGACCCCTGGCACGGATTCGCCGCGCACGTCAGGTTCCTGTGCCAGCTGCAGGCGGCCAACCGCGGCCTCGCGGACCTGTTCATCACAGAGGTCACCGGCGCGCCTGAGCTGGACCAACTGCGGGCACGCTCCCACGAGGACTTTGTTCAAATCGCCGACCGTGCGCGCGCCAGCGGCGCGCTGCGCGCGGACTTCATGCCTGAGGACGTCGTACTGTTGCTGATGGCGAACGCCGGGCTGGTCAAACTGACCGCCGACGCGGCACCGCAAGCCTGCAACCGGTTCATCGATATCGCTCTGGACGGTCTGCGCAGTGCCGCGGCGACGCCAGCCGCACGCCCACCGGACGTGCCGGGGTGCAACGCGCGATGAGCAAGCGCGGTCGCATCCTGGGATACGGCTGAGGCCACAGCACAGTGCGTGGCTACGCGCCAGGGCGCCGTATCCGCCTGCGTCATGCTGTCACTGCTGCCAATGGCGGGGGCTTCACCGCCCACCGGGGCCTGATCGTCGTGGCTTCGGCCGTGCCCATGGCCGAGTCGGCCGTGGTCGGTGCCGTAGCCCCGGCGGCAAGGGTGCTGGCTCCCCAGGTGACCGCCCTGGCTCCGCTTGCAGTGTTTCACGACCTGAGATGGCTCTTCCGATCCGGCGGGGCATGGCTGGGTTTCGCCGTGGCCCTGATCGCGGTGATGGCGGCGCGAAGCGCCCTGGACGCGGCGCTGGCCTGGCTGGCCTGGCCGCGCGGGCAGACCCGGCCGCGGCTGATGGTATTCCTCGGCTCCGGCGCAGTTTTGACCCTGTGCGCGGGATTGCTGATGGCGCCGCTGGTGGCGCTCACGTTCGGGGTGGCGCTGCTGCCGTTCTCCTGGCCATTCCTAGGCGTGCTGCCGCTGATGGTGCTGCTCGCGCTGCTGCTCAGCCACGGCGGTGTCGCCCGCTGGTGGCGGATGCTGCCGCCGCCCCGGGCGGCCGGGTGGCTGATCGCTGATTTCGCCGCGCTGTCGCTAGAGGCAGTGATAGTCAGCCGACTGCCCGGCGCCTGGGCGGTGCCCGTGGCCGGCGTAGGCGGAGTCATCAACGCGCGTGCCTGGTATAGCGTGACCGCCTCGGTCGCGGCGCCACGCCTGGCGCACCGCCTCCGGCTGTCTGCCAGGCGGATCCCGCTCGCGCCCGTCGCGGCTGTCCTGGCCTTCGCGCTCGTCGTCGGCGTGACCAGATTGGGGTTCGTGGTGGCGGCCGGCTCGCACGCTAAGATCGCCCGGGCGGCAGCGGCGCTAACGGTGCCGGGAACTGGGCAGGCCAGGCCGGCATCACGTGCGCCAGGCACCGCGCGGGGCCCGGTGGTGCTTGAGATCCAGGGATTCGGATCCTCCTGCTGCACTGGGGCGCCCGCGCTGCAGGGCAGCATCCCAGGCGGCATCGTCCAGCAGTTCTCCTACCGCGGGCTGGATGCCCGGGGCAGGCCCCTCCCATATCCGCCAGCAGCCAGTAACCTGCCGCTGCCGGTGCTAGGCGACCGTATCGCCGCACAGGTGCAGCGACTGCACCGCGACACCGGACAGCCGATCGACCTGGTGGCCGAGAGCGAGGGCACCCTTGGCCTTTACGCAATGCTGGCCAGGCATCCGCACGCGTCCGTCGGATCCATCGTGCTGCTCAGCCCGATTGTCGCCCCTGGCCAGGTCAGCTACCCGGCCGGGAACCAGGGCGGCCGCGGGGCCGTGCCCGGCTACGCGCTGCACGCCGTCGTCTGGTTCATCGGCGTGCTATCCCCGCTCGGCACCCCCGGCGCCGAACGGCTGATCGACTCGGTCGACAGCAGCGGCGCGCTGTACGCGGACGACGCGGCCCGCGGCACCCGCCGCCATCCGCTCCGGTGGCTCGCCGTCGTCCCGCTAGCGGACAGCCTCACCCTCCCCGCCTGCAGCCTGCCAGCGGCTGCGGTGGTAGTTCCCGGTCTCCACGGCGGCATCCTCGGCGCCCCCGCTGTCAAGCAAATCGTGCGCAGCTTCCTCAGCGGCCGCTCTATCCCTGACCGTTCCCGCCTGCGAAATGCGGCCGAGGTCGTCGCCCAGGCCGCCGCGGCATGGCGGATGCCGGAGCTCGCGACACCCTCCCCACCCTGCTCCCGGCCAGGAGCCCGTGCCCGGGGTACTCCAGGTTCATTGCTACCGTCGCTCAATAGCCCCGGCCGGTAGTACGGCCATGATGGCCGGTGCCGCCGGCCGGAGAGTGGCCGTTCTGGCCGGGCCGCCCGTATCGGCTGGTCTGCGGGCTGCGCTGACCTGGAAGCCGGACCATTACCGTTAATCTGGATGAATGGACGAGAATCGGGCCCGGCGGGTGGCTGACGCGCTGAGGGATCGCGGCATCGACGCCCACCTGAAGAAGGCCGGGATCGACTTGTATGGGGTGCGAGTCCCGGCGGGTAACGGCCGGGAGGCGCTCTGGGGTATGGAAGGCACGACAGGCCTGGAAGCCGAGGTCCTGCTCGACGGCGACCTTGTCGGCTTCGTTCCCGAGATCCCCGGCTCCGAGGCGTTCGATGAGGCCCAGATCGTGGATGCCATCGCACGGGCCGACTACAGCGAGCCCATCGCACGGGAACTCCCCATGGCACCCCCGCCGGGGCCGCCGCTGTCACGGGAGGGCGGTCTCTTCCGCCGCTTCCTCGACGGCTTCCGGTACGACTCGGATTAGTGCCGTCGCACCTGTGATCGCCCAGGTCAGGCCGCGCGGAAGGTGAACAGCGGCTGGCTCGGCAAGGTGACGGCCGGGACATCGCCGAGCTGGCTGACCCCGACGCCGGTCATGGCGGATGTGGCGGGCGCATCGAAGGTGATCTCGTTGAAGCCGGCTTCCGCGAACCATGCGCGGATGTGCGGCGTCAAGTCCGGTGCCCGGCGGTGCCGGGTCCAGATGACGGTGGCGCCGGGCGCGCAGAGGGCAGGCGCCGCACCGATGGTGCGCTTGATGTCCTGCTCGCTGACGTTGCCGAAGATGCCGCACAGCAGCAGCACGTCGGCCGGCACCGCGTCGGCGAAGTTGCCGACCCGGCTCGCGTCCGCGCGGCGCACCTCTACCTGCGGCAACCCCGCCTCAGCGGCCCGCCGCATGGCGAGCCCGGCGTTGTACGCATCGGCCTCCACCAGGACCGCGGAGACATCGTCCCGGCGAGGATGACCGGGCAGGATTCCGAGGACATCGTGTCCCTGCCCGGCGCAGAGGCTGAGTAGCCGGACCCGGCCGGCGGGCGCCCGGTGGATCGCCTCCGACAGGTGCGCCCGGACCAGCCGCAGGCGCACGCTCAGCGAGGACGAGGGGTCGTCATAGGCCGCGTGCCAAGCCACCCAATCTTTCACGCGCTCCATCCTGCCCAGATTTGCCTATCCTTGTCACGATGCAGAGCCGCCTTGCCGCCGCCCTATGGCGGTAAGATCGGCGCGCTGGATCCTCTGCATCCGGATCGTTGCATTCACTGGCCGGCACTGGCCGGCCGGACGCTCACCTGGCCAGGGGCGGTCATCTCCTTCGTGAAGCCATCGGAGAAACGCGACCTGGCCGCGATCCAGGCGGAGCTGAGGCGAGTCATCCGTTACGACGACGAGTCCGTCGTGCACGACAAATGGGTCAGGCAGCGTTACGAGCGCGGCTTTGCCACCTTTGTGCCGGCCCGGAAGGCTGCCGTCGTGACGGCCTGGCATGAGGCCGGGCACGCAGTGGCCGCGCTCGCCGTGGGGGCGCGCTTCAGCTCGGCCAGCATCCATTTCGGGCGGGACACCGGGGGCCGGGTTCATGGCATCAGGGGAACGGGCG
>DASQVO010000348.1:0-9976 GCA_035640715.1 Streptosporangiaceae bacterium
ACGGACCCCGCCTTCGCCGAGCAGTACCGCGCGCGCTTCGTCGAGCCGCGCCGCGAGGAAGCGCGCGCGATCTTCCGCCGGGCCATCGAGCGCGGTGAAATCCGCGCCGGCACGAAGGTCGAGGTCGGGCTCGATCTGCTCTACGGCCCGCTCTATCACCGGCTGCTACACGGCCACGCCCCGCTCAGCGACCACTTCCTCCGCGACGTCGTCGACATCACCCTGGCCGGCCTGGCCGCCCAGGGGCACGGCTGACACCCGACCGGGCCTGACCTGGCGCAACAAGCGCGCCCGCCGTTTCAGACCGCCCGGCCCGGGTAGCGCCAATCGGCATATAAGCCGAACACCGACGTCGTCTGGAGCATCTTGTGACACATCAATCCCGGACAGCCAGCGGCGACCGTCTCACGCGGTCCCTCGGCTGGCTCAGCCTCGGCCTCGGAATACCCCCGCTGCTCCGGCCCGGCGGTTTCGTCAGGGCTCTCGGTATCGATGACGCACCTGGCCGCTGCGCCGCCGCGGCGCTCGTGGGCGTGCGGGAGCTTGCCGCCGCCGGCGGGCTGCTGGCCTTGACCAGCCCGGCATGGCTGTGGGCCCGCGTCGGCGGCGACGTCATGGACCTGGCCATGCTAGGGAGCTCCCTGCGGGACCGAAGCAGCTGGGACCGGCGCCGCACCGTGGCCGCCACCGCCACCGTCGCCGCGATCACCGCGATCGATACCTACGCCGCCATCACCCGGTCCCGGTCTCGCGTAACTGAGACGACCGGCACCACAACGGTCAGCGAGCCTCCCCAGAAGGTGTACGACCGCTGGCGGCAGCTGGCCAGCCTGCCGGTCTTCATGGCGCACCTGGACGAGGTCCGCGTCACCGGCGAGCGAACCAGCCACTGGCGGGCGGTCCCGGTTGACGGCCGCCACATCGAGTGGGACGCCGAGATCACCGAGGACGTGCCGGGCGAGCGGATCGCCTGGCGTTCGATCGATAACCCGGACATCTGGAACGAGGGCACGGTGAGTTTCCTGGCGGCTCCCGGTGGGCGCGGCACCGAGGTGCATGTGCGGATGCGGTACGCGCTGCCCGGCGGCCGTCTCGGTCAGTTCATGGCGCGATTGCTCGGCGAGGACCCACGGCAGCAGCTCGACGACGACCTGCGCCGCTTCAAGCAGGTTGCCGAGACGGGCGAGGTCGTCCGATCCGAGGGCGCGCCGGCCGGCAAGCGCGCACGCCATGAGTTTCCGCAGCATCCGGCCCGTCCGCTGGCGGCCGACGAGCTCGAGGAGGTACGTGCATGAAGGCGAACTGCTGGGTGCGGCCGAACAAGGTCGAGGTCCAGGACGTGCCTGACCCGGCCATCCTGAACAGCCGCGACGCGATCATCAAGATCACTTCAACCGCCATCTGCGGTTCCGATCTGCACCTGCTCGACGGTTATGTGCCGACCATGCAGGAAGGCGACGTGCTCGGCCATGAGTTCATGGGTGAGGTGGTGGAGGTCGGCAGCGGCGTCGACCCGGCCAAGCTGAAGGTTGGCGACCGGGTCGTCGTGCCGTTCCCGATCGCCTGCGGCGCCTGCACCGCCTGCCAGGCCGGGCTGTACTCAGTCTGCGAGAACACCAACCCGAACGCCGGGCTGGCGGAGAAATTCTTCGGCCACCCGACCGCCGGCATCTTCGGCTACTCCCATCTGACCGGCGGATTCGCCGGCGGCCAGGCGCAGTACGCGCGGGTGCCGTTCGCCGATGTCGGGCCGCTCCGGGTCGGCCCGGACCTCACCGATGAGCAAGTGCTGTTCCTGTCCGACATCCTGCCCACCGGCTACATGGGCGCCGAGATGTGCGAGATCAAGCCGGGCGACGTGGTCGCCGTCTGGGGCGCCGGCCCCGTTGGCCAGTTCGCCATGGACAGCGCCCGGGTGCTCGGCGCTGACCGGGTCATCGCCATCGACAAGGAGCCCTACCGGCTGCGGATGGCGGAGCAGGCGGGGTACACGACAGTGAACTTCGAGGAGGTGGACGTCCGGTCTGAGCTCCTGGAGCTCACCGGGGGGCGGGGCCCGGACAAGTGCATTGACGCGGTCGGGATGGAGGCCACCCACGGGAGCCACCTGATCGGCTCGTATGACCGTGTGAAGCAGGCCGCCCGGGCCGAGACCGACCGCCCGCACGCGCTCCGCCAGGCGATCCTGAGCTGCCGCAACGGCGGCATCGTCTCCGTCATCGGTGTCTACGGCGGGTTTATCGACAAGTTCCCGGCCGGCGCGTGGATGAACCGGGGGCTGACGCTGCGCACCGGCCAGTGCCACGTGCAGCGCTACATGAAGCCGCTGCTGGAACTCATCCAGCGCGGCCGGATCAATCCGGCCCGCGTGATCACCCACAGGCTGCCGCTGGCCCAGGCCCCGCACGGCTACGACATCTTCAAGCACAAGAAGGACAACTGCGAGAAGGTGGTCCTCACGCCGTGACCGCGGCCGTGGGATACGGCCGCCGGCCTGGTAGCGCCGTGGCGGGCATCACCGGGCATCATCAAGGGTCCTCGCGCCGCCGGGCTGCCAGCGGAGGATGAGAAGCGCGACGTCATCAGTGACGGGCCCTCTTCCGACGAGCGCCCTCATCACGGAGACGCAGTTACCATCGGGCGTCCCCGGCGAAACCGTCTCGCACAGCCGGCGCAGGCCGTCGTCCAGCGGCGAATGGCGGCGCTCCACCAGGCCGTCGGTGAAGAAGCACAGCAGCGTGCCCGGCTCGGCCTGCAGCGTGGTGACCTGCCGTTGCGGCACATCCGCCACGCCGATCGGGACGTCCGCGACGATGTCGGCCAGGGCGGCGGGCTGCCCCGGCACCGCGATGACGGGCGGGAAATGGCCGGCCGACGATATCCGCAGCTTCCCCGATGCCAGGTCGAGCACCGCGTACAGCAGCGTAGCCATGGCCTCGGGCTCGAAGTACTGCATCTTCCGGTCGAGCCTGCACAGGACTTCACCCGGGTCACGGGTTTCCAGCGCATACGCGCGCAGGGCACTGCGCATCCGGCCCATGGTGACCGCCGCCTGCAGGCCGGAACCTGCCACGTCGCCCATCACCACGCACAGCTCACCGGACGGGAGCGTGAAGACGTCATACCAGTCGCCGCCGACCGCACCTTTGCCGGGCACATAACGAGCGGCCATCTCCACCGCGGGCACGGCGGGCAGTGCCGGGGGAAGGAGGCTGCGCTGCAGGGCCGCGGCGGCGGATCGATCAGCCCGGGCCCGCAGGGACTGCACCGCCAGGGCGGCGCGATCGGCGGCGATCTGGAGCAGCGCCACATCGTCGGTGGTGAATATCCGGTCACCCAGCGAGCCGACGTGAAGCACTCCGATAACCGTCCCGCTGGCCAGCAGCGGCACCCCGATCAGCGACCGGATCCCCTTCTCCAGCAGGATCGGGTTGAGCACGTTCGTGTGATCGACGTGGTCGAGGATCACCGGCTGCTGCTGCGCGGCGATGCGGCCGGCGAAGCCTTTCCCGACCGGGATGCGGACGCCCTGTATGACCTCCTCCTCGATCCCGCTCGCTGCCGTCGCGATGAGCTGCTGCGCCGAGCGGTCAAGCAGCAGTACCGCGGCGGTGTCGGCGCGCAGCGCGTCCTTGAGCCGGTCGAGCAGCTCAGCCAGCAGCTCGTCGGCGTCAAGGTGGGACAGCGCGGCGTCGGTAATGGACTGAATATCCCGCAGCTTGTCCGCTGCCCCCAATGCTGGGGTAAGGGGCGTAGCCACTCGCAAAGGGTATATGCGCAGCGAGGGATTTGGACAGTTCCGGACCCGGGCCCCTGGCGTCCTCAAATTCGCCGGCCTAGCCAGCCGCCGCCTGCTGCACGCTGTCGTACAAGGGGACGAGCTGATCGGCCCTCGTGAAACGCAGCACCCTGGCCACGGATCCATGCGGGCCGGCCAGCCCGAGCACGCCTCCTTCCCGGTCCAGCTCCCGGCTGGCGTGCAGCAGCACGCGCAGCGCCGAGGAATCCATGAAGTTCAGCCCGGAAAGGTCGACGATAAGCATCCGCGGGCGCGCCGCCACCTCCGACTCCAGTGCCTCACGCAGTTGCTGGAGGTTGGTCGCGTCCGCCTCGCCGGTGAGCTCTACCAGCGTGTATGGCGCGCCGCTGGATTCCCGCGACGGCACGGATATCCTCAGCAGATCCACGTCATCCCTTGTATCACACCTGAGGTATGACCTCGGCGGCGAGCCGCTCCATCTGCGCGGCATCGTCGGATAGCACGGTGAGCAGGATCAGCTCCGCGCCCGCGTCCGCCACTTCGCGCAGTCCCCGCACGCAGGCTTCCGGCGGTCCTGTGACCGCGACGGGCAGCAGCGTCGACCCGAAGGTCTCGCCGTACACGCGCACCAGCACGGCAGCCATCCGGTCGCTGGCGCGCTCAGCGTCGTCGTCCACCGTGATGTAGACCCGTTTGGCGACGGGGAAGCCGGCCGCGTCCCGGCCCTCTTCCGCGAGCGCCTCCCGCAGGACCTGCACCTGGCCGGCGAACTGCTCAGTGGTCGTCGATCCGGCGCCGAAGAAGCCGTCCGCCATCCGGGCCGCCCGCCGCACCGCGGCCGGTGCGCTGCCGCCGAGCCAGACGGGCGGATACGGCTTCTGGAACGGCTTGGGTTCCATGGCCGCTCCGTCGAGTTGCCAGAACCGCCCGTCGAAGGTGATCTCCGGCTCGGTCCAGCAGACCCGCATCAGCCGTAGCCCCTCGGTGAACCGGGACGCGAGGCCGTCCGGGGTGATGCCGAACGCCGGGAACATCCGGCCCCGCCCGCCGGTGCCGAACCCCACCTCCAGCCGGCCGCGGCTGAGCTGGTCCAGCGTGGCGATGCTCTTGGCCAGGTGGACGGGGATGTGCAGCGGGCTGACGAACACGGAGCAGCCGATGCGCAGCCGCCGCGTACACGCGGCCGCATATGTCATGGTCTCGAGCGGGCTCAGGCGCGGCACTCTGCCCATAACCTGCTCCATCGTCCATGCGCTTTCGAAGCCGAGCTCCTCGGCCCGCGCCAGGTAGGCGGCGAACGCGTCGTGATCGAAGCTGTCGTCGGTGAAATCCTGCGGGATGGAGATCGCGAATCGCACACGCCGACGATATCCGGCCCGGCCCGGCCGCCTTCGGCCGCACGGCCCTTCGGCCACACCGGCCCCGGGGGCCCCCGAGGTCCCCGGGGCCGATGGTGCGGATCAGACGCTCTTCTGGTACGAGCGGAACGTCGCGACCGACACGGCCACGCACACGACAGCCAGCGCCAGCAGGCCGCCCATCCGGGCCGCGACGCCGGCCCAGTCGGTGCCCGCGTTCAGCGACGCCCGGCCCGCCTGAACCGCCCAGTTGACCGGATTGCACGCGGCGATGCCGCGCATCCAGCCAGGCATCAGCGTGGCCGGCATGAACGCCGAGGACAGGAACGTCAGCGGCAGCATGAAGAAGACGTTGATCCCGATGATCGCCTCGCGCTGCCGGACCAGCATGCCGACCGCGTTCGACAGCATCCCAAAGACCGCGCCGACCAGGATCGACGCCACGGCCACCACGGCGGCCCCGGCCACGCCGCCCGGATAGTGCGCGCCGCCGGCCAGGCCGAGCAGCAGGATGATCACCGACTGGGCGGTGGTGGTCACAGCAAGTTCCGCCACGTTCGCGTTCATCAGCGCGATCCGGTTGGCCGGCGAGACGAGGAACCGGTTGAGCGTTCCCCGGTCGATCTCGTCTATGGTGTTCATCCCGGCAAACATGTTGCCGTTCATCGCGTTCATCGCGACGATGCCCGGGATCAGGTAGTCCAGGTAGGAGCCGCCCGCGCCGAACCCGGGGATGTCGATGACCTTCCTGAACAGCTGGCCGAAGAGGAACAGCCAGATCACGGGCTGGATCAGGCTGATCCCGATGAACGCTGGCTGCCGCGCCACCGCGTGCAGCTTCCGTCCGGTCAGGTACCAGGTGTGTGCGAGCGTGGTGCCGACGTGCCCGGCACCACCGCGAGGGCCGGCCGGGGGCCGCCGACCCGCGCGGACCCGGCCCGGAGCGGTGGTCAGTTCTGTGGGTGCCATCAGTTGCTCATCCCCTCGGTGATCAGTTCCCTCGCGTCCACGGCGGCGGACTCGCCCGCCTCCGCCTGGCTGTAGCGGCGCCCGGTGTGCCGCAGGTACACGTCGTCCAGCGACGGCCGGGCGACGGTCACGGCGGCGGCGGGCACGCCGGCCTGCTGGAGCGCTGCGAGGATGCCCGGCACGGCGGCCGCGCCGTCGTCGCTGCGGGCGCTGATGTTCCGGCCGGATACCCGCACGTCCCGCACCGCGGGCAGCCGGGTCAGCACCTGGCCGACCAGCGCTGGGTCAGAGTCGGCGGGCAGCTCCAGGTGAACCGCGTCGCCGCGCAGCTCGCCCTTGAGCTCGTCCGGCGTGCCTTCGGCGACCACCCGGCCCCGGTCGACGATCGCCAGCCGGGTGGCGAGCCGGTCCGCCTCCTCGAGGTAGTGGGTGGTCAGCAGCACGGTCATGCCCTCGTCACCGGCCAGCCGGGAGATTTCCTGCCACATCGCGGCCCGGGCCTCCGGGTCCAGCCCCGCGGTCGGCTCGTCCAGGAACAGCACTGCGGGGCGGTGCATCAGGCCGAGGGCCACGTCCAGCCGGCGCTGCATGCCGCCGGAGTACGTCTTGACCAGGCGGCCGGCTGCGCCCTCCAGGTCAAACCGGGCCAGCAGCTCCTCAGCGCGGGACCGGACGGCCGCGCCGCCCATGCCGTACAGGCGGCCCTGCAGGATGAGGTTCTCCCGCCCCGTGGCCATCGGGTCGCTGCCCGACCGCTGCGCCACGACGCCGATCACGTCCCGGACACGGTCCGGCCGGCGCAGCACATCGATGCCCTCGACCAGGGCGGTCCCCTGATCCGGCCGGGCGAGTGTGGTGAGGATCTTGATAGTGGTGGACTTGCCCGCGCCGTTCGGCCCCAGCAGGCCGAACACGGTGCCGCGCGGCACGGTGATGCTGAGCCCGTCCAGGGCCCGGACGCCGTCCCGCTTGCCCCGCACAGGGTAGGTCTTGATGAGGCCATGGGCCTCGATGGCTGCACCGTGTCCCGCCGGGGCGTTGGATCCCCCCGTCTGGGCGGTGCTTTCCGCCGTCGGGGCGGCGTGGTTTCCCGCGGTAGAAGGCATGACTGTACTGCTCCTCCGGTCGATGGTTTCTCACGTGCGCCGAACCGGCCGGCGGAGGCATGCCAGGTAGCCTGGGACGTGCCCCACCGCAAGCTTCGGCTCGGTGGTGTCGCGGCCCCGGCGCGGTGCTCCGGATCTTGGCGGAGAGGGGCACCCTGCCGGGGTGTCTTGGTTTAGGTGTCGCTGTTATTCAGGCTCATCGGCCTCCCGTAGGCTGAGCATCTCCTGAGCCCCCTTGGCCCAGTCCGCATCGAGCAGTTCCTCGGGGAACTTCCCGGTCTCCCGCACTGTGCGCCAGATCTTGACGTCGGCGAGCGAGCCGTCGGCAAGCTCCTTCAGCAGGCCCCGCACCCACTCGGCCTCCGCCCGTTTCATCGCGAGCATGTACTCGGTCTCCAGCACGAAGAGCCGGGGCAGGCCCTGGCCCGTGACGGCTTCGTCGATGGCCGCGCGGGTGGACGCGATCTCGATCTCCAGCACCGACAGCCGGTGCCGGAGCAGCC
Organism: Streptosporangiaceae bacterium; assembly: GCA_035640715.1. Taxonomy (GTDB): domain Bacteria; phylum Actinomycetota; class Actinomycetes; order Streptosporangiales; family Streptosporangiaceae; genus DASQVO01. The sequence goes on from DASQVO010000348.1 coordinate 7,697, forward strand.
CCGGCACCTCATCCGGATGCAGCGACGTCACCAGGGACAGCACCGCCGCGAAGACCGGGTACTCCTTGACCGGCTCGCTCATCAGCTCACGCAGGCGCTCCTGGACCTCGCGGCGGCCATCGGCGGTAAGCCGGTAGACCGTGCGTTCAGGCCGGTGACCCGCCCGCGCCGTGCCCTCGGCCTCGATGAAGCCGCGCTTCTCCAGGTCCTGCACGACGGTGTAGAGCGAGCCGTAGCGGATCTTTATGGAGTCATCCTTGCCGGTGTACTTCAGGACGCGGGCGATCTGGTAGGGGTGCATCGGCCCTGTCATCAGGAAAGCCAGCACGGCCAGTCCGAGCGGGTTCGTCAGCTTCCGCCTGCCTGCCATCGCCGGGTGCCTGGCCTTCCATTTGTCCTGTAGCGTATATTCGTAGCCGAATATACATGCGGCATAGGCGCTAAACAAGTTATATCGCGAGTTTCCGGACTGCCAGCCCGCCGCGGCCTTCCGGATCCTGCCACGCAGCCCTCGTTCGGCTACATGGTTTCCGAACGGGAGCGGGGTGGCACAGGTATCCCCGCGAGTCGACGAGCCGGTTTGGGCATCCTGATCCGGTGACATCCGAGAGCGCCCGGGAAAGCCTGCGCCGGACCTTCGAGAGCGTGGCCGCGTCGTATCACCGCGCGCGCCCGGAATACCCGGCCGAACTCTTCGACACCCTCGTCACTGTCGCGGCGCTGCACGCCGGCGACCGTTTGCTGGAGGTGGGCTGCGCCACCGGCAAGGCCACCCTCCCCCTGGCGAGGCGCGGCTTCCGCATCACCTGCGTCGAACTCGGCGCGGACCTGGCGGCCGCGGCGCGCGCTAATCTCGCGGGACTCGACGTCGAGATCATCGAGGGATCGTTCGAGGACTGGCGGCCCCGCCCAGCTGAGCGGTTCGGCCTCGTGTACGCCGCCACGGCGTGGCATTGGATCGATCCCGTGCAGCGTTATGTCCGGGCCTGGGAGGCACTGCGCCCCGGCGGCCACCTCGCTATCTGGAAGGCCGAGCATGTGTTCCTGGATGGCGGAGATCCGTTCTTCCGCGAGATCCAGGATGTCTACGAGGAAATCGGGGAAGGGCTGCCGCCCGGCGCCGCCTGGCCCCGGCCCGGCGAACTCCCCACCTGCGGCGACGAGATCGCGGCGAGCGGCCTGTTCGACCTCACCTACGTCCGGCATTTCGACTGGGAGCGCCGCTATGACGCCGAGGAGTATATCGACCTCCTCAGCACCTTTTCCGGGCACATCGCGATGAGCGACTGGCAGCGTGACCGTCTGTACACCGAGATCCGGCAGCGCCTGAGCCGCCGCCCGGACCGGACGCTGCGGCGCCACTGGGGCGCCGTCCTGCACGTTGCCCGCCGCCGCGATTAATGTTGCCGAGCTCGACGCCGGCCCGGGTCGCGCTCGCGCGCTGGGCCCAGGAGATCGTCCCGGCCGTCCGCGAGGAGATCGCCAGGCTGCCTGAACGTGAAGCATGGCCACTCCGCAGCGCCTGTGGCAGGCACTGACCGAACCCGCCTTCTGCCGCCGCTATCTCGGATTCGCGATCGAATCCGACTGGAAGGCTGGATCGATGTACATCTGGGACCAAGACGGCCTGAAGATCGAACATCCCGACCAGATCATCCTGGAGTGCGAGCCGTACCGCCGGCTGGCGTTCACGTTCCACACGTTCACGCCCGAGCTAGCCGCGGTCGTCGGGCTCAGCGAGGACATAATCACGCGCGCGGCCGGTGAGCGGCGCTCGAAGGTCGCGTTCACTATCGAACCGCATGGAGACCAGGTCAAGCTGACGGTCGTGCATGACGACTTCGAGCCCGGCAGCACGGTGCTTGAGCTCATCAACTACGGCTGGCCGATCAAGCTCTCCAACCTCAAGAGCATGCTCGAGCAGTCACCGGGCGGCAGCGGACAGACTCAAGAAGCAGGCGTCGCCGGCTAACGCCTCGGCCCCGATCTCCCCTTACTCAGTCCCAGCAGAGGCTGGTGCTCCCGCACGGCGCCGTCGTGCAGGCGATCGATGGCACTGGATCTTCTGGATCAACCTCCCCGTTGGCCTGGCGCTGATCCCGATCGCGCTGCTGCGTGTCCGCGAAAGCTACGGCGGCCACCCGCGCCTGGACATCCTCGATGCAGGACTCGCCACCATCGGACTGTTCGGGATCACCTGGGCCATCGTCCGGACGAACACGATCGGCTGGGGCAGCTCCGAGGTCATCGGGACGCTGATCGCCGGGCTCGCAGTAGTCG
>DASQVO010000349.1:0-9693 GCA_035640715.1 Streptosporangiaceae bacterium
GGGGTTCGTCGTGCTCGTCGCATTCTCGGTTACGCCGCTCGGTACCGGCGAAGGCGTGGGAGAACTCGTGGCCGAGGCGGTCCGGGTCGTCCGCGACAGCGGCCTGCCCAACCGCACGGACGCGATGTTCACCACCATCGAAGGCGACTGGGACGAGACCATGGCCGTCGTCAAGCAGGCCGTGGAGGCAGTCGCGGCCAGGGCGCCCAGGGTCAGCCTCGTGATCAAAGCTGATATTCGCCCCGGCGTGACGGACGCCCTCACGTCCAAGGTGGAAACCGTGGAGCGCCACCTGCGTTCCTGAGCCGGGCTTGCTTCCCCGTTTCTGAGCCGGGCTTGCTTCCCCGTTCCTGAGCCGGGCTTGTTCCCTCCGCTCCCGGGCTGATCACTCGCAGGCCCGCGCGCGGCGCGCCGTACAATCGCCCGGTGGCCGATACGTCGCCATTGCGCACCGAACGGCTCCTGCTGCGGCGCTGGCATCAGAGCGACCGTGCGCCTTTTGCCGCCATGAATGCCGACGCCGAGGTAATGGTTAGACAAGCACGCGGAAGCTCCCGGCCGGACAGGCGATCTAGGTCGTGAAGCCGTCTACCAGGAGCTTCTTCACGTCCGCACACCGACCCCCACCTCAACCACCCGCCCCCGCACACAGGTTGGAAAAGGCTCACTGACGGGGATGAGGCGGATGGTCACCCGTTCAGCTTGGTATCCCGAATCCGCGGCGGACCAATCGGCCCCTCACCGCCCTGGCCACGCGGCTGGCGCTGATCCACGAGGAGGGCAGGACCGGTCGCTGTCCCCGAGTCCTCACGGACGAACGCGGATGATCGTCTGCCCGCTGATCCGCTCGGCCAGGTTGAAGGCCGCGACGGCATCGTCGAGGGTTGCGATGTTGCCGATGTTCGTCCGCAGCCGTCCGTCCCGCACCCGCCGGACGATTTCACCCAGTTGGGCACGATCGGACTCGACAACGAAATCGACCGCCAATCCGTCAGCAGGCCGGGCCTCGGGCGGGCCGGCGATGGTCACCAGCGTTCCCCCGGCCCGGATCACGCCCGCGGACCGCCTCTGGATGTCTCCGCCGATGACGTCGAACACCAGGTCGACTCCGCCGGCGTCTTCCAGCGCGTCGTTGCCGAGGTCGACGAACTCCATCGCGCCGAAGTCGTGCGCCTTCTGACGGTCGGCGGCGCGTCCGGTGCCGATGACGTACGCGCCGAACTCACGCGCGAGCTGCGTCACCATCGACCCGACTGAGCCCGCCGCGCCGTGCACGAGGACGCTTTGCCCCGCCTGAAGGCGGCCGTGCTCGAACAGTCCCTGCCACGCGGTCAGCCCCGGCATCGGCAGGCTCGCGCCCACCGTGAAGTCGACGTCGCCCGGCAGCGGCGCGAGGTTGCGTGCCTCGATCGCCACATACTCCGCCAGCCCGCCGCCGCGATACGAGTCCGTGAGGCCGAACACCCGCTGTCCCACCGACAGCCCCGTCGTGCCATAGCCGAGGGCGGTGACCACTCCGGCCAGCTCTTGCCCGGGAATCGACGGTGTTCGGTCCCGGCCGAGGCGATCGGCCCAGGTCGAGGGCCACGTCAGCTCACCCGAAGTGAATCCCGACGCATGAACCTGGACAACGACGTCGTTTATCGCCGGTTCCGGCTCGGGCCGCTCCACCAGCGTCATCCCGGCCGTTCCCGCAGCCTCATCCGTCACCACAATCGCCTTCATCAGGCACCTCCCCCGTATCCAGTCCTCGCGGCTCTACCATGAGGCCTGCCCGGCCTTCGCGAGCGTCGTCAGCGTGGCGAGGCGTGCATCAATACCCTGCCTCATAGTTTCGTTACAGCCAAAGCTGTAACGAAACAACTGCTGGCCGGACCAGGCCTCAGCGGGGGCGGGCAGTTGGTTGACACCGGTTTGTGGGCGACTACGTCCTCACCGCGGAGAACCTCATCACCGGGTCCCTCGCTGACGATGACGTCGCCATGGGTGGGTACCACATCGGGATCCACCGGCCGAGTGGAAGTGGGTGGCGGTGGGATTGCGGCCGCCCAGCCACAGGAGGAAGGTTGCATGGCGGTGATCACGCGCGGTTTCGGCGGCCGCAGACGTGACGACACGTCGTTGCGGTTGCCGCCGGTCAGCGACGCCTGCAACGGGATGCCGTGCGCTTCGGTGATCAGGTGATGTTTCGAGCCAGTTCGGGCACGGTCGACCGGGCTCGGTCCGGTTTTGGGCGACCTATGGTGGCTGATATACGCCATGATGCGCCCCAGTCTTAATGGCGCGTCGACGTTGCGTGTTGCGCGCGCCGGATCAGTCGTCGGCGGGGACCTGCTCGATGAGAGCGGCCAGGCCGGCCTCATCAAGCAGGTCAGCGGGGCGGACCGTCAGGTCATGCCGGACATAGTGGAACGCGGCCCGGACCCGCTCGACGGGGACCCCGGCGAACGTGGCCCAGGCGAGCCGGTAGGCGGCCAGCTGCACGGCGACGGCATGCTGTTCACTGGGCGAGGCGGGCGGCTGGCCGGTCTTCCAGTCAACGACGTCGAACACGCCGTCTTCTGCGTCGTCGAATACCGCGTCGATCCTGCCGCGGACCAGCCTGTCGCCGATCATCGTCTCGAACGGCACCTCCACCTCGCGGGGCCAGCGCCCGGCCCAGGCGCTGGCCTCGAAACGCTCGCGCAGGTCCGTGAGGCCGGCGTCCACCTCAGCGCCTGTGTCATCATCGGCACCGAACAGGTCGTCGGCGTCGATCAGCCGCTGCTGCCCGTAGCGTTCCTCAAGCCAGCGATGGAAGGCCGTGCCCCGGCGGGCATGCGGTGCCGGCGGCCGCGGCATCGGCCTGCGGACCTGGCGGGCCAGCTCAGCCGGATTCCGGGCGAGCGTGACCAGCGAGGAGACCGACAAGTGCCCGGGAAGAGCGACGCGGAGGCCGCCCTCGGCCCGGCGGCGCTCCCGCTCGGCGAGAAGGAGATCGGCGTCCCGGCGCCATGCCGCTATCAGAGCCTGGTCGGCCGGGTCCAGGGCGGCAAGGTCATCCCCGTCGTCCGGCCCGCCTGCCGGCGGCCCGGACGCACTGGCCGCGCTCTGCCCGGCCGCACTGATGGCCTCCATGGCGGCGGTCACCATCGCGGCGGCCTCGCGGACGGACTCGTAACGTTCGCCCGCTGGGGTCGCCGGCCACTCCGCGCCGGCGGGTTCGGCGAGCGCGGGGTTCTCAGCGCCATCGGCGGGCGGCGGTGCCCAGCACAGCACGCGCCCGGCCCCCGCCGCGCAGGCCGACCGGATCTCTTCGAGGAACGGCGACGGCCCGAGCCGCATGGCGCCGTCACCCCACCAGTAGCCGGAGCATCCCAGCCAGAACGCGGCCCGGGTGGCCGCCACGTACATGAGCCGGCGTTCCTCAGCCAGGTCACGGTCGACGCAGCTCTGGATGAACGCCGAGATCGAGTCGGCGTCCAGGCTGCGCAGCGCTGGCAGGTCAGCCGCGTCGCCCCGCAGGCTGAACGGCAGCAGCCGCGGATTGTCCGTCCACCGGGTCGAGAGCCTCGGCCGTGCCGGGAAGACCTGTGCCCTCTCCCCTGCCGCCAGCCCCGGGACGAAAACGGCAGCCCACTGCAGGCCCTTGGCCGCGTGCACGGTGGCCAGCTTGACCGTGTCAGACTCGCCCACGCGGCCGGTCTCCAGCCCGAATTCCTCCGTCTCCGCGGCGCCCAGGTACGCGAGGAACGCCCCGAGCGTCGGCTCCTCCCGCGCGCCCGCGAACGCGGCCGCGGCATCGGTGAAGGCATCCAGGTCGGCGCGGGCAGCCAGCGGGTCGCCGCCGGGCCGGGCGGCGACCTCGATGTCGAGGTTCAGCGTGCGTTCGACCTCTCCGATCAGGTCAGGAAGCGGCCTGCCCAGCTGGCCCCGCAGCGCCCGGAGCTCTGCGGCGAGCGCACGGAACCGGGCATATCCGGCTGGTGAGTACATGGCCGGCTCGCCGAGATCGTCAAGGGCCTCGATGAGGCTGCCCGCCTCAGCCGTCAGGTCCGTTATCGCCTCGGCCAAGGCATCCTCCGCGTCCGGCGCGTCGGCTCCGGCCTCGTCGGTGCGCGCGAGCTCGCGCGCACGACGGCCGAGCGCGACGAGGTCCCGCGGCCCGATCCGCCAGCGGGACCCGGTGAGCAGCCGGACGAGCGCGTCAGAGGCCGCCGCGTCGTGCAGAACGCGGAGCGTCGCCACCACATCGGCTACCTCGGCCACCGTGAGGAGGCCGCCGAGCCCGACGACCTCGACGGGAATGCCGTGCGCCTCCATCGCACGGCGCAGCGCGGGAAACTGCGAGCGCTTCCGGCAGAGAACGGCGATATCGGAAGGCCGCACCGCAGCCTCGCGCCCGTCGGGCCAGCGCTCGCCATCCGGCGCGGTGCCCGGCGGCAGGGCGAGCAGCCCCTCGACCTGGCGGGCGACCCATTCGGCCTCGTCGGCCACGGTCTCGAGGAGGGCGCAGGCTACCTCGCCGCGCACGGTACGGTCGGGCGCCGGTACCAGGCGGGGCACATCTGGCGCCTCCGCCCGCAGGTCCTCCTGGATGACCGCCGCGGCCTCCAGTACCCGTCCCGCGTTACGGAAGCTGGTCGACAGCAGCCTGACCGGCGCGGGACGTGTCACGGATGCCCGATGATGAACCGGGAAGTCATGGGGGAAGCGCCTGAGGTTCCCCGCGCTCGCCCCGCGCCACCCGTAGATGGACTGGCACGGGTCACCGACCGCGGTGACCGGATGGCCGCCGCCGAACAGCGCGCGCAGCAGTATGAGCTGGGCATGACTGGTGTCCTGGTACTCGTCCAGCAGGACGACGTTGTACCGGGCCCGCTCGGCGGCGCCGACCTCCGGATGGCGGGAGGCGATGCGCGCGGCCAGCGCCACCTGGTCGCCGTGGTCCAGCACCTCGCGGGCGGCCTTCTCCGCCGCGTACGCGGCCACCAGCGGGATGAGCTGCTCACGGGCCCGCTGGCTCTCGCATATCCGGCGCACGTGGGCGGGGACACGGCCCGGCAGCTCGGCCCGGCGGGCCTCCAGCCACTCCCCCACGGCCGCCACCTCGGCCGTCCCGCGCAGATGCTCGCTCAGCTCGCCGGCCAGGGCCAGTACCGCCGCGGTCACCGTCGGCGGCGCCCAGCCGATGTCGCCCATCGGCCCGTCGTAGGCGGCCACGATGCGTGCCGCAAGCTGCCAGGACTCGGCCGGCGTGATCAGCCGCATGGACGGCTCGAGGCCCTCACGGAGAGCGTGGTCACCGACCAGCCGGCCGGCGTAGGCGTGATAGGTGCCGACCACCGGATCGCCACCGAACGGGGCCATTGCGTCAGTGGTCACCGCGGCCTCGCGTCCCGGCGTCCCGGGGCTGCCGATCGCCGCCGCAGCTTCGCGTCCCGGCGCCCCGGGGCTCCCGGTCCGCGCCGCAGTACTGCCGGTCCCCGCCGCGGCGAAGTCCAGGCCCGAGCGGCGGAGCCGGTCCAGCCTGGCCCGGACCCGGTCGGCGAGCTCAGCGGCCGCCTTCCTGGTGAACGTGAGGCCCAGCACGCGGTCCGGCCGTACCAGGCCGTTGGCGACGAGCCATATCAGCCGGGCGGCCATGGTCTCGCTTTTGCCCGATCCCGCCCCGGCGATCACGGCGAGCGGCTGAGCCGGCGCGGAGATCACGGCCGACTGCTCGGCCGTCGGCTCGGGCAGCCCCAGCATGCGCGCCACCTGCTCGGGACTGTAGCGGGCGCCGGTCATATCTGCTTCCCTCGCGGTCGCGGGTGACATTCCGAGGCTGACAGTGGAGGTCTCACGGTTGCACCTGCGTGCCCTTGTCGTGCACCGGGCAGCACGGCGCGACCGGGCATGTCCGGCAGCCGGGGTTGACCCTGGCCTCGAAGACCGGCCCGGCCATCCCGGCCGCGACGGCCTCGACCAGATCCTTCGCCCAGCTAGGGTCCGGGCTGTCGCCGAGCGCAGGCTGCTGCTGGATCCGGGCCCGGGCGGCAAGCCCCGCCTTGCCGACCTGGACGAGCTCGGCGCCGCCTGGATCGGTGAGGCCGAACCGCTCGAAAGCGCCGAGCAGCACCGCGAGCTGGTACACGCCGAGCTGCGGGTGCCTGTCCAGCTCGTCTTCGCGCGGCGCGCTGCCGCCGGTCTTGAGGTCCACGACCACTGCCCGGCTGCGGTCGTCGCGCTCCAGCCGATCAACCCGGCCGGTGATCTCCACCTGACCGATCTGGACATGAAGTGCCTGCTCCACAGCGACGAGTTCGCGGGGATTGGCCGCATGCCAGTCGAGGAACCTGCGCACCATCCGCTGCGCCTGCTGACGCTGCTTCGCGGCGTACCAGGCGCTGCCGAAATCAAGGTGGTGCCAGATGTCGTCGATCCGGTCTCCGATCTCCTCGTCCGAGGCGCCGCGCGCCGCGAGCACGGCGGCGGCGTGGATCACCGTGCCGAGGTGCCGCAGCACGTCGGCACGGCCCGCCCCGGCCGCCGATTCGAGCAGCCAGCGCAGCCCGCACCGGGTGAACGACTCGACCTGGGAGGGCGACAGCCGGACCTGCTCGCCGGCTCTTGCGATGGGCCCGGCATCGGACAGGGGGGTCAGCGCGTACCAGTGCCGCGGATGCGCGCCCCGGGCACCGGCGCTAGCGAGGCGGGCGAGCTCGGCGGCGGCCGCACGCCGAACCGGGAGCGGGCGGCTGCGGTCCGCCGCGGCGCGGCGGAGGTCCGCGGTGAGGGCGGACAGCGACAGCCATCGGTGACCTGGCCCGCACGCCTGCTCGATCTCGATGTCATCGCCTGCCAGCTCGGCGATGAACCGGGAGGGCCGGGTGTCGGCGCCGTCACCGCCGACCGCCGTGACGACGAGGGCGCGCCTGGCCCTGGTCACAGCCACGTAGAAGAGCCGGCGCTCCTCCGCCAGGAGCTTGGACGACAGGGCTGCGGCGGCCGCGTCCGCGGCAGCGGGACCGGTGGCCGCACCGGACGCCGCCTCGGCAAGCTCATCCACGCCGAGGAGCGATCCGCGCAGCCGGAGGTCGGGCCAGGTCTCTTCCTGGACACCGGCCACCACGACCAGGTCCCACTCCAGGCCCTTGGACCGATGTGCCGTAAGGATGCGGACGGCCGCATCCCTCGTCGCGTGCTCGGCCAGGGTGTCGCCGGCGATCTCCTGCCCGGCAAGGCTCTCGATGAACAGTCCCGGCGCGCCCGGCGGAAGCGTGTCCGTGAACCTGGCCGCCGCGTCGAAGAGAGCCAGCACCGCGTCAAGATCCCGGTCGGCGGCCGCGCCACCCGCGCCACCCGCGGCGCTTGCCGCCTGCCAGGCGTTCGCCAGCCCGGAAGCGTCCCAGACGGCCCAGAGCACCTCCTCGGCCGTCCGGCCCGCCGCGGCAGCTTCACGCGCGACGGCCAGCAGCCGGGCCAGCTTCTCCGCGGGCGCCGCCACCTGCCGCGGCACCAGCGTGAGCTCACGCGGGTCCAGGAGCGCGCTGGCCAGCAGATCACTGGCCGGCCGCGGTGGCCACATCCTGGCGCTGCCGGGGTCGCCCGCGGTGACGTCGTCACCGGAACTCCCCGGCCCGGGTGCCGCGCTTCCTGACGCGGAGCTGGCTGACGCCGCTTCCGCGATCGCGCGCAGGCAGCGGCGCAGGCGGCGGAGCCCGAGCACGTCGGTATTGCCGAGCGGCCCGGTGAGCAGCTCCGCGGCGGTCTGCTCATCGAGGGTGTCCGGCTTGAGTGCGCACCGCAGCAGTGTGAGCAGCGGCCGGGTTCCCGGCTCCTCGGCGAGAGGCAGCTCGTCCCCGGCGACGGCCACCGGGACGCCGGAGGCGGTCAAGGCCCGCCGCAGCAGCGGCACCTGCCGTGACACCGAACGGACCAGAACCGCCATCGAGGACCAGGGAATCCCGTCGGCGAGGTGCGCGCGGCGGAGCGTGTCGGCGATCAGCGCCGCTTCCTGGCTGGCGCTCTCCGCGACGACGACCCGGACCGCGCCGGGCTCAGCATCGGGCAGCGGGGCGAGGTCACGATGACCGGCCTGGGCCGCGTCCGTCCCCGGCCGCCCGGTGGCCGTGATAGCCGCGGGGAGGCGGTGTGCCACCCGGCGGGAGGCCGCGAGCAGGACCGGCCCGCTGCGGCGGCACGTGTCAAGAGCCACGACCGGCGCCGGGCTGCCATCGGCCGCGCGGAACCTGTCCGGGAACTCGGTGATCGCGCGGACATCGGCACCGCGGAACGCGTAGATGGACTGATCGGGATCGCCGACCGCGATCAGCTCACGTCCGTCGCCGGCGAGGGCCTGCAGCAGCGACTCCTGCGCCGGGTCGCTGTCCTGGTATTCGTCGACCAGGACGACGTCATAAGCCTGCCGCTCACGCTGGCGGGTCGCCGTGCGGCTCAGCAGCGTGGCGGCGATACGCACGATTTCCGCGTAGTCGTAGGCGGGCACGGGCGCGAGGTCGAAACGGGCCGCGTACCGGTCGAGGAAACGTCCCGCCGCTACCCAGTCGTCTCGCTTGCGCTGACGGCCGAGCCCGGCGAGACGGCGCCCGTCCATGCCGCGCTCCGCGGCGCGGAGCAGGAAGTCACGCAGTTCCTCGGCGAATCCGCGCGTGGCAAGGGCGGGGCGCAGCCGCTCGGGCCAGAGCGCGCCGCCGTCAGCCAGCTCGCCGCGCAGCATCCTGCGTACCTCGAGGAGCTGCTCGGGCCCGGACAGCAGCCGGGGCGGCTCCTCCCCCATGAGCACGAACTCCCTGCGGACCAGCGCGTAGGCGTAACTGTGAAAGGTCAGCGCGAGCGGTTCGGAGATCGTGCGGCGCAGCCGGCCCGCGATGCGTTCACGCAGCTCGCCGGCGGCCTTGCGGCTGAACGTCAGCACCAGCACCCGTCCCGGGTCGACACCGCGGTGGATGATCCGGTGTGCCACCGCCTCGACGATGGTGGCCGTCTTGCCGGTGCCCGGGCCGGCGAGCACGAGCAGCGGTCCGCCGGTGTGGTGGACGACGTGCTGCTGTGCGTCATCGAGGCGCAGCCGGCCGCCCGCCGCGGCCGGGCGGCGGACGAGTCGGTACGCGGGTGCGGCGGACGCCGTGTGGGCGGCGGGCGTGGTGTGTTCCATCTCAGTACGGCATTTCAGCAGAGCCCTGTGACATTCCGCGGGAACTCGCACCCGGCGCGCCGGGCAGGGGCGCCTTCAGCGGGAATTCGCACCCGGCGCGCCGGGCGGCCCCGGCAGCGGGGCGCACCAGCGGGCACGGCGCATGTCGACCCGGAATGCCAGGCCGTCCGCGGAGAAACGCAACGCGGTGCCTTCGGCACGGTAGTGGGCAAGGGCCGCATCCTCGTGTCCGCGCGGCGGGGAACCGTCAGCGTGGATCACCCGCCACCACGCGACCGCGCCGCCGCATGTCGCCATCACCCGCCCGACCTGGCGGGGGCCGCCACGGCCCAGGTATTCGGCCACGTCGCCGTAGGACATCACGTGGCCGGGAGGTATCGCGTCGACCGTATCGAGAACGTCGCCGGTGAAGTCATCGGGCGGGGCTTCCCGCGCAGCGTGGGGCCCCGCTCCCCCGTCAGTCACGAGTCCGGCGCGCGGCATCCGGTCCCGGGGGCGCCACGGCGCCGGCGCCCGGCGGCGCGCTACCCGGGCCCCGCCAGACGGTGCCGGGG
>DASQVO010000350.1:0-2073 GCA_035640715.1 Streptosporangiaceae bacterium
GGGATCGAGCAGTGATCATCGCGGACACCAGCGGGCTGTACGCCATCTTCAACCGCCGCCAGCCCGAGCACCGCGCCGCGCGGGCCTCGGTCGAGCGCGACGGCGGGCCGCTGCTGCTGTCTCCGCTGGTCCTCGCTGAGCTGGACTACTTCGTTTTGGTCCGGCTCGGCGCGCAGGCCGAGCAGAAGGCGCTGGCCGAGCTCAGATCCCCGGCCTACCGGCTGGCCTCGTTCACCGACGATGACTTTAAGCTCGCATCCGAGGTCGCGGTCAAATACGGCGACATGCAGCTGGGACTGACTGACGCGTCGATCGTGGTACAGGCGGCGCGGCACAAGATCACCAGAATCTTGTCGCTGGACCACAAGCACTTCGGGGCGGTGCGACCGCTGACCGGCGATGCCAGCTTCACCTTGCTGCCCCGCGATGACGACGCCTGAAAGGCCAGCATCTCGGGCCGGCAATCATCGTTCGGCACCGGCTTCCGGCGTTGCCAGCCCTGCCCTTCTCTGGCCAGTCCCATACTTTCGGTGCCGGGCATCCCTATGCGGGGACGCGGTTGGTGATGACGAGGCGGCCTTCTCACCCCGGCGCTAAGCTCGGGTTCGCTCCCGGTCGGTCTGCCGGTACCGGGCAGGCAGCGTGCCCGCCAGGCCCTCGGCGAACAGCGGGACGCGCCATAGGGACGGTACCGGCCGGACGATCCCCTGAAGCTTCATGACGACGCCGATACTCATCAGCATCAGCCGCCGCGCGGCGCTGAACAGCATGAACGCTAGCGGAAGCTCGACGATCACCGCGGAAGCGACGCTCATCGGGAACGCGGGTGTCCCGATATCGAGCACAAGATCGAACCACGCGTCGCAGCACAGCAGGGTCCCGGTTACTGTCAGGCACATGACCAGCACCTGGCGTTCGCGCCATGACGCCCAGGCCGTAGCCGCGAAGGCGGCCAGCAGCGCGACGTCGAAGCCGACCCAAGCACCGCGCCAGTGGCTCGCTGTGTAGTGTCTCGGCAGAGTCAGTTCCAGCACGACGATCCACCCGGCCAGGACCACGCAGCATCCTATGAAGATCAGCAGGGCGAGCCGCCGCCGGCTCAGGAACCGGGGATCGCTCAGTAGGTGCGGCTCGTCGATGGCGGCGAGCGCCCGCGCCAGTTGCCGGCGCTCCTCCGGGCTCATTGCCCGCAGCTCAGCTTCACTTATCACACTGCCATTAAAAATCTGATTGCTGAGATTCTGATAGGCGGCTGCCGTCCCGTTGCTGAGCGGTAGCTGACCGGCGGCACCGACGCGGCAGACACCGGGGCGGAGAGACGTACGCTGGCAGGGTGAGTGATGAGCTGGTATTCGCCCATGTCGGCTTCGGCCCGGATGCGGTCCCCTACCTGGCGGGCTGGGACCTGCAGCGTGCCGTCCATCAGCGCCGCGCCGACGGCGAGATCCCCGATGCCTGCCTGATGCTGGAGCACGAGCCCACCTACACGGCCGGCAAGCGGACGGCCGTCTCCGACCGTCCCATCGGCGATCCCGGCGCGCCGGTGATCGACGTCGACCGGGGCGGCCGGATCACCTGGCATGGGCCGGGGCAGCTGGTCGGGTACCCGATCATCAGGCTCCGGGAGCCGGTCGACGTGCTCGGTTATGTCCGGGCCCTCGAGGAGGCGCTCATCCGGACCTGCGCCGATTTCGGCGTCCGCGCTCAGCGCATCGACGGGCGCAGCGGCGCATGGGTCACCGGCGGGGGCGCGCCGGACCGCAAGGTCGGCGCGATTGGCGCGCGGGTGGCCCGCGGCGTGACGATGCACGGTTTCGCGCTGAACTGCGACTGTGACCTGTCCTGGTTTGACCGCATCATCCCGTGCGGCATCAGCGACGCGGGCGTCACCTCCCTGTCCGCGGAGGCAGGACGGCGGATAACGGTCGCCGACGCGCTGGAGACGATGGAGCCCCACCTCGCCGACGTCCTCGGGCACGCCACCTGGCGCCGGACCGATGGCGCCGTAGAACTGGTGAGCGGACCGCAGGGCGCCGTCGCCTTCGCGGCGCGCTAACAAGCTGGTGCGCGGCA
>DASQVO010000351.1:0-10065 GCA_035640715.1 Streptosporangiaceae bacterium
ACGTCGAGCCAGCTGGAGCTGCTGCTAGGGCGCGATCTGCAGTTCATCCGCATCAACGGCACGGTGGTGGGGGCTGGCGTGGGCCTGGCCCTGCACGCCATCGCCCTAGCTCTGGCCTGATGGTCGCGGCTCACCCCGACCGCACTCTTTGTTGGGCCGTCTGATTGACCGCTCCGGCAGCGGACCTCGCCCTGCTGGTCGCCCGCACCGCCGCCGAGACGGCCCGCTGATCCCCGCAAGATGCTGCGTAACGAGGCCGCGCATGCCTCTCGACGAACCGGCGAGTGGCCGCATTGGACCGCTGCCGGGCCGGACATGGTGTCCCTGGGGAATCGGCATCAGTCAAAGCGCCGGCCGATCACGTCGGTTGGCCGGGGCAGCGGCCTCGCTGGCGTGAGCCTCGCTGGTACGAGCCTTGCGGGCACGAGCCTTGCGGCCGCCATCGTGCCCGGATTCCGTCCCGCCGGGTGCCGCCAGCGGCTCGTCCACCGGAACGGGTGGCCACATGCTGTCGGGAACCTCGCCGGCCGCCTCGGCGAACGACCGGAACGCCGCTGCGACGGCCCGCTGCTCAGCCACCGGCAGCTTCGCCAGGATGTCGGCGACGAGCACCCGCCTGCGGGCAGTCGCCTGATCCACCACCTGCCGCCCGGCCGCGGTCAGCGAGACCAGGACAGAGCGGCGGTCCGCCCGGGCACGGTGCCGGCGGACCATCTGCTTGCGCACCAGCCGGTCGCTCATCCGCCCCGCCGTGGACGGCGCGACATCCAGCGCCGCCGCGAGATCAACCACCCGCTGCGGGCCCCGCGACGCCAGCACCACCAGCGCCCGGTACTGCGCGATCGTCGTTTCCTCGGCCGCAGCGCCCAGCGAGCGTGTCGCCACCGCGACCAGCGTCCGGCTCGCCGTCAGCACTGCGTCAACGACGGCCCCGTCTGCCTCCTGCTCGCTCATATTTCCGCATCATCCTATAT
Organism: Streptosporangiaceae bacterium; assembly: GCA_035640715.1. GTDB lineage: Bacteria > Actinomycetota > Actinomycetes > Streptosporangiales > Streptosporangiaceae > DASQVO01. The sequence goes on from DASQVO010000351.1 coordinate 975, forward strand.
TTGCGTAATGCAACTATTCGGCGATGCTTCTATTGTCTTCCACTGTAAGGCGCAGGCAAAGTTGGCCGTGGTCATAGCATGGTCTGGCCTCCGCTCATGTGCTGAGCCTCATCACGAGGACCGGGTTACCGGACGGATGCGCCGAGCCGTGCGCTGGTTCTACTGTCATGGTGACGGCGGTGACACCGCCGATACCCTTGGCCATCATCGGGCCGATCACCCCGTCGGCGCTGGGATGGGCCACCGGCCCGGGACGCATGCCGCCCGCTTCTTTCATCCACACCTGGTACGCCTCGGATGAGGGAAGGGGAGTGAGCCCGGACGCGGCGATCATCATCGCGTCATGACGGCGGGAACTCATGATGGTGACGGTCCCGCCGGTGCTGACCCTGCCGACACTGGTGCGCAAGTCGCCGCTGGCCAGGAAATTCGAAACCGCCTCGTGCTGCTGGCGCATACTGGCGATCTCGTGATTCTCGCGTACCGCGATGACACCCAGCGCCACGCCGCAGGCCACCAGCGCCGCAGCCGCCCCCCAGCTGATGCGCCGCACCAGTCCCCCGCGCCGTCGTTCGCGGGCCAGGGCCAGGGAAGTGGCCAGCGGGGTCACCTGCCGTACCGTCCGTACCTGCGCCATCACCCGATCGTGGAGTCCTGGCGGCGTCTGCGCACTCGCGGCGGCACCGAGCAGCGCGGCGGTGTCCCGCAGCTCGGCGACCTCCTGCCTGCAGGTTTCGCACTGCAAGAGGTGACGCTCGAACGTGACGCGCTCGGGCTCCGACAGTGCGTCGCATACGTATGCACCGGTCAGCGCGTGGGTATCAGCGGTCATCGGGTGACTCCGAGGCAGTCACGCAGCCGGATCAGGCCATCCCGCAGCCTCGTCTTGACGGTGCCGAGCGGCAGGTCAAGCAGCTCCGATACCTCACGGTAGGAATGGCCGCGATAGTACGCCAGCGTCACCGACTCGCGTTGCAGCGCGGTCAGGGTCTCCAGGCAGTGACGGACCCGCTCCCGGTCGAGGCGCGCCTCAACCTGCTCGGTAACCTCGTCAAAGGCGGTCGCAGTGTTCAGGCTGGCCGCGCGCGTCTCGCGATCGGCTGCTGCCTGCTCCGAGCGCACCCGGTCCACCGCGCGGCGGTGCGCCAGCGTCATCACCCAGGTCTGCGCGGGGCCGCGCTGCTGGTCGAACCGCGGAGCCATGCGCCAGATCTCGATCAGCACCTCCTGGGTGACCTCTTCCGCCTTCGCGCGGTTCCGCAGCACGCTCCGCACCAGGCCGTAGATGGGAGCGGAGACGCGCCGGTACACCGCCTCGAAGGCTTCGTGGTCTTCGCGTGCCACCCGCACCAGCAGCTGTTCGAGAGTGGGCGGCGCGTTCGCCGCCGCGGCGCCGCCGGCCGGGGGCTGGCCCCCCATTACGGCGTCCCGCTCTCCCCGTTCTCCCACGGCATCGGTGTGGTCCACATACGAAGTTCGTAGCACGCCCGCTCGCGGATTGCCACCTGGCGAGAATGGACCAATACGCATGCGCAGCGGGAACGAACTACCTGCGTGAGTGAGCTGGAGAGGCGCGGTGCCGCCTGGACTGAGGAGCCGGATACGAGCGAGCCGCAGGGGCGCGGCGTCGCCTGGACTGAGGAGCGAGGAACGAGCGACGAGGGAAGGCGACGCATTAAAGCGCCCCGGAGACGAGCGGAGAGGCAGCGCACGAGCGACGAAGGAAGGCGGCGCCGCACAGCGCCCCGGAGGCGAGCGGGAGACAGGGCGTGAGCAGAGCAGACACGGCCCGGCGCGACAGGCCCGCGCGCACTCGCGGCACCGGCCGGTTCGCAGCGAGCGCCGTGATCGGCATCCTGGCAGTCGGCGCGGCACTGGCCGCGGCGGAGGTGCCCGCGTACTTCACCGGTCAGGCCACGGCGCCGGTGGACGCTGTCGGTTCGGCGGTCATCAGCCTGACGCCCGCCAGCGTGAAAGAGTTCATGATCGCCCATGTCGGCACGAACGACAAGCCGCTGCTGATCATCGGCGTGCTGGTCGTGCTCGTGCTCCTCGCCATCGCGGCCGGCCGCCTGGCGCTGCGTAGCCTGAGAGGCGGCATCACCCTCGTCGTGATCATCGGCGTGGTGGGCGCGATTGCTGCTGTTACCCGGCCGGGCAGCGGAGCATTGTCGCTGCTGCCTTCAATTGTCGGCACAGTCGCGGCCATCTCGGTGATGGACTGGCTGGTGGGGCTGTACCAGCGCGATAGCAGCGCCCAGCCGGTCCCCGGCGGGGCGCCCGCCCAGGCAGGGCCCGGCCAGACAGGGCCCGGCCAGACAGGGCAGAGCCGTCGCAGGTTCCTGATCGCGAGCGCCGGAACGGCCGCCTCGGCTGCGCTGGTGGGATTGGGCGCCGGGAAGCTGGCCAGCGAAAAATACGCGGTCACCACGGCGCGCAGCGCCGTCCGGATTCCCCGTCCCGCACAGCTGGCGGCAACACCGGCGGGGCTCCATCCGGACGTACCCGGGCTCAGCCCGTTCTTCACACCCAACAGCTCTTTCTACCGGGTCGATACCGCGCTGGCGCTACCGCAGGTGGACCCTTCCGCGTGGACCCTGCGGATCACCGGGATGGTCGACCACCCGGTCGAGATCAGCTATGACCAGCTGCTCCGCAGAACGCTCGAAGAACACGACATGACACTGTCGTGCGTGTCGAACCCCGTCGGCGGGCCCTATGTCGGCAATGCACGGTGGGTCGGCACGCTGCTGGCGCCGCTGCTGCGCGAGGCTGGCGTGCGTTCCGGAGCTAACCAGTTGCTGGCCACCTCGGCTGACGGGATGACGGTCGGCACGCCGCTGGAGTCGGTGCTGGATGGGCGCGCGGCCCTGCTCGCCGTCGCGATGAACGGCCAGCCGCTTCCGGTCCAGCACGGCTTCCCCTGCCGCGTACTCGTGCCCGGTTTCTACGGCTACTCCTCGGCCTGCAAGTGGGTCACCGAGCTCATGGTGACCACCTACCAGGCCCGAGCCGCGTACTGGGTCCAGCAGGGCTACGCACAGATCGGCACGATGAAGATCGCATCGCGCATCGACGTGCCGGGTTCCTCCGCGCGCGTGGCCGCGGGGACGGTCAAGGTCGCTGGCATCGCGTGGGCCACCCACCGCGGTATCGAGGCCGTCGAGGTGCGCGTCGACAATGGCGCCTGGCAACAGGCCAGCATCGCCGCCCAGGACACCCCCGACACCTGGCGGCAGTGGACCTACGACTGGCAGGCCCAGCCGGGCAACCACACCCTCCAGGTCCGCGCCGTCGACGATAGCGGCCTCGTACAGACGGGAGCGCAGGAGCAGCCATTCCCCTCCGGCGCCACCGGCTACCACACCATCTCCGTCACCGTCGCCTGAGCGAAGGCGCAGCCCACCGGTGCTCACCTGGGCAGGGCGCCCGGGCAGGACCGGAACGTGACCGCGGCCAGTCAGCTAACCGCGGCGCTTCTGGCCTCTTCGAGCAGGGCGCGGGCGAGGCTTGTATGAGTGACCAGCCCATCGACGACCTTCCCCAGGAGAACGGCCAGGACCGCCGAGCTCTTGGCCGCACCGTAGGCGACGGCGAGCACGGTCGGGATGCGCGCGAGCACCGGTCCCGGCGTCACGATCATCCGGGCATCCAGCGGCGTCGCGACAGGTATGCCGCGCCTGTCAAAGAATGCCCCGCCCATGTCAGTATGCACACCGATGTCAGCCATGGCATCTCGTTCAGCAGGCGTTATCGAGTCGTAGATCGTCGACAGGCCGGGAGCCCACGCGCCGATGCTGGCCATCGCGATCGTCACGGACGGCACGAGGGCGAACGCGTCCGCGACGTCCGGCTGGCGCCGGATGACCGCCGCGGTTTCGGTGTCCGCGACGATCATCGGCGCATAGAAGACGTGTGCGCGCCCGCCGCCGACTCTGGCCACGCCGCGGACCAGGTCGAGGAGATCGCTGCCGTCGGGCTGCGGCACCGCCCCGGTGAGCTGGACAATCGGGCACGGCGGGAACCTGGTCAGCGTGGCGGTGAGCCCGCTCAGGGAGCGGGCCCAGGCCATTCCGAGGACATCATCCGGCGTGATGATGTCCATGAGTGCCTGGCCTGCCGCCTCGCCGAGCCGGCGCCTGAGAGCGGGCTCGTCATCATCTGGAACGCTGAAGACGAAGGCGTGCTTGAGCCCGAATACCGAGCACAGTTCGGCCGACAGGCCGGCATCCAGGTTGCCGCCCGGCAGTCCGATCTCGATTCGCACCATGCCGCTCTCGCGGGCCGCCTCAAGTAGCCGGGCGACGCGGAAACGGCTGATGCCGAGGCGGTCGGCGATCTCTACCTTGGAGGCGCCCTCGAGGTAGTACTGCCGTGCGACCTGTGCGGCGAGGACGACCTCGGATGGCCGGTCGACAGAGAGTCCAGGCATGTGGCGCCCCATTCCCGATTTGCAGCTGCTGCTCATTTGAGCACCTAGATCACATTTTTGCAGAGGACCTTGACGCACTCAATCAGGCAGGCAGCGTGTAGAGGCATATGAGCACATAGTGCTCATATGCGCATCATTCCGGGACGTCTTCCTGTCCACGAAGATGCTGCCGCCCGTCGCCGCGCTGCTACCGCTCAACCTGTTCGCCAAGCGCGTGGGACTGCTCGACAACATCTGGCTGCTCATCGTGCTCTACACCTCGATGAACCTGCCGATCGCGGTCTGGATGATGCGCTCGTTCCTCAACGAGATCCCCAAGGCCCTCCCGGAGGCGGCATCGCCGGGGTGGTAGTGGCCACCGGGACGGGTACCACTGGCCTGCGGGAAGACGACCGCGTCGCTGTCGACCCGTCGCTCTACTGCCACGAATGCCATTACTGCCGCATCGGGCGCGACAACTCGTGCCTGCGCTGGGGCGCTATCGGCGTCACCAAGCCAGGCGGTGCCGCTGAGTATGTGGCGGTACCCGCTGCGAACTGCGTGCGGCTGCCAGAGCACATCGCCACCGGGGACGCCGCGCTGATCGAACCGCTGTCCTGCGCCGTGCGCGGCTACGACGTGCTGACCAGCCAGCAGGCAACCAGCGGGCCATCCAGGACGGCCTGGGCCGGGTGGGGCCCGGCGGCACGTTCCTCCAGTTCGGCGTGGCCGACTACGCGACGCGGGTCACCATCGACCCGTACCGGATCTACAACAAGGAGATCACCATCACCGGCTCGATGGCGGTCCTGCACAGCTACGAACGCGCCGCCGAACTCCTCGCGGCCGGCGCCCTCAACCCGGCGGTGTTCGTCACCGACCGGCTGCCGCTAGCGGACTATGCTCAGGCGATCGAGCGATTCCGGTCCGGAGCCGGCCTGAAGACCCAGGTACTGCCCTGAGCACGGGTGCCCGGGAAAGCCGGGCAGCGCCTCCCACGGCACGCTGTCAGCACTGTGGCTAGCATTCAAGACTGGCGAAGAACCCACGGTGATGTCTGCGGCGACTGGAGGCTCAACTACACGATGCGCAGCATCCCAAGCGTTCGGAGATCCCACCGGGAGCACCGCTGCATGCTGACCTGGCGCCAGCGGACCCGGCTCCTTCCCGCCTGCCTTGTCGCGCTGGCCATTGCCTGCTCCGGATGCGGCGGCCCGGCCGGCGGGAAGCCCCAGCGGGCGCCGGCGGCGGCGGCGCCGTCGGCCAGCCATGCCCAGGGCTCTTCCCGGTCAGCAGCGCGGTCCTCCTGCGCGGCTCGTGTCTTCTCCCGCATGACCGAGGCCCAGCGGGTCGGCCAGCTATTCATGGTCGGCCTCGCGGGTGACGAATCCAGCCCCGCCCTGGCCCGCGCTGTCAGTACCTACCACTTCGGGTCCATGCTGTTCGGCACCAACAGCGCGGCCGGCCTGGCGGGAACCCGGCTGGTGACGAGCGCCGTGCAGTCGCTCGTCTCCGCTGAGGCGACCGCGAACGTCAGGTTCTTCATCGCCGCGAACCAGGAAGGCGGTAATGTCCAGGCGCTCCGGGGCCCGGGCTTCCAGACGATACCCTCGGCCCTGGCCCAAGGTCTCCTGAGCCCGGCTGCGCTCCAGCAGCGGGCCGCGGTATGGGGCAGCGAGCTCCGGTCGGCGGGCGTCAACCTCAACCTGGCCCCGGTGATGGACGTCGTAACGCCCGGGACCGACCGCCAGAACCAGCCCATCGGTATGCTGCAGCGCGAGTTCGGCCACGACCCCGCGACCGTGGGGGCCCACGGCGTCGCGTTCATCCGCGGGATGGAGCAGGCCGGAGTGGCGACCACGGCGAAGCACTTCCCCGGGCTCGGCCGCGTTTACGGCAACACCGATTTCACCTCAGGAGTCGTCGACACCGTAACCACGCCGAGTGATCCCTACCTCCAGCCGTATCAGGCGGCCATCGGCTCCGGCGTGCCCTTCGTCATGGCCGCCCTCGCCACCTACACCCGCATTGACCCCCATCACCTCGCAGTTTTCTCCCCGCGCGTGATGGGCGCGATGCTCCGCCAGCAGCTGCGCTTCCAGGGCGTGATCGTTTCCGACGACATGGGCGTCGCGGCGGCGGTGGCAGGCATCCCCCCGGCGACCCGCGCCATCGACTTCCTGGCCGCCGGCGGTGACCTGATTACCTCCGAGAGCCTTACCGCGGCGACGGCGATGGACAACGCAATCCTCGCCCACGCCGCCGCCGATCCCGCCTTCCGCGATCAGGTCAGCTCCGCTGTTATGCATGTGCTCGCCGCCAAGCAGGCCTACGGCCTGCTGCCCTGCGCGGCAACGTGACGGCCAGGCACCGCACGGATCGGGCCTGTGCGGATCAGGCGCCGAAGTGCCAGGTGATGCCGCCGTGGGCGAGCGAGACGGCGACGAGAGCGGCAAGCACGATCAGATCCGCGGCCCCGAGCGCGACGCCGGCCAGGGCGGCGGCACGGGCCCATCCCGTGGTCGTACGGCGCCTGAGGGCGGCCGTGCCGACGCCGATCGCCAGCGGCCCGAAGACGACGTTGAAGACGAACAGGCCGGCTGCGCCGAGCAGTACGGCGGCGCTGGCCATCGACCCGGCGGACTCGGCATACCCGCGCCGCTGCGCGGCCGCGGAGGTCGCGGGCGACAGCGCGACCTGGGCGCGAGCGGGCTGGTCAGTGACAGGCTGGACCGTGACGTGCGGGTCAATGACGGGCTGGGCGGTCGCAAGCTCAGCTTGCGGAGCTGCCTCGCGGGCTGCCCCGCGCGTGATGGTCTGGTGCATCGTGATCCCCCTCAGCGATTCCTGGCCAGTGAGTGCCGCCGGAGATACGGCGCGCCGACCACGGCCAGCCAGATGACGAACACGATTGCGGCCCCCAGGTAGAGCGGGCCGCCCGCAAACGCGGCCGTGCCGCAGAGCAGTCCCCCGGCGATCCAGAGCAACACGAAGAGTGACACCATGGCACCTCCGGTGGATAAGTTTCAGTGAACAACTGTTCTTACAGTTGTTCACTATACCCTTGCACTATCCTCCGGAACATGAGCGGCCGATCGTTTACCGGGTGAGATGGCACACACCGTTATCACCCGGCAGGAGCAGAAGCAGCGCACCCGTCAGGCACTGCTCGACGCTGCCCTGCGACTGATGGAACACAAGAACCTGGGCAGCCTTGGTCTGCGCGAGGTTACCCGGGAGGCCGGCATCGTGCCCGCCGCGTTCTACCGGCATTTCCGTGACCTGGATGACCTGGGCATAGCGCTCGTCGAGGAGTCACTCGGCAGCATGCTGCCCGTGATCCGCGACGCGCGTCGTGGGCTGACCGACTCGGATGAGATCGTTCACCGTTCCCTCGAGGTGCTCCTCGCGTACCTTGACATGCACCGTGACCACTTCCGCGTCATCGCCCGCGAGAAGTTCGGCGGCGTCACCAGGGTCCGTCAGGTCATCAACGCGCAGCTGCAGCAGGCCGCAGACGAGCTCGCCGACGACTTGTCGCTGCTGCCGGACTTCACCGGGTGGGACCGCGCCGACCTGCAGATGCTCACCGGGCTGCTGGTCAATCAGATGCTGCTGCTCACGGCGACGCTGCTTGACGTCCCCGCCGACCAGCCCGGGGAGGCGCAGCGGGTCGTCGATACCGCGCGGCGCCAGCTGCAGCTCATCATCATCGGCCGCAGGCACTGGCTCGACTCACCCACCGGGCACTGACCCGGCCCTCGACCTCGGGGTCAACTGGATCGACACCGCGGCCGCCTACGGTTTCGGCCGGTCAGAGGAGGTCGTGGGCCGGGCCATCGAAGGCCTGGCCAGCAAGCCGTACGTGTTCACCAAGTGCTCGCTGCTCGAGGGACCCGGCCGGCGCGTCGTCCACAACCTGAAGCGCGATTCGGTGCTGCGTGAGGCCGAGGCCAGCCTGAAGCGGCTCCGGGTGGACGCCATCGACCTCTACCAGATCCACTGGCCGAACCCCGAGGCCGACATCGAGGAGGGCTGGGCCGCGCTGGCCGAGCTGAAGGAGCAGGGACTGGTCCGGCACATCGGCGTCTCCAACTTCGACGTCGCCCAAATGCGCCGCATCTCGTCTATCGCGCCGGTGGAGACGCTGCAGCCGCCGTACTCGCTGATCAACCGCGGGGCCGAGGCCGGGATCCTGCCGTATGCCGAGGACCACGGGATCGGCGTCATCGTCTACTCGCCGATGGGTTCCGGCCTGCTGACCGGGAAGATGACCCGCGATAGGATCGACGGGCTGCCCGACGACGACTGGCGCAAGAACGACCCGGACTTCACCGAGCCCCGGCTGACCCGGCACCTCGAGCTCGTCGGGCGGCTCACGTCGGTCGCCCGACGCTACGGGACCACCCCCGGCGCTGTGGGGGTCGCCTGGACGCTGCGGAACCGGCGACCGGCGGCGCCATTGTCGGCCTGCGCCGCCCCGATCAGGTCGCCCCGATCCTCGCCGCGGCCGGGCTGGAGCTCACCGACGCCGACATCCGCGAGATCGAGAACCGCTGAAGGTACCCACCATGACAACCATCGGAGTATGAACGCCGAAACGACCACTGAGACGCACCGGCCTGGCCGGCCGCGCAGCGAGAAAGCGCGCACCGCGATCCTGCGGGCGACCGCCGAACT
>DASQVO010000352.1:0-4451 GCA_035640715.1 Streptosporangiaceae bacterium
TGCGATAGATGCGACCACGTCCGCGGGCGCTGCAGCTTGCTGCGGCAGTCCAGGCCCTTGAGGCGGCCGGGGTATTCGTGGCCACCGCTATGGCCGGCCTGGACACAGCTGCCGGGCGCTCATATCAGCAGGCTAGCGGCATCGCCCTGACGGTGATCGGCCTCTGCGCCGCGGCGGCCCTCGCCGCCACCGCGGCCGGCCTCGCGAAGGTCCGGCGATGGGCCCGGACACCAGCGTTGCTCACCCAGCTATTCGTGGGGATTACAGCGGTATATCTGCTGGAAGGACACCGCCTCGACTGGGGCGTGCCCGCGCTGCTGCTGGCGCTGGCTGGGTCCGCGGGCCTGCTGCTGCCGGGCAGCCTGCGTGCCCTCGTCGGCCCGAAGGATGGCGACCGCGGTGGCGAAGCCGCCGCCCAGCAGGCGCTCCCGGCACGGCAGCCGACGCCGCGCCGGCGATAGGTACGGCCCGGATCATTCGTCCGTGGTCAGCCCTTCGCGCAACTGAGTGAGCGTCCGCGCCAGCAGGCGGGAGACGTGCATCTGGGAAATCCCGAGTTCCGCGGCTATCTGCGATTGGGTCATGTTGCCGAAGAACCTGAGCAGCAGGATCTTCTTCTCCCTCGGTGGCAGCCGCTCGAGCAGCGGCTTGAGCGACTCCCGGTACTCGACGCCCTCCAGCGCCTCGTCCACGATCCCGAGCGAGTCCGCCACCGCGGGCGCGTCCTCGTCGCCCGAGTCCGGAGCGTCCAGCGACACCGTAGAGTAGGCGTTGGCCGACTCCAGGCCCTCGATCACTTCCTCTTCGCTCATCCGCAGGTGAGCCGCGAGCTCACTGACGGTCGGCGCGCGCCCCTCGCGCTGCGCGAGGTCGCTGATGGCCTTGGTCAGCGACAGCTTGAGCTCCTGCAGCCTGCGTGGCACGCGGACGGCCCAGCCCTTGTCGCGGAAGTGCCGCTTGATCTCGCCCACGATGGTCGGTGTGGCATAGGTGGAGAACTCCACACCGCGCTCGAGATCGAACCGGTCGATCGACTTGATCAGGCCGATCGTGGCAACCTGCGTGAGGTCGTCGAGCCACTCGCCCCTGTTGCGGAACCTGCGGGCCAGGTACTCAACCAGCGGCAGGTGCAGCTCTACCAGCGCGCCGCGGATCCGTTCCCGCTCAGGATCCCCCTCGGGGAGGGCGGCGAGGCGCTCGAACAGTTCCTTGGCCCGCGCGCGGTCCGGGACCGCGTTGTCGTCCCGTGCAACGGCGGCGAGGGTCTCGTCGGCTAGACCGGCCTCGTATTCCTCGGTCACCCGGACTTCTTCCTCGGTCACCCGGACCTCGAAGTCACCCATCAGCCAGACCCTGCCGTCCCGCGGCGTTTCCGCAGCACGATGGCGACCCGGTCATCGGGCGTGAGGTGGGAGTCAACGTCCCCCGCCAGCGCGGACAGAACTGTCCAGGCGAACGTGTCCCGGGCTGGCATGCGTGGCTGGGCGGCGACGACCGAGACGGCGATCGTCATCAGGTCGGCTTCGAGCTCGAAGCCGCATTCCAGGTTCGTGCCCGGGATGGCCTGGCTGAGCAGCATCGCGCAGGCCTCATCTACAGCGATGCGCAGGTCCTCAATCTCGTCCAGGGTGAAGTCAAGCCGCGCGGCCAGGCCGGCGGTCGCCGTGCGCAGCACAGACAGGTACGCGCTTTCGGCAGGCATGCATACCCGCACGCGGTCAAAGGCTTCGCGGTCCGCCGCGACCGCGCCCGGACCTGGCACGGCACCCTTTTGAGCGGTCTGCCTTGCAGCGGTCTCTTCGGTCACGTCTCTCCTTCGGGTCGGCTGCGGCGGCCGACCAGTTGCATGCAACCTATCGTTCACGTCTAGTGATTCTGACGCACCGCGCGGCGGCGATTATATGATCTCACGGGACGTGATGACCGGGCTGCTGCGCCCCGGGCCAGTGGGCCGGGCATCAGTGGCAGGACGCCTTTCCACCATCTCGTTCGGGTAAACGGGGATGGGGTCAGGTTAGCGGCAGAGTGGTGCTGCTCGCGCCCAGCCCCGCCGTGAACGGGCAGGGAACTGTGAACGGGGCAAGGGCATGGGTGCGTCCGGAGATACCACGAGGGGCCGCGAAGAATTCGCGGCCCCTGCTACGGTGCGTCAGCGACGAGCTGCCGGTCCTCCGGTGTGTCAGCCCTGCTTGGTCTCCCAGAAGATCTTGCTGATCTCGTCGATCTTGGCGAGCAGCTCATCACCCGTGGCCGGGTCAGTGCTGCCCTTGGTGCCGGCCGCGCCCGCCAGCTTCGTCGCCTCGTTGAAAAGCTGGTGAAGCTGCGGGTACTTCTCGAAGTGCGGCGGCTTGAAGTAGTCCGTCCACAGCACCCAGAGGTGGTGCTTGACAAGCTCGGAGCGCTGCTCCTTGATCAGCAGCGCTCGCGCGCGGAACTCCGGGTCGGTGTTCTGCTGGTACTTCTCGGCGATGGCCTTCACGGACTCGGCCTCGATGCGGGCCTGCGCGGGGTCGTAAATGCCGCAGGGCAGGTCACAGTGCGCGTACGCGACGGCCTTCGGCTCGAGCAGGCGTGCGAGCAGCCTCATCGGTCCCCTTCCGTAGTGTCTGATCATGGGTATTTGTTCTGACACTACCCCGCCCGCCCCAGCGAACACTGGAGGGATCCCGTGCAGTCGCCGCTTCTGCGGGTCGCCGTCGCCGAGCGTTCCATGGAACCCCTGCTCCGGCCCGGCGACTGGCTGCTCGTCCGCAGGACCCGGCGGATCCGCCCGGGCCAGATCGTGCTGGCCCGCCACCCGGCGCGCCCGACGATGCTGATCGTGAAGCGGGCCGCGCGGCGGCAGGCCGGCGGCTGGTGGCTGGAGTCGGCGAACCCGGCTGCCGGGGCCGCGGACAGCGCGCGGTTCGGCGTGGTGCCGGATGAGCTGATCGAGGGCCGGGTCCTGATCCGCTACTGGCCCCTGCGCCGGCGGGCGCTCCGTCGCCGTTAGAGACGCCGGAGGCCCCATCCCTGCAGGGATGGGGCCTCCGGGGGCCTCGGGGCCTCTGGGGGGCGCTGGGGGGCGCTGGGCCGGATGCCCGCGTCAGTGGTGCAGAGGCGGCTCCACGGGCTCTGCTGCCTGCCTCGAGACGAGCTCGAGCATCCGCTCTCTGGGCAGCCGGACCGCCTGCGCCCAGTAGTAGATGATCAGGCTGAACCCGGCGACGACCACCATGTCCCACCAGAACGGGATATTGCCGGTGTTGACGGGCGCCGCAACGGCACCGCCGCTGAACTGGCCCTGCCAGGAGATGATGCCCATGCCGATCAGGTAAACCGGCAGCCAGCCCGCCGACTTCCACTGCAGCGGCGGCCGCTGCTTGTCGAACATCATCGAGACGCCGATCAGGACGTATCCGATCAGGATGCAGACGCCGAGCTTCCAGATCGTCTCGAGACCTGACCAGTAAATAAGCAGGTTGGCGAAGATGAAGGCCAGAGGCGCGAACACCGCGGCGCCAGGCAGCCGGTAGGGCCGGGACGCCTCGGGGACCTGCCTGCGGAACGCCCCGAGGGACAGCGGTGCTCCGGCGTACATGAGCACCGACGCCGATTCGACCAGGTTGACCAGGGAGTGCCAGCTCGGGAACGGCAGCAGGAACACCAGCCCGAGCACGAACGCCATGATCAGGCTGAACCAGGGAATGCCCCGGCTATCGGTCCTCTGGAAGATTTGCGGGTAGTAGCGGTTGCGGGCCAGGCCGTAGCCAATGCGGGACGTCGACGTCTGGTAGATCAGGCCGGTGCCGGCCGGGGAGATTACCGCGTCGATCCGCAGGATAACCGCCAGCCAGCCGAGCCCCACGGCGGTCGCCAGGCCGGCGAACGGCCCGACAACGATGGGGTTGGTGGCGGGTATGCCCGCCCAGCCCTTGGGGCCTGAGATCAGGCTGTGCGGTATCGCGCCGATGAAGACAAGCTGCAGCAGGACGTAGATCGCGACGCCGATCCCGGTGGCGTAGATGATCGCCCGCGGCAGGTTGCGCTGCGGGTCCTTGACCTCGCCGGCGAGTTGGTCGGCCTGCTCGAAGCCAAGGTAGGAGAACACGATGCCCGCCGATGGGATGGCAGCGAAGAGAGCCTTGATCCCGTAGGGCATGAAACCGCCGCCCGCGCCGAGGTTGTTGGGGTGGAACTTGAACAGCAGCACGATGATGGCGAAGACCGGGACCGCGACCTTCCACCACGTGATGCCCGCGTTGACCTTCGAGAACATGCGCATGGCCAGGAAATTGATCGCAGTGAAGAGTGCCAGCAGCACGATCGTCAACCCGAAGCCGAGCCCGGTGACGTTCTTCGTGGTGGGGTTGTAGAGGCCGTGCCACCAGTACTGGCCGTACTGCATGACCGCGAAGCACTCGATCGGCGCCACCACGACGGCTTGCAGCCAGGAGAAGAAGCCAAACGAG
>DASQVO010000353.1:0-25367 GCA_035640715.1 Streptosporangiaceae bacterium
CGAACAGGCCGGGCCAGCTTATGCCTGGGCAAGCGCCGACCGACGTATGATCCGGGTATGAGCGACAGGAAAGCGCGCCTGACCATCACCGTTGATCCCCATCTGTCCGCCTACGCCGAGCATCTGGTAGAGGCAGGGAAGGCCCCGTCCGTATCGGCCGTGTTCAATGACGCCCTCGCCGAACGCGTCCAGCGCGACAGGCGCATCAGGAGACGGTGGAAGGAGGCGGCGGAAAAGGCCGATCCTGCCAAGGTGGCCCGGATGCTAGCCCACGTCGAGGCCCAGGCCGCCGCGATCACCCGGCGGTGAGTGAGGACCGCCCGCCAGTCCCCACTCCATACGTCCTCGACGTCAGCGTGGTCGTGGCCGTAGCCCGCGGGGACACCGAGATCATGACTTTTATCCAGCGCCTGGACGGCACCGGGCAGCCTATGGTTATCCCAGCGCTGGCGATCACCGCGGCGTCTCTCGACGTCCGCAGCGAGGAAGCTGACGAACTGCTGGAAGGCCTTGAACTGCTCGGCAACGCCGAGATCGCGCCACTGCGGGACGCCGAGCAGGCTGCGGCGCTGGCGGCGGTCATCGCCAGGACCGAACTCGATCCGTGGGATGCCCACGTGGCCACGGTCGCTGATGCAGCAGTCTGTCCGGTCCTCACCCTGAACGCGGCGAAGTGGCGGGAACATGCAGCGGATCTTGACGAGCCGCTGCACATCATCGAGATCACCGAACCCGGGCGAGACGCCGGGCGACCGTGGGCCAAGACAGTAGGCGTCAGGCGTCTTTCAGCGGCGGCGCGTAAGACCGTCTTATGGATATCTTGTTCTGCCGTACTGCTATAGGCGCTCAATGATCGTGGCGGTGGACATGGCGCCGCCGGCGCACATGGTGATCAGGGCCGTCGCCGCGTCCCGCCGCTCCATCTCGTGCAGGGCAGTGGTGATCAGCCGGGCTCCGGTGCTGCCGACCGGGTGACCGAGCGCGATGGCGCCGCCGTTGACGTTGACCCGCTCCGGATCGGGCTGGTGCACGCTCATCCAGGACATCACCACCGAGGCGAATGCCTCGTTCACCTCGAAGATGTCGATGTCGCCGGCGGTCATCCCGGCACGGGCGAACACCCGCTCGGTGGCCGCGATCGGCCCGTCCAGGTGGTAGTACGGCTCGGCCCCGATCAGGCACTGGGCGAGGATCCGCGCGCGCGGCCGCAGGCCGAGGGAGCGGGCCCGGCCTGCTTCCACGAGCAGGACTGTGGCGGCGCCGTCGGAGATCTGGGACGACGTGCCCGCGGTGTGCACGCCGTCCGGCAGCACGGGCTGAAGCCGGGCCAGTGCCGCCAGGCTCGTGTCCCGCAGGCCCTCGTCTCGGCCGACGGCGCGCGTCTGCCCGGTCGGCTGCCGGTCGGCGTCCACCACCGGTGCCTTGATCGCCGCGACCTCGCGGTCGAAGCGTCCCTCCGCCCACGCCCGCTGAGCCTTCTCCTGCGAGCGCAGGCCGAACTCATCCACCTCGGCGCGCGACAGCCCGCGCCGCTGTGCGATCCGCTCCGCGGCGAGGAACTGGTTCGGCATGTCGATGTCCCAGGACTCGGGCTTGGGCTTGCCGATGTCCGTGCCAACGTTCGCGCCCAGCGGCACCCGGCTCATCGCCTCCACCCCGCAGGCAACCCCCACCTCGATGGCGTCGGCCGCGATGAGGCCGGCAACGAGGTGCACGGCCTGCTGAGCCGAGCCGCACTGCGCGTCCAGGGTCAGGCAGCCCGTCTGGTAGGGCAGGCCGGCGTGGAGCCAGGCGGTCCGGGTGATATTGCTGGACTGCTCGCCCGCCTGGGTGACACAGCCGCCCGCGACCTGCTCGACGCTGGCAGGCTCGATCCCGGCCCGTTCCAGCAGCGCAGTCTGCGCACTGCCGAGGATCTCGGCCGCGTGCAGGCCCGACAGTGCGCCGCCGCGCTTGCCGATCGGCGTCCGCACCGCCTCGACGATCACCGCAGTCCCCACCGCACTCCTCCGTTCCGCCTCACCGGCACCACGGCACCGGCAGCGCCGCCACCTGGCCCTCATACTAGAACGTGTTCCTATTCTGGCGCGAGCGGCTGTTCCAAAGGATGGCTCGCCGTGGTTAAATCAACTAGAACACGTTATAGTGGAGGGGAGGCATGATGGCTGAGCCGAGGATTCCGCCCGGGTTCGACTTCACCGATCCCAACCTTTACGTGCAGCGGGTTCCGGTGGAGGAACTGGCAGAGCTGCGGCGGGTGGCGCCGGTCTGGTGGAACGAGCAGCCGCGCGGCGCGTCGGGCTTCGACGACGAGGGCTACTGGGTCGTCACGCGGCACGCTGACGTGCTGGAGGTGTCGCGCGACAGCGACATCTACTCCAGTCAGGAGAAGACCGCCATCATCCGGCACGGGGCACCCGTTACCGAAGAAGCCCTGAGCATGCACCGGCTGATCCTGCTCAACATCGACCCGCCTGCCCACACCAAGCTGCGCCGCATTGTCTCCCGCGGCTTCACCCCCCGGGCGATCAGCAACCTGCGCGATGCGCTCGCCGCCCGGGCCGAGCGGATCGTCAAGACGGCCCTGGCCGAGGGCGTCGGTGACTTCGTCACCGACGTGGCGTGCGAGCTGCCGCTGCAGGCGATCGCCGAGCTGATCGGGGTCCCGCAGGAAGACCGCCGCCAGATCTTCGACTGGTCGAACCAGATGATCGGCTACGACGACCCGGAATACGAGGGCGAACCCACGGCCGCGGCCACGGAGCTCATCGGCTACAGCATGGTCATGGCCGAGGACCGCAAGCAGTGCCCCCGCGACGATATCGTCACCCAGCTGGTCAACGCCAAGGTCGACGGGGAGACCCTGTCCTCGGACGAGTTCGGGTTCTTCGTGCTCCTGCTGGCGGTGGCGGGCAACGAGACCACCCGCAATGCGATCACGCACGGGATGCTGGCGTTCCTGGACCACCCCGAGCAGTGGGAGCTGTACCGGGCCCAGCGGCCGGAGACCGCGGTCGATGAGATCGTCCGGTGGGCGACCCCGGTGACGGTGTTCCAGCGCACCGCCCTGGCAGACACCACCCTGGGCGGCCAGGAGATCAAGGCGGGGCAGCGGGTGGGCCTGTTCTACCGGTCGGCCAACTTCGACGAGGAGGTGTTCGACCACCCGGAGCGGTTCAACATCCTCCGCAGCCCCAACCCCCACCTGGGCTTCGGCGGCACCGGCATGCACTACTGCCTGGGCGCTAACCTGGCCCGGCTGGAGATAAGCCTGATATTCAACGCCATCGCCGACGCCATGCCGGCCATCAGGAAGGCCGGTGATGCGGAGCGGCTGCGTTCGGGCTGGCTCAACGGCATCAAGCGCCTGCCGGTCAGCTACCACTGACCAGCGTCGGGGGTCCCGGGGGGTTCGTCCCCCCGGGCTAGCACTGGGGGTTCCGGGGGCGGAGGCTCGCCTCGCAGGCTGGTGTCTCGTCAGGCAACGTTGATCCCGTCATCGGGTTCCCGGATGGGTGAGCCGATCGCAAAGGAGCGAGATGGGCATCGAAGTAGTCGTCGAAGGGCTGACCAAGTCCTTCGGCCGACGCGCCGTCTGGCGCGATGTGACGCTCACCCTGCCGGCCGGCGAGGTGTCGGTGATCATCGGCCCGTCGGGCACCGGCAAGACCGTGTTCCTGAAGTCGCTGATCGGCCTGATCAGGCCCGAGCGCGGCCGGGTACTGATCGATGGCATCGACGTGGTGCGCTGCCCGGAGCGCCAGCTGTACCGGGCGCGCAAGCTTTTCGGGGTGATGTTCCAGGATGGCGCGCTGTTCGGCTCGATGAACCTGTACGAGAACATCGCCTTCCCGCTGCGCGAGCACACCAGGAAGAGCGAAGCCGAGATCCGGAGCATCGTCGGCGAGAAGATGGAGATGGTCGGCCTGGGCGGCGAGGAGCGCAAGCTGCCCGGCGAGATCTCCGGCGGGATGCGCAAGCGGGTCGGGCTGGCCCGCGCCCTCGTGCTCGACCCGCAGATCATCCTGTGCGATGAGCCGGACTCCGGCCTCGACCCGGTCCGCACCGCCTACCTCACGCAGCTCCTCATCGACCTCAACACGCAGCTGGATGCCACCATCCTTACCGTCACCCACAACATAGAGATGACCCGCACCATGCCGGACAACATCGGCATGCTGTTCCGCGGCGACCTCGTCATGTTCGGGCCGCGCGAGGTGCTGCTCACCAGCGACAACCCGGTCATCACGCAGTTCGTGAACGGCCGCAGGCACGGCCCGATCGGCATGTCGGAGGAGCGGGACGCGGTGCTGCCTGACCGGGCGGCGGCCACGATGGTGCCCGGGACGGCCGCCCGCGGCGGCGGCCCGCTGGGTATCGTCCCGCAGCTCGAGCCCAGCCCTGGCCTCCCGCCCCGGCTCGCCGTGCAGCGGCGCAAGGACCGGGTGATGGGCATCCTGCACACCCTGCCGCCTCCCGCGCAGCGGGCCATCCTGGACAGCCTCACCACCGCGGGCCGCTCCACCGCGCCGGCGATGTGACACGGGTCACCACAGGATAGGGACCGCACAGCCGGGTAGAGGAGCGGCCGTGACGGCAGGCCATGTTGACGCGCTCGTGATCTTCGGCGCGACCGGCGACCTCGCCAAGCTGGAGACCTTCCCGGCCCTGGTCGGGCTGGTCGGGCGCGGGGTGCTCGACGTGCCGGTGATCGGGGTGGCCAAGAGCGGCTGGGGGCTGGATCAGTTCCGCGACTATGCGACGGCCTCGCTGCGGCTTAACAAGATGGACCCGGCCTTCCCTGCGGCGCAGAAGATGCTCGGGCTGCTCCGCTACGTCGACGGTGACCTCGGCGACGACGCGACCTATCAGGCGATGTCTGCGGCGGTTGGCGAGGGCAAGACCGTGCTGTTCTACCTGGAGGTACCCCCGGCGCTGTTCGGCCGGATCGCCGGGGGCATCGCCAAGGCCGGGCGGGCCGAGGGCAACCGGATTATGGTGGAGAAGCCGTTCGGCAGCGACCTGGCCAGCGCGCAGCAGCTCAACGCAGAGATGCACCAGCACTTCCCGGAGGAGGCAATCTACCGGGTGGACCACTGGCTTGGCTTGGACCCGGTGGACAACCTGATGTTCGTCCGGTTCGCGAACTCGGTCATCGAGCCGGTGCTGAACCGGAACCATGTGCAGAGCATCCAGATCACGATGGCCGAGGCGTTCGACGTCGCCGACCGGGGCAGCTTCTACGACAAGACGGGCGCGGTCCGGGACGTGCTGCAGAACCACATGCTCCAGGTCCTGGCTACGGTGATGGCCGGCCCGCCGGACGGCAGCGGCCTGGAATCCTGGGTGGACGCGAAGACCGCCCTGATTGGCTCGCTCACCCCGCTCAGCCCGGAGCGCACGGTCCGCGGCCAGTATGCGGGCTACCTGGACGTGGCCGGGGTCGGCCCCCAGTCCGCCACCGAGACCTACGTGGCGGTCGGGCTCACCGCGCGGACCTGGCGCTGGGCCGGGGTGCCGATCCTGATCCGCGCGGGCAAGTGCCTGCCGGTCACCGCGACCGAGGTCAGCATCGCCTTCCGGCGGCCGCCGGAAGATGTGTTCGGCCTCGGCGCGGGTGCGCCGGGCAACAGCCTGCGGTACCGGGTCTACCCGCAGGCACAGGCGGCGCTGACGCTCGTCGGCAAGAAGCAGGGTGCTGGCTGGCTGGCCCAGCCGGAGGAACTCACCTTCAGCGAGAACCCCGGGCCGGACATGCGCCCCTATGACCGGCTGATCGGCGCGGCCCTGGCCGGCGACCGGTGGCTGTTCGCCCGCCAGGACACCGTCGAGGCGGCCTGGCGGGTCGTCGACCCGATCCTCGGCGATGTGGTCCCGGCACACCTCTATGCACAAGGCAGCTGGGGCCCGGCGGAGGCGAGCAGCCTGCTGCCCGCAGGCGAGACCTGGCACAATCCCGCCGGCTGACCAGCCGGCGCCAGGAGGCCGTCCGCACTCCGCCGTCGCTGTCCTACGACACCGCCAGCCGCAAAGGTCGCCGCGGATGGCCGGTCTGACACTGCGGTCAGCTACCGCTGACCGGGGCCGACGCCACCACCCACATCGAGAAGTACTGCGAGCCGCCGCCGTAGGCATGGCCCAGCGCAGTCCGGGCGCCGTCCACCTGGTGTGCTCCGGCCTTCCCCATCACCTGCAGTGCCGCCTCCGCGAACCGCAGCAGGCCAGACGCCCCGATCGGGTTGGAGCTGAGCACCCCGCCCGAGGGATTGACCGGCAGCTTGCCGCCGATCTCGGTCTCGCCGGACTCAGTCAGCCGCCAGCCCTCGCCTGGCCCGGCGAAGCCCAGGTTCTCCAGCCACATCGGCTCGAACCAGGAGAACGGGACGTAGATCTCGGCAACGTCGATCTCGTCGATCGGGCGGGTGATACCGGCCTGCCGCCACAGCGCCGCCGCGCACTCGGCACCGGCCCGGGGGTTCACGTGGTCCTTGCCGGAGAACATGGTGGGCTCGGTACGCATCGCCGTGGCCCGGATCCAGGCGACCGGCCGCCCGCTGGCCCGCGCGGCGCCGGTGTCCCCGATGACGACCGCGCACGCGCCGTCGGACGACGGGCACGTCTCGTCGTAGCGCACCGGGTCCCACAGCATGGGGGAGGAGCGCACCGACTCCAGCGTGATGCCGGCCTGCTGCAGGTGCGCGTACGGGTTCAGGGCGCCGTTACGCCGGTCCTTGGCCGCAACCATCGCCCCGACGTGCTCCGGCGCGCCGCTGCGCCGGATATAGGCCCGGATGTGCGGCGCGAAGTAGCCGCCCGCGCCGGCCAGCACCGGCATGCTGAACGGCGGGGTGATCGACAGCGCCCACATGGCGTTGGACTCCGACTGCTTCTCGAACGCCACCGCGAGCACCCGCCGGTGACGGCCCGCTTCGACCAGGCTGGTCGCGACGATCCCGGTCGCGCCGCCGACCGAGCCCGCGGTGTGCACCCGCAGCAGCGGCTTCCCGGCCGCGCCAAGTGCATCCGCGAGGTACAGCTCGGGCATCATCACACCCTCGAACAGGTCGGGCGCCTTCCCGACCACGACGGCGTCGATGTCGGCCAGGTCAGCCCCGGCGTCGGCGAGGGCACGGTCCACCGCTTCCCGGCACAGGCCGGCGATGGACACGTCCGCCCGCCGCGAACGGTGGCGGGTCTGGCCAACTCCGAGGACGGCAGCCTGCTGTTTCACGACCGGGCCTCCATCACGCAGATCAGGTTCTGCTGCAGGGCCGGGCCGCTGGTGGCGTGCCCGAGCGCGCGTTCCGCGCGGCCGGCCATGATCTCGCGGGCTGCCATGCCGATCCGGGCCAGCCCGGCGGCGAACATGGGGTTGCCGCACAGCGCCCCGCCTGAGGGGTTGATCCGGGTTCCTTCGTCCAGGCCCAGGGCGCCCTGCAGCAGGATCTCCTGGTGGGTGAACGGCGCGTGCAGTTCCGCTACCTGCACCCCGGCGGCGCCCGCGGCGGTGGCGGCGGCAGTCGCCGACGGTGCGGTGGTCAGGTCCCGTGCCCCGAGCGACGCGGAGTCGATCCGGTGCTCGAACCCAGTGATCCAGGCCGGGCGGGCGCACAGCTCCCGGGCCCGGTCCCCGGCGGCCAGGATCGCCACGGCCGCGCCGTCGCCGACCGGCGCGCAGTCGTGTGCCCGCAGCGGATCGGCGGCGTACGGCGCGGCGAGCAGATCCTCCGCTTCTACCTCGCCCGACACCTGGGCCTGCGGGTTGGTGAGCGCCGCGGCGCGGCTGCGCGCGGCCACCTCGGCCATCTCCTTCTCGCTCCAGATCCCGGCCTCGATGCCGAGCCGGGCCTGCAGGGCGGCGATGCTCACCGAATCGGGCCACAGCGGGGCATGCAGGTACGGGTCGAGCTGCAGGGCGAGGATCCGGCGCAGCTCGCCCGCGGACGACTTGCCGAAACCGTAGACCAGCGCGGTCTCCGCCTCCCCGGTCAGCAGCTTCAGCCAGGCCTCATACAGTGCCCAGGCGGCGTCCATCTCCACGTGGGATTCCATGACCGGCGGGAACGCGCCGATCGCGTCCACCGCCTGCACGAAGGAGAACGCCCGGCCGGCCAGGTAGTCGGAGGAGCCCGAGCACCAGAAGCCGATGTCGTCCTTGGCCAGCCCGGTGCTCCCCAGCACCTGCTGGAAGATGGGGACCAGCATCTCCACACCGCTGGTGGTGCTATCGCTGTGGCGCAGGCACGGCGCCTGGGCGAAGCCGACGACGGCGACGTCAGTCACGGTGGCAGTCCTTCACAAATGGTGGGCGTATGACTCATAGGGCGCGTCCGGCTCGCCGGTCGGCTCGAAATGATCGATGTTCTCCATCGTCGTGCCCCACTGCTCGCGGGGCTTCCAGACCGCTCTCACCCGCATGCCCATCCGTACCTCGCCCGGCTCGCAGCCGAGGACGAGGTGCTGGAACGGGATGTCGGCGCCGTCGATCAGCACTGCTGCCGCCACGTACGGCGGCTGCACCCGCTGCCCGGTGAAGGGCACGTTGACCACGCAGAACGTGGTCACGATGCCGGTATCGGGCAGCGCTACCTCGTCGGTGGTGGGGACGCCGCAGGTGGGGCAGGCACCCCGGGGCGGTAGGTAGACCTTGCGGCAGGCCGGGCAGCGCTGCCCGGCCAATCGCCCGTCCGCCAGGCCATGCAGGTAGGAGGTCTCGGCAGGGGAGGCGGTGTGCTCGTAGCTCAGCCGCACCGGCGTGGTGATCATCGTGACCGGCTCGCGCTCCGGCTCCGGGGGTGCCTGCCCGGCCGGACCGCCGCTCGGCTCAAAGCAGGCGATGTCGCGGATGTGACCGGCGGCCGGAGACGCCCAGCGCGGGCGCACGCGCATGCCGGTCCGCATGGCGGCGGCCGAGCCGGCGTCCACTGCGTGCAGCATGCCCGTGTCCGCCCCGTCCAGCCGGATCAGCGCCCAGGCAAACGGGTGCGCCAGCGGCTGGCCTGCCAGCGGCTGATCCACCCACGACCAGGTGGTGACGGTGCCCTCGGGGCCCACCTCCACCAGTTCGCCGGGTGGCTCAAACGTCACCGGGTCATACTCGAACGGCGGGGCGTGCACCCGGCCGTCAGCGCCGCGTGAGCCGAGGATGCGCCGGCCAGCGAGGGCTGTCATGAACTGGCTCAGCGTCGGGCCCAGCGAGCGGGTGTAGTCGAAGCCGATCTCCAGCGGCGCGCGCAGGGGCTGATCCATGCCCCAGAGTGAAACACGTTTCTGTGTGTTCCGGCAACCGGGGCAGTGACCCACAGTGTCATGCTTGTCTGTTCATAGAACGTGTTCTAGATTTAGCCCGTGAACGCCATCGGACTATGGTCTATCGCCGAGCACTCCCCAGCCGGGCCAGCCGTGATCGAGCCGGATGGTGCCGTGGTCAGCTACGGGCAGCTGGCCGCTGACGCGGACCGCTACGCCAAGGGCCTGCAGGCGCTCGGGCTGCGTCCGGGCTCGAGCATCGCCACCATGCTCCCCAACAGCGCCGCCGCGCTCGCCCTGTACTTCGCGGCCTTTGAGGCCGGCCTGTACATAGTGCCGGTGAACTGGCATCTGACCGCCGCGGAGGTCGGCTACATCCTCGGCGATTGCGGCGCCGAGGCAATCATCGCGCACGAGCGGTTCGCCGGGGCAGCGGCGGAGGCCGCGGACATCGCCGGGATCAGCGCCAGTACGCGGTTCGCGGTGGGGAGCGTGCCCGGGTTCGCGCCGCTGGCGGACCTGGGCGCGGGCACGCCGGAGGGCCGGCCGCAGGAGCGGACGCAGGGTGCCCCGATGGTATACACATCCGGTACGTCCGGCCGGCCCAAGGGGGTGCGGCGGCCGCTCACCGGCGCCGACCCCGATCAGCCGCCCGCGATGGCGACCGTCTTCTTCGGCCTGTTCGGGCTGAAGCCGTTCGACGGGCACGTGCACCTGTGCTGCTCGCCGCTCTATCACACCGCAGTGCTGAACTTCGCGACCATCTCGCTCCAGCTCGGCCACCCAGTGGTGCTGATGGACCGGTTCGATCCGGAGGAGATGCTCCGGCTCATCGACCGGCACCGGGTCACTCACACCCACATGGTGCCCACCCAGTTCCGCCGTTTGCTGGCCCTCCCGGAGGAGGTCCGCGCCAAGTACGACGTCTCCTCGCTGCGGGCGGCGATCCATGGGGCGGCGCCCTGCCCGCACGAAGTCAAGCGGAGGATGCTGAACTGGTGGGGACCGGTGGTGATCGAGTACTACGCGGCCACCGAGGGCGGCGGCACGCTCATCACCGCGCAGGAGTGGCTGCGCAAGCCAGGCTCGGTCGGCCGGCCGTGGCCGGGCTCCGAGGTCCGGGTGCTCGATGCCGACGGCGCCGACGTGCCCACCGGCGAGCCCGGCATGGTGTACATGCGGATGGGCACCTCCACGTTCTCCTATCACAAGGACGAGGAGAAGACGCGGGCCTCCCGGGCCGGGAACATGTGGACCGTCGGTGACATCGGCTATCTCGACGAGGACGGCTACCTCTATCTCTGCGACCGGGGCAGCGACGTGATCATCTCCGGCGGAGTGAACATCTACCCGGCCGAGATCGAGGCTGAGCTGGCCTGCCACCCGGCAGTGGCCGACGTGGCGGTGTTCGGCGTCCCGCACGATGAGTGGGGGGAAGAGATCAAGGCCGTGGTCGAGCCGGCGTCGGGCGCCGAGCCAGGACCCGCCCTGACCGGGGAACTGCTCGATTTCCTCGACGGGCGGCTGGCCAAGTTCAAACTGCCGCGGACCATCGACTACGTGGCGGAACTGCCTCGCGACCCGAACGGCAAGCTCTACAAGCGGAAGTTGCGCGACCCCTACTGGGCCGGCCGGGAGCGGGCGATCTGAGGTCGCGCGGGGCCCTTGCCCCGGCCACAGGTTACCGGTCGCGGAACTGCGGCGTGCGCTTCTCGGCGAAGGCGCGCGGGCCTTCCTTGGCGTCCTCGCTGCGGAACACCTCCATGCCGATCCGGGCTTCGATCGCGAACGCGTCGTTCTCGGCCAGCCCCTCGGTCTCCCGGATCGTCCGCAGGATCGCGCGCACGGCGACCGGCCCGTTCGCCGCGATCTGGCCGGCGATCTCCAGTGCCTTCGGCAGCGCCTGGCCGTCCGGCACGACATGGCCGATCAGGCCGATGCGGAGGGCGTCCGCCGCGGTGATGTGCCGCCCGGTCAGCAGCAGGTCGGCTGCGACCGTATAGGGGATCTGCCGCACCAGCCGCACCGCCGACCCGCCCAGCGGGAACAGTCCCCAGCGGGCCTCGGAGACACCGAATCGCGCGCTCTCGCCGGCCACCCGGATGTCGGTGGCCTGCAGGATCTCGGTGCCGCCCGCGATCGCCGGGCCTTCGACGGCCGCGATCAGCGGCTTGGTCAGGCGGCGGCCTTTCAGCAGCGGCTCCAGGACTGACGGGTCGACATCACGCTGGCCGGGGTGGGCCTCGTTCATGGCCTTCAAATCGGCGCCCGCGCAGAAGGCGCCGCCCGCCCCGGTCAGCACGCACGCCCGGATGTCCGGGTCGCTGTCCACCTGGTCCCAGGCCTGGCGCATCAGGGCCAGCATCGGGCCGCTGAGCGCGTTCCGTGCCTGCGGCCGGTTCATCGTCACGATCAGGACATGCCCCCGTTGCTCGATGAGCGCGTGCGGCTGCTCGGTCCCGGCCGCAGGCGTGGTCGCGGTTGTCATCGTGGCGATGCCTCCTCATCTGAGCCCTGTCGGAGGGTTGCCCAAAACAGTAACACGTTCTACTTTCGTCCCATGGCGCTGAACCTTGCCGATCTATTCGAGCACGCGGCCGACGTGTTCGCCGACCGCGTCGCGATCGCCTGCGGCGACCGGGAACTGAGCTACCGCGCGCTGGAGGAGCACACTAACCGGCTGGCCCATTACCTGGCCGGGATCGGCGTGACCGCGGGCGACCACGTCGGGCTGTACGCCGGCAACTCGACCGAGGCACTGGAGACGCTGCTCGCATGCTGCAAGCTACGCGCGGCCGCGATCAACATCAATTACCGGTACGCCGAGAATGAGCTGCGGTACATGTTCGCCGACTCGGATCTGGTGGCGCTGGTGCACCAGCGGCAGTTCGGGCCGATGGTGGCGGCGGTGGCCGACGCCGCGCCCGGCCTACGCGGCGTGGTGGTGATCGAGGATGGCAGCGGCGCCGGCCTCGGCGGGGGAGTGGAGTACGAGGCCGCGCTGGCGGCCGGCTCGCCGGAGCGGGACTTCCCGCCGCGCAGCGACGACGACGTCTACATCATCTACACCGGCGGGACCACGGGTTACCCGAAGGGCGTGATGTGGCGGCACGAAGACATATGGCGCACCCTCGGCGGGGGGATCAACTTCGTGACCGGCGAGCCGCTGCCGGACGAGTGGGAGCCGTCGCGGCGAGGCCAAGCCGGGCCCGGCCTGGTGAAGCTGTGCGCCGCGCCGCTCATCCACGGCAACGCGCAGGTGGCCGCGCTGGCAGGCCTGTTCAGCGGGGAGACCATCGTGCTGCTGCCGAAGTTCGACGCCCGCGAGATCTGGCGCGCGGTTGAGCGGCACCGGGTGAATGTGCTGGTGATCATCGGCGATGCGATGGCCCGGCCGCTGATCGAGGCCCTCCACGACGGCAGCTACGACATCTCCTCGCTGGTCGCGTTCTCCTCCAGCGCCGCGCTCTTCTCCCCGGCGGTCAAAGATGCCTGCGTGGCGGCGCTGCCGAACGTGTTCATCACCGAGGCGATCGGCTCCACCGAAACCGGCTTCACCGGCCTCGGCATGGTCACCGCGGGTGCCGGGCACCACGGCGGCCCGACCGTCAAGCCGGGGCCGGACGTGCTGGTGCTGGACGAGCATGACCGCCCCGTGGGGCCGGGTGAGGTGGGCCGGCTGGCCCGGGGCGGGCATGTCCCGCTCGGCTACTACAAGGACCCGGCCAAGACCGCGCAACTGCTCGTCGAGGTGGACGGGAAGCGGTACGCCGTCCCCGGTGACTGGGCACGGGTCGAGGCGGACGGCTCGGTGACGCTGCTGGGCCGCGGCAACACCTGTGTCAACACCGGCGGGGAGAAGGTGTTCCCGGAGGAGGTCGAGGGCGCGCTGAAGTCCCACCCCGATGTCTTCGACGCGCTGGTCATCGGCGTCCCCGACGAGCGGCTCGGGCAGAGCGTCGCCGCCCTGGTGCAGCCGCGGGAAGGCGCGGCCCTCGACCTGGCCGCGCTGGAAGCGCACCTGCGCACCCAGATCGCGGGCTACAAGGTCCCGCGCAGCATCTGGGTGGCCGATGCCATCAGCCGCACCGTGTCCGGGAAGGCTGATTACGCCTGGGCGCACCGCTACACCGGCAGCCATCCGCCCGCTCGCGGCCCGGCGGCCACCGCCCAGCCGGCGGGTAACGCGGAGCCGTCAGCCACCGCCCAGTCAGCCGGCACCGCCAGCCCGGCAACCTGATTGAGGAGAACAGTGCGTACCAGCCTGTGTGATGTGCTCGGTATCGAGCACCCGATCGCCGGGTTCACCCCCTCCGAGCACGTCGCCGCGGCTATCAGCCGCGCCGGCGGCCTGGGCGTGCTGGGCTGCGTCCGCTTCAACGACCCGGCGGAGCTGGATGCTGTCCTGGCGTGGATGGACGGCAACACCGACGGCCGGCCCTACGGCGTCGATGTGGTGATGCCCGCCAAGGTGCCCACCGAGGGCGCGGAGATCGACCTGGCGGCGCTGATCCCGCCCGGGCACCGGGAGTTCGTGGACAAGACGCTGGCCAAGCTCGGCGTGCCGTCGCTGCCCGGGGACACCCAGGCGGGCAGCGCCGTGCTCGGCTGGCTGCACTCGGTGGCCCGGCAGCATGTCGAGGTGGCCCTGTCCCACCGGGCCAGCCTGATCGCGAACGCGCTCGGCTCGCCGCCGGAGGACGTCATTGAGCGCGCCCACGAACGGGGCATGCTGGTGGCGGCGCTGGCCGGGAAGGCCGAGCATGCGCGCCGCCACGTGGACCGGGGCGTGGACGTCGTGGTGGCCCAGGGATATGAGGCCGGCGGCCACACCGGCGAGATCGCGAGCATGGTGCTGGTCCCGGACGTCGTGGACGCCGTCGGCGGGCAGGTGCCGGTGCTGGCGGCCGGCGGGATCGGCTGCGGCCGCCAGATCGCCGCGGCGCTGGCGCTCGGCGCCGTCGGTGTCTGGATGGGGTCGGCCTGGCTGGTCACCAAGGAGTACACGCTCACCGTATCCATGCCCGCCATGCACGAGGCACTGCTGGCCGCCAGCTCATCGGACACCATCCGGTCGCGGATCTACACCGGTAAGCCTGCCCGGCTGCTGCGCAACCGCTGGACGCAGGCGTGGGCGGAACCGGGCGCGCCGGAGCCGCTCCCCATGCCGCTGCAGAACGTGCTGGTGAGCGAGGCGCATCAGCGGCTGATGCGCTCCGGACAGCCGGATGTGGTACCGATGCCGGTGGGCCAGATCGTGGGCCGGATGAATGAGATCCGCCCGGTCGCCGAGGTGATGTCCGGCCTGCTGCGCGAGACTGACGAGGCGCTCGCCCGGCTTGGCGGCCTGCGCTGAGATGAAGATCGCGACTGTCGCGGGCTACTGGGGCGCGGGGCCGCCGGCCGATGCGGCTGACCTGTTCGCCGCCGCGGACCGGCTGCGGCTGGACCAGATCTGGACGGCGGAGGCGTGGGGCAGCGACGCCTGGACCCCGCTCGCGTGGTGGGGATCCCGCACGTCGCACGTGCAGCTCGGCACGGCCGTCTCGCAGTTGTCGGCCCGCCCGCCGGCCACGCTGGCGATGACCGCGATGACCATGGACCACCTCACCCAGGGCCGGATCATCATCGGGATCGGCACCAGCAACCCGCAGGTGGTCGAGGGCTGGTACGGCCAGCCCTACCCGCGCCCGCTGGAGCGCACCAGGGAATACATCGACATTCTGCGGGAGATCATCGCCCGCCGGGAACCAGTCACCTACCAGGGCAGGCACTATCAGCTCCCCAATCCCGGCGGGACCGGGCTGGGTAAGCCGCTGCGGTCCATCCTCCATCCGTTCCGGCCGGAGATCCCGATCTACCTGGGCGCGGAAGGGCCGAAGAACGTCGCGCTGGCCGCGGAGATCGCCGACGGCTGGACCACGATCTTCTTCTCGCCGTCGATGAACGACTTCTATGCCAAGGCCCTCGCCGAGGGCTTTGGCCGCCCGGGCGCCCGGCATACCAGCGTCACCTTCGACGTGGTGGGCGGCCCGATGCGGATCATCCCCGATGACGACACCGAACGGGCCGCGGACCTGCTGCGGCCGTCGCTGGCCCTCTACATCGGCGGCATGGGTGCCCGCAGCCTCAACTACCACCATGAGGTCTTCGCCCGGATGGGCTACGAAGCCGAGGCACGGCACATCCAGGACCGCTACCTGGCCGGTGACAAGAAGGGCGCCATCGCGGCCGTGCCGACGGCGATGGTCGAGGACATCGCCCTGATCGGCCCATGGGCCAAGATCGCGGATGAGCTCCAGCGCTGGCGGCAGACCGTGCTCACCACCTTCACCGTGAGTACCGACCTGCAGCACCTGGACAAGGCCGTCGAACTGCTCCGCCGCTGAGGCCCGGTAAGGAGAGACATGGCCGACCTGCCGTCGCCCGATCCCGCGCCCGCGAGTTCGCTCGCGGGCTTCGACCATGAGTGCGACGTGCTCGTCATCGGCTTCGGGTGCGCCGGTGCCGCTGCCGCTTTCGAGGCTGCGGCGGCAGGCGCCAGCGTGCTCATACTGGAACGCGCGGGCGGCCCCGGTGGCTCGTCCGCGCTGTCCGGAGGCGAGATCTACCTCGGCGGCGGGACCGCGGTGCAGCGGGCCTGCGGCTTCGACGACGACGCGGACAACATGCTCACCTACCTCAGGGCGGCCCTCGGCCCGCACGCCGATGAGGAGAAGCTGCGGCTTTACTGCGACGGGAGCGTCGAGCACTTCGAGTGGCTGCGCGCCCGGGGCCTCACGTTCAACGAGACGCTGTTCGACGCGCCGAGCTGGATGCCGCCGACCATGGATGGGCTGATGTGGCTGGGGGAGAACGCCTGGCCGTACAGCACGATCGCCCGGCCGGTGCCGCGCGGCCACCGGCCGGCGGCAGAGTCGTTCGGCGGCTGGCTTCTCATGGAGAAGCTGGCGGAGGCCGCGAAGGCCGCCGGGGCGATCTGCCACATCGATACCCGCGCCACCAGCCTCGTGGTGGACGGGAACGGCCGGATCGCCGGGGCCGTAGCGCGCCGCTACGGCGCGGCACTGGCCTACCGGGCGCGCCGGGCGGTCATCCTCACGACCGGCGGTTTCGCCGACAACGAGGAGATGCTCGGTCACCATGCCCCGGTGCTCCTCGGTCACGGCAAGGTCAGCGATGGCCTCGATGACGGCGGGGGAATCCGCATGGCGATGGCAGCCGGCGCGGCCACCCGGCGCATGTCGGCCGTGGAGATCGCGCTGACGGCGCTGCCCGCGGTGCTCGTGCGCGGCATGCTCGTGAACGCGCTCGGCCAGCGGTTCATCAACGAGGATGTCTATCCGGGGATGTTCAGCACCGCCGCGGTGCTGCACCAGCCCGCGCCCTACTGGGCGATCACCGACGAGAAGGGCTATGAGGACATCCCCGCCCGCGACCTGTGGGGAGTGCGCCCGCGGTTCGTCACGGAAACCCTCGCGGAGATGGAGAAGGAACTCGGCATGCCCGCCGGGGCGCTGGAGGGCACGGTGGCCGCGTACAACCGCTACGCGGAGCGCGGGGAGGACCCCTACTTCCATAAGGACCCGAAGTGGGTCAGGCCGCTGAATCCGCCGTTCGCCGCCGTCGATCCCCGGGACGGGTTCGGCGGGGGCGGCCGGGGCAGCGCGGGCACGGGGACCGGCGCCGCCGGCTTCACGCTCGGCGGGCTGCACACCACCGCCGGCGGCGCCGTGCTGAACCACTCCGGGCGGCCGATCCCGGGCCTGTACGCTGCGGGCCGTGCCAGCTCCGGGATACACGGTGAGGGCTACGTCAGCGGGACATCGCTCGGCGACGGCACGTTCTTCGGCCGCCTGGCGGGCCGTGCTGCCGCACGGCAGGGCGGGTGAGCCATATGACGGAGCCGGAGGGCACGCGGGGACCTGAGCGGACCGCTGCACCCAGCGACAAGGGCGTGGACGCGGCGGTGGCCGCCGCCCGCCGGGTGATCGCCTCGCTGCTGCACGCGGGTGACCGCTCCGCGGCCGAGATGGCGAAGGTGGCGGAGCAGCTCAATGCCGTCGCCGACCACCTGGACGCGCACGCGCCCACCATGGCCGAACGGATGGCGGACATGTGGCGGGGCGTGGGCGTGACCAGGCACGATCCGGTGATGACCAGGCACGATCCGGTGACCGGGCCGCAGAACGCGATCGCCCCGCCGCTGCACCTGTACGGCAAGGAAGACGGGTCCGTCGAGGGTGTCGTCGTCCTGGGCATGCCGTACCAGGGGCCGCCTGCCTGCGTCCACGGCGGCGTCTCCGCGCTGCTCCTCGACCATGTGCTCGGCGTGGCGAACCACTGGGGAAGATCGCCCGGCATGACGGCGGAGCTGACCCTGCGCTACCACCGGCTGGCTCCCCTATTCACACCGCTGACCGTGACAGGACGGCAGCTTTCCGTAGACGGACGCAAGATCCGGGCCGCAGGCGCGATCTATGCGGAAGGGAAGATGTGCGTCAGCGCCGAGGGGCTATTCATCGCCAAGCAGATCCCCAGCCCATGCTGACCGGAGAGGGACTGTTCGTCTCATGATCACCCGTGAGGAGGCAGTGGCACGGCTCACGGCGCCCGGTGCGCCGTTCGAGATCCGCACCGAGGACGTGCTGGGCGAGAAGATGGAGGTCTTCGCCCGCCGGCAGCGCTCCCTCGGCGCGCTGCTGCGTGCCTCGGCGAGGTTCGGTGACCGGGAATACCTGGTCACCGAGCACAGCCGGCTCACCTTCGCCGCTCACCACGCGGCGGTGGCCGCCCTCGCTGCCGCCCTGCGCGATGAGTACGGCGTGGGCAAAGGTGACCGGGTCGCCATCTGCTCGGCGAACAACCCGGAATGGATCATCGCCTTCTGGGCGGCGGTATCGCTCGGTGCCATCGCCGTCGGGATGAACTCGATGTGGGCCGCCCCCGAGATCGGCTACGGCATCGAGCTGACCGAACCCAGGGTCCTCATTTCCGACGCGCCCCGCCGCGCGCTCGCCGGCGAGCCCGGCATCCCGGTGCTCTCGGTGGAGGAGGATGTGCCCGCGCTCGTTGCCCGCCGCAGCGGGGAGGAATTGCCCGAGGACGTGGCCGACGAGGACGACCCGGCGGTGATCCTGTTCACCAGCGGGACGACCGGGCGCCCCAAGGGAGCCACCCATTCACACCGGAACGTGATCGCGGCCTGCTGGTTCAGCCTGCTCAATGACACTGTCGCGGCCGAGCTCGGCGTCCCGCAGGCCGGCCGCCGCTTCCTGCTCGCGACGCCGCTTTTCCACATCGCGGCGCTGCACAACCTCGCCGTCCCCCGGCTGGCGGTGGGCGACACGGCCGTCATCCACCTCGGCCGTTTCGACATCGACCGGGTGCTCCGGCTGATCGAAACCGAACGCGTCACGAACTGGGGCGCGGTGCCGACGATGATCTCACGGCTCGTCGAGCACGGTGACCTTGCGAAGTACGATCTCAGCTCGCTGCGCGCCATCTCGGTGAACAGTGCCCCGTCCTCGCCGGAGCTCAAGGCGCGCCTGCGCGAGGTGCTTCCCGTGGCCGGACGGTCCCTCGGCACCAGCTACGGCCTCACGGAGTCCTCGACCGCGGCCACCCTCGCCTCAGCCGCGCAGTTGCTCGCCGATCCCCAGACCGTGGGCACCCCGGTGCCGACCATGCAGGTCGAAGTGCGCGATGCCGCAGGGAACCGGGTCCCGGAGGGCACTGAGGGGGAGATCTGCCTGCGCGGCGCCCAGATGATGCTCGGCTACTGGCGCGACCCCGAGGCCTCGGCGGCGTCAAGCGCGCCGCACCGGTGGTTCCGCACCGGGGACCTCGGCACGATGACCGGCGGGCACCTGCGGGTATCCGGCCGGCGGTCGGACCTGATCCTCCGGGGTGGCGAGAACGTCTACCCAGCGGAGGTAGAGAACCAGCTCGGCATCCATCCGGCGGTCCGGGAGTGCGCTGTGTTCGGCGTCCCCCATCCTGACCTTGGCGAGGAAGTCGTCGCCGTCGTGGTGGTCAGGGCGGAGACCGATGTCTCGGAGGACGATCTCCGTGAGCACGCGAGCGCGCGCCTGGCCCGGTACAAGGTTCCCTCTCGCTGGCTGATCACGACCGCCGGCCTGCCGCGAAACGCGATGGGCAAGGTCAACCGCCAGCAGTTGGGGCTGGCATGAACGGCAACCAGGCATGAACGCCAGCCGGGCTGGCTGGCAGCTGGTGGGCAAAGGGCCGCGATGTCCGCGCCACGCCTGCGGATACCTCCCGCGCCAGACGCAGCCAGCGGCCTAGCGGCAGTTCCCGCGCACGCAGGCCTCCGCTGTGATGACGTGTGATTTCTTCCAGGTGACTGCGATCCCTGGCTGATTCGCGACGCCGTGGGTCAGGGCGGGTGTCCAGTGGGCGAGGCGAGGTCGTGCGATACCGTTGGCCGGTAAATCCCACGGCCGCTGGCGTCCGTGGGTTGTCCTGCGAGATGGATTCCCCGCCGCGCGGCGGGGTTGGTGTGGGCATGGAGGTGGACGATGTTCGGACTCATCACCCGGTGGTCGCTGGCCGGCACGTCGGCGGAGGTTGAGCGTCAGCTTCGGGAATATGTGCGTACGGAGTCTCACCCGAGGTTCACCGGCCGGCCCGGGCTGATCGAGAAGATCTGGACCATGCGGCCGGGAGGGTTCTTCGCGGGCAACTACATCTGGGCAACCGAGCAGGCTCGTGCGGAATTCGTTGCGGCACTGGACTCGGCGCCGTCCAAGGTCACCCAGATCATCGGACGCGAGCCGGAATTGGTCGAGGAATTCGAGATCGTCGCCGTCGCGGAAGGCGGGGAGAGCCTCGAGGGGATCACCGGAGTGGGCACCGCCTTCCACGCCATGGCATGAAGCCGGCGCCATTCGGCTACGTACGCCCGCTCGACCTGGAGGACCTGGTCGGCACGCTGACCGACGGTGACGTCCTGCTTGCGGGAGGGCAGAGCCTCCTGCCGGAACTCAATGAACGCCGCCGCCGGCCGCGGCGCCTGGTCGATCTGAACGCGGTGGCCGGACTTGAGCACTGCGAGGCTGGCCCGGACCGCGTGCTCGCCGGCGCGCTCACCCGGCACCAGGACCTGGCAGAGCGGAGCGATGTGCGCGCCGCCGTGCCGGTGCTGTCCCGGGCAGCGCAGCACGTCGGGCACGCCGCGGTCCGCACCCGCGGAACCCTGGGCGGCAGCATCGCCAACGCCGACCCTGCCGCCGAGCTGCCGGGCGTGTGCGTGCTGCTGGATGCGATGGCGCGGCTGCGGTCGGCGGCCGGGGAGCGCACGACCGCCGTCGCGAACCTGATGCGCCCCGGCGGGCTGGCAGAGCACGAGGTGATCACCGCGGTCGAGCTGCCCGCGCTGCGGCCGGGAGAGGGCTGGGGCTTCCGTGAGCTCAGCCGGCCCGGCGCCTACGCCTTCCCGCTGGTGACGGTGAGCACGACGCTCCTGCTCGGCGCGGACGGCGCCGTTGCGGGACTGCGTGCCGCGGTCACCGGCGCGGCAGCGGCGCCGTATGCGCTGCCGGAGGGCGCGGTAGCCGGGCTGCTCGGCGCCCATCCCACCGACGCCTGGGCCGACGCGGTCGCCGACCAGCTGGCGGCTGCGGCCGACCCGGTCACCGACCACTACGCCAGCGCGGCCTACCGCCGTCGGGTCGTCCGGCACCTGGGCCGTCAGGCCGTGGCCGATGCGCGGCAACGAGCCGTACCGGGAGCGGCCGCGTGACCGAAGTGTCCTTCACCGTCAACGGGCGGCCCTACCGCATCACCGTGGAGCCGCGGACGCTGCTGTCGGACGCGCTCCGCGAGCGGTGCGGTCTGACTGGCACCCACGTCGGCTGCGAGCACGGCGTGTGCGGGGCGTGCACGGTGCTGGCCGACGGGCAGCCGGTCCGCTCCTGCCTCATGCTCGCTGTGCAGGCCGAGGGCCGCGAGTTCACGACCGTGGAGGGACTCGGCACACCCGGCCGGCTCAGCGCACTCCAGGAGGCCTTTCACGCGGAACACGGCCTGCAGTGCGGATTCTGTACGCCAGGCATCCTGCTCACGCTCAAGGAGTACCTCGCCGGGCACCCGGAGGCTGCCGAGGCGGAACTGCGCGGCGCGCTCTCCGGCAACCTGTGCCGGTGCACCGGTTACCAGAACATCGTCAATGCCGCGCTGCGCGCGGCCGGGCGGCCGGCCGCCGAGCCCGCGGCCAGCCTCGGGCCGGAAACCCGCCCCGGGCCGGAAACCCCGCTGGGCGCGGCGATTCCCCGGCGGGAGGACCGGCGGCTGCTCACCGGAACCGCGACGTTCGTCGACGACCTCGCGGTTCCCGGGGCGGTACACGCGTATTTCCTGCGCAGCCCGCACGCGCACGCCCGGATCACCGCCGTCGACGCCGACGCGGCACGTGCCGCCGACGGGGTGCTCGGCGTGTTCACCGGGGCTGACCTCGCCCAGTGGACACTCCCGGCGCGCATGGCGCCGTCCATCGAAGGCCTGGTGCCCCAGGTCGTCGAGACGCTGCCGACGACGAAGGTGCGGTTCGCGGGCGACCCGGTCGCCGTCGTGGTGGCGACCGACCGGTACCGGGCGGAGGACGCGGCCGCCCTGGTCCATGTCGGGTACGAGCCGCTCGAGCCGGTCCTCGATCCAGCAGAAAGCCTGGCCGGCCGGGCTGCCCTGGTCGATGACTCGCTGGAATCCAACGTGGTCTTCCGCGAGCACTATTCGGCTGGGGACGTCGCGGCGGGGTTCGCCCGGGCGCATCGCGTCGTCCGCACCCGGTTCTCGCACCAGCGCATGACCCACGCCCCGATGGAGACGCGGGGCTGTGTCGCCCGGTGGGACGCCGGCCGCGCCGCGCTGACCATGCACACCGGAACGCAAGTGCCACATCCGTACCGGACGCAACTGGCCGCGCGGCTGCGGCTCGGCGAGGACCAGGTCCGGGTGATCGTCCCGGACGTGGGCGGCGCGTTCGGCCAGAAACTCGTCGTGCACCGGGAGGACCTGACCGTCGCCGCGCTCGCGATGAGGCTGAACCGGCCGGTGTGCTGGCGCGAGGACCGCGCCGAGAACCTCACCGCCGCGGCGGCCGCCCGTGAGGACAGCGCCGAGGTTGAGGCGGCGGTGACCGAGGACGGGCGCATCCTCGCGCTGCGAGCACGCCTGCTCAGCGACTTCGGCGCCTATAGCTTCTTCCCGGCGAACTACATGCTGCGGGTCGTCGCCATGATGCTGCCCAACGTCTACCGGATCGCCGACTACACCTGCGAGATGGACGTCGTGCTGTCCACGAAGATCCCCGCGGCCCCGATGCGCGCGCCGATGGCGATCTGCACGTGGGTCACCGAGAGCACCATCGACGCCATCGCCCGCGAGCTCGGCCTAGACCCGGTCGAGGTCCGGGAACGCAACATGCTCCGCGAGTCGGAGCTGCCCTACGTGACGGCGACCGGCGAGACCTACGAGGACATCACTCCCTACCAGTCCTTCCGTGCCCTGCTGGACCGCTACGACTACGGCGGGTTCCGGCGGCGGCAGTGCGCCGGCCGGGCTGAGGGTACCTACCGCGGTCTCGGCATCGCCTGCCTGGTTGAGCCGAGCACGTACGGTTCGGCTTTCTACCGGTCGGCCGGGATCCCGGGCTCGGGACACGAATCGGCGTGGGTGCGCATCGATCCCAGCGGGGCGGTGGTCGCCTCGGCCGGCATCGCGGCCGCGGGCCAGGGCCACGAGACCACGATCGCCCAGGCGGTCGCCGCCGGGCTGGGCGTGAAGGCCGAGGACGTGGCCGTCCGGCTAGGCGACACCGAGGTCGCACCTTACGGCATGGGCACGCGGGGTGCCCGCAGCGGCACGGCCGGCGGCGGCACGGCACTGCTCGCCGCGCAGCGGCTGAAGGCCAAGGTGCTCGCGATCGCGCGGGAACGGCTCGGCGCGGCCGGCGAGGAGGCCGAACTGGACATCCGGGACGGTGAGATCATGCGGGCCAAGGAGGACGGCTGGGTCGGCACCGGCCTGTCCGTCCAGGATGTCGCGCGCACCGCCTACCTGGACCCGCTGTCCCTGCCCGAGGGCATGGAGCCGGGGCTGGCGGTCCAGATGGCCTACGACCCGCCGCCGATGACCTACTCCAACGCCACGCACCTGTGCGAGGTGGTCGTCGATCCCGTGACCGGGCGGGTCAGCATCGAACGCTACCTGGTGGCCGAGGACGCGGGGACCGTGATCAACCCGAAGATCGTCGAGGGGCAGATCCACGGGGCGGTCATGCTCGGCGCCGGCGGGGTGCTATACGAGGGGATCGCCTACAACCCGGCTGGCCGCAACCTCACCGCGTCGTTCCGGGACTACGTGCTGCCCTCGGCTCGCGAGGCGCCAACGGTCGAGATCCTGCACAGCGGAACCCCGAACTCCCGCACACCGGGCGGGATGAAGGGCATGAGCGAGGGCGGGGTAATGGGCTCGATCGCCGCCGTCACCGCCGCGGTGAACGACGCGATCGCGCCCTTCGGCGTGGTCGTGTCGGACCTGCCGATCACGCCGCCCCGGCTGTCGGATCTGCTGGCCGGCCGCGTCCCGGCCGCGCCTGCCGGATGAATCCGAGGAGATAAGGACTGCCATGCCGGACAACCACCGTCGTGTCGCCGTGGTCGGGCTCGGCGCCATGGGCGCGCCCATGGCCCGCGTCCTGCTGCGCGCGGGCTATCTGGTCACCGTGGTCCCGCACCGCAGCCGCACGGCCGCCGAGGAACTCGCCGCCGAGGGCGCGCAGATCGCCGAGACCGTAGCAGACGCGGCAGCGGGCAGCGAGGTGGTCGTCACCCTCGTCCCTGCTCTGCCCGACCTGATCGAGGTTACCGAGGGCCCCCAGGGGCTGCTGGCCGGCGCGCGCGACGGCCGCACGCTGCTGAACATGAGCACCGTCGGGCCCGGTGGCATCACGGAGCTGGCCGGGCGGCTGGCCGGCCACGGAATCCGCGTGGTCGATGCTCCGGTCAGCGGGGGGCCGGCGCGGGCGGCTGACGGCACGCTGACGATCATGGCCAGCGGGGAGGACGCCGACCTCGACCAGGTCCGCGATGTCCTCGATGCCCTGGGCGGAAAGGTCTTCCGGACCGGGCCGCTCGGCACCGGCCAGGCGGCCAAATTGTGCAACAACCTCCTCACCGCGACGATCATGGTCGCCAACGCCGAGGTCCTCACCCTGGCGGCGAAGGCCGGCCTGGACCCCGCGCAGGTGCGGGAGATCGTGCTCGCTTCCTCGGGCGGCAGCACCGTGCTGGACACGTGGGTGCCGCGTAACCTGCTGCGGGACATCTACGAGCCGGGGTTCGCGCTCAAGCTGATGTACAAGGACGCCGGCCTGGGAAGGGATCTCGCCCGCCAGGTCGGCGTGCCGATGCCGCTGGCGAACCTGGCGCACGAGCTGTACGCGTTCTGTACCCAGGGTCCAGGTGC
Organism: Streptosporangiaceae bacterium; assembly: GCA_035640715.1. Taxonomy (GTDB): domain Bacteria; phylum Actinomycetota; class Actinomycetes; order Streptosporangiales; family Streptosporangiaceae; genus DASQVO01. Next base: position 24,739 of record DASQVO010000353.1, read on the forward strand.
CGACCGCGACTATTCCTACGTCAGCACGCTCTTCCAGGACGCTGCCAACATCACCGTCGCCACATCCGAGCCGCGTCACAAGAGCGGCTGAGCTCCCACTATGCGGCCCGGCCGCCGCGGTAATGGCCGGCGCGGCCAAAGTTGACAAGCGGCCCGCCGAAAACCACCTGGATCTTGGTGTACATGAGTCAGCTCCGCCATAGGTAAAGATCGCGCAGCAGCGCGATCTCCGCGCCGTGATGCAGCATCTCGCGGTTGATGTGCAAGATGAGCGCCGCCATCGGGACATCGGCGTACGGCCCTTCGGCCGGGCCGCACGGGCGGGCCAGCTTCTCAGCGCCGAGCCCGCTGCTCATCGCTTCTTCGCTTCCTCTGCTTCCATCTCGATCAGGTGCTGGGTGAACCGTGCCGTCGCACACGGCCGGCAGGGTCAGGGGCTGGGCCGGGACCTGCTGGTCGAGGCGATCGAGCGGGCGGCGGTGGCGGGGCAGCACGCCGCGGCACGGTCCATCGCCGTCGATCCGATCGACGAGAACGCCCGGTCGTTCTACGCCGCCTTCGGCTTCCTGCCCGTCCCGGGTGACCCCGATGGCCGGATGTACCTGCGAATCGACGAGGCGCTCGCGGCA
>DASQVO010000354.1:0-4100 GCA_035640715.1 Streptosporangiaceae bacterium
TTCCCAGCGGGCCGCGAGCGCGTCGACCAGTTCCAGGCCGCGTCCGGCCTCGTCGTCGGCGCCGGGCAGCCGCAGCGCCGGAAAGTCAGGCGCGCCGTCATCGGTGACCTCGATGCGCAGCCCGTGGCCGATCTCGGCCACAGTGATCGTGACGGTGCCGCACGCATGTCGCGAATCGCTGTGGATCACGGAATTCGTCACCAGCTCAGAGGTGATGAGTACGGCGGCATCGGTACAGGGATGGTCCGCGCCGAGCGCGAGCGCGACGATCGTGCGGGCGGTGGCAACCTGCTCGGGCCGCCCTGGCACCGTCAGCCTGACCCGCAGCGCCACATCTGCACTCATCGCCCACCCTCCCCAACCTGTCGCGACGGACCGCCGTGTTCCGCTGACGGTCATACCAAAAATCTGGCAGGCTTTCTTGGTGTATACCGCCACCTGTATACCTATGGCACTCAATGACTGGTAATTTACCAAACGGAGGTGAGATGCCTGTACGCCCGAGCCCGACCGTCCGGCGCCGGCGGTTGCGCTATGAGCTCCGCCGGCTCCGCGAGCAGCGCGGACTCACGATCGAGCAGGTCCAGGAGCAGAGCGGCGGCGATCTGCGGGCACCGACCATCTCCCGTTGGGAGACCGGCGACCGCAGCATCCGCCCGACCGACCTGCGGCTGCTGCTCGACATCTATGACGTCCACGGCGAGCAACGCGAAGGCCTCCTGACCCTCGCGCGCCAAGCCAGGGAGCGCGGCTGGTGGCAGTCCTACGGCTCCGCCGTCCCCGAGTGGTTCCAGGTCTATATAGGGCTTGAGGCGGAGGCCAGCTCGGTGCACGTCTACGAGTCCGAGCTGGTGCACGGACTGCTTCAGACCGCCGAGTACTACCGCGTGTTCCTGCGAACCGCTCCCGCTGCCGCAAACGACGATGAGGTACAACGCAAGATCGCGGTTCGTGTAGCACGTCAGGAGCGGCTGATTGGCGACGATCCCCCCGAGTACTGGGCTGTACTCAGCGAAGCAGTCATCCGCCGGGTGGTTGGCGGCGCCGAGGTCATGCGCGAACAGCTCAACCACATCGCGGATGTAGCTGAGCTGCCGCACGTGAGCATTCAGGTGCTCCCATTCAGCGCGGGAGCGCACCCGGCCATGGATGGGGCATTCCGGATTCTCGGCTTCCCAGAGCCCGGCGACCCGGACGTGGTCTACCTGGAGAACCAGATCGGTAGCCTGTACCTCGAGGAGAGGCCTGAGGTCGCGCGCTATGCGCAGATGTTCAACCACCTGGTCACGCAAGCGCTTGATCCGGATGACTCGCGCCGGATGATCGCTCATGCGGCGAAGGAGCTCGCCGAGTTACCGGCCTATGGAGGGGCGGGATGGCCGCGATAGACGACATGGACGTTTCCCCTGCTGCATGGCGGAAGAGTACCTACAGTAACAACGGCGGGGACTGCGTCGAGGTGGCCCGGACCGGTTCGGCGGTCACGGTGCGCGACTCGAAGAACCCCGACGGCCCCGCGCTCGCCTTCACGCCCGGACAGTGGCATACGTTCACCGCCAAGCTGACCGCCGGAGCGCCCAGCCTGACCTGAGGGCCGCCTCCCGCGTGTTCGTGGTGGCGTCGCAGCCGAAGATTCTGGCGCCGCGTATTCTGGGGAGTCGTTTAGACGCCTGGTTCACGCCCATATCTGACCGACAGTTCGCACGAGGTGGCCGCGCAGGCACCGGCCACCGTCAGGGACGGCGCATTCAGCGGCACGCTCCCCGCGCGCTCGCTCGTCACCTACGACATCCGGCCGGGCCGGTGACCCTCCGGCTGACGCTCTTCTGACGTCCCGGAGTTCGCTGCCGTCCCGCATGCCTGACCGATAAGGTCGATTTGCGATGCTCGCAGGCGGCAAGGCGCGTGCGAGCCCTGCGGCCAGGGAGGCGGGGAGCGCATGCGTTTCGCGATCAAGACGAGGCCCGAGCACACGACCTGGGCGGAGATCCGCGACATGTGGGTGGCTGCCGACACGATCCCGCTCTTCGAATCGGCGTGGAACTGGGACCACTTCTATCCGCTCACCGAGCCCTTCGACGGGCCGAACCTGGAAGCCTGGACGATGCTGGCCGCACTGGCGCAGGCCACCAGGCGGATCAGGCTCGGCTGCCAGGTAACCGGGATGATCTACCGTCATCCGGCGGTACTCGCGAACATGGCGGCGACGGTCGACATCATCTCCGGCGGCCGCCTCGAGCTAGGGCTCGGTGCCGGGTGGAACCAGATGGAATGCGACGCCTACGGGATCGGCCTGCCGCCGCTTCGTGAGCGCTTCGACCGCTTCGACGAAGGCGTGGCGGCCATCGCCGGCCTGCTCAGCCAGGAGACGACGACGCTGGCCGGGCGGTATGTCCGCCTCACTGATGCGCGGTGCGAGCCGAAGCCGGTCCAGCGCCCCTATCCGCCGATTACGATCGGCGGACGCGGGCGGACCCGTACGCTGCGCACCGTCGCGCGCTGGGCGCAGCAGTGGAACGTCATCACCGACAGCGTGGACGAGTGGCGGGACCTCAAGCAGGTACTGACCGGGCATTGTGAGCAAATCGGCCGCGATCCCGCCGAGATCACCTGCTCGGTGAACATCCGCATTGATCCGGACCTGGGCATCGAGCCCGCCGCCGGGCTCACCGAGGCCTTCCGTGACGCCGGCGTGGACCTGGCAATCATGAACCTGCCGCACCGGGTCACACCCGACTTCCTCGCCCCGCTCGCTGACGCGCTCGCGCCCCTTGCCTGACGGCACATGCCGGTGACCTGATCCCGATGTGACGAGCGTCTCCATGCTTCCCGGGAAGTGGCGGCGCCGCTGCAGCGACTAAATAAATATTGCGGTTTCTATGCCCAAATTCATTCCGGCTATTGTGACGAGCCTCACCAAAGTGCCGGGAAAATCTGACTACACTGCGGCGACTACCTCTTACGTCGGCTAAATCGCTGGCGTCCGGTAAGGACAGTCAGCTACAACGGAGGAAGTAAAAGGCATGGCTAACGTAGTAACGGACCGCGGAGTACCCAGGCTCGCAGAGCCGCCGGCAGTAGCGGCGCAATACTCGATGTCGGTCCGGAAGTATGCCGTCGAGCTGATCGGGACATTTTTCCTTATGTTCGCGGTCGCCACGAGCGCGCTCAGCGGCGGTACGTTTACCCCGCTTGCAGCCGGCGCGACCCTAATGGTCATGATCTACGCCGGCGGGCACATCTCCGGCGGGCACTACAACCCCGCCGTGACCATGGCCGTGCTGGTGCGGCGGCGCATCGGGCTGCCTGACGCCATCGGATACTGGATCGCCCAGATTGCCGGCGGCCTGATCGCCGCGGTGGTCGCCCATGCGATCGTCAACCCAGCGCACGTCACCACCCTGGCCCCGTCTGGCCATGCGCTGACCGCAGTCGCCCTGGTGGAACTGCTGTTCACCTTCGCCCTCTGCTACGTCGTGCTCAACGTCGCCACGAGCAAGGACCACCCGAACAACTTCTTCTACGGCCTCGCGATCGGCTTCACGGTGGTGGCCGGCGCCTTCGCCGTCGGCGGGATCTCCGGCGGCGCGTTCAACCCCGCTGTCGCCCTCGGCGCCTCCACCGCAGGCATGTTCGCCTGGTCCACGGTGTGGGTCTACCTGCTGGTCGAAATCGTCGCCGGCGCCGCGGCCGGGATCGCTTTCCGCGCGCTCAATCCCGGCGACAAGTAACCGGCCACCGGACGCCAACCGGTCGCCGAAAACATACGAAAACATATAGGCGTTCGGGGAAAGCAAATTGATCAACGTACCGGGGGAACGGGCGGGTAGCTCGGCTGCCGGGCGGGGCGACTGCCCGCCCGGCGGCCGCTACCGGGTGGAATGCCGCGACTGCGGCATCAGCGCAGACGCCGCCGGCGCCAGGGGCGGGCAACCGCTGCCACTACGGCACCTGCCGGGGGCGGGCGGTTTTACCATCGAGAATGTGGAGGTGATCTTCCGCGGCATATGCAGCGCTTGCCGCGAGCCTGGCAATAGTAGGGCCAGCAGGGATCCCAAGCGGTCGTACCGGCCCTGACAATAGTAGGTATGCATACCGAC
>DASQVO010000355.1:0-19330 GCA_035640715.1 Streptosporangiaceae bacterium
ACCACCGTCCGGCTGCGGGATCTGGCCACCGGGCAGGCCACCACGCTGTCGTCCCTGCCGGGCAGCTACAACAGCAAGGCGCTGGCGTTCCATCCCAGCGGGCACACCCTCGCCGGTAGCGCAGGCATGGACGGGACTATCCGGCTGCTGGACCTGGCCACCGGCCAGGTCACCGTACTGACTGGCCACACCTCCGGCATCGAGGCGGCGGCGTTCAGCCCGGACGGACACACCCTGGCTACCGGCAGCACGGACGCCACCGTGCGGCTATGGGATCTGGCCACCGGGCAGACCACCACCACCCTGACCCCCCACGGCGGCTATGTCGTCTCGGTGGCCTTCAGCCCTGATGGCCGCACCCTGGCCAGCGCCAGCATAGATAACACCGTGCGGCTACGGGACCCGGCGACCGGGCAGGCCACCGCTACGCTCTTCGGGCATACCGAGTTCGTCACCTCGGTGGCGTTCAGCCCCGACGGGCACACTCTGGCCAGCGGCAGCAGGGACAGGACCGTGCGGCTATGGACCCTGGGCTGAACCTCGCTCTGATCACCGGTGCCACCCTTTGAGTTTCCCAGTGGTTCTGGCGCGCTTGTGGCGCGGCAAGCCGGGACATCGTCCGCCTGGACGACGATTACGAGCGCCTGCATCTGGAGCATCACCGGAAGATCAGCCGGTCTAGTTGACGGAGAACATGATCTGTCTGCCTGGTCTGCGCCATCTTCCTCGCAGGCGCCGAATCCCTGGGGAGCGGTCGCCGGGTCAATGGTCGGCGTAGCCGATCGCGTGCGACGGCCCGTAGGGCCGCCATTGACGCGGCGGCCGTGACCGGGACACTGATACGCCGAGGAAGACGGCCCACACCTGACGCGGTATCACCCGGTGACGGATGAGCCGGTCTGGTCTGTGGCTGTTGCGTAGTTGGCCCGGCGCGAAGCGCGGCCGGGCCCGGCGCCGCGCAGCGGCGCCGCTTGATCTAAGAACGGCATAATTCGGCAACGCTCCATGATGGCGCTCGCCAGATTTGGCAGGGAAACCGTCCTCAGCACTCTGCACGACCTGCTAGCAGAGGAAGGCAACGATGAAAACTGACGGGCTGCTTCACCCGGACCGGTCACCGTGCACTGGCCCTATGAGGATCTCGCCGAAACTTCTCCGTGTATTCTCCGGGACCAGCCGTAGGCACCCGGTCCGGGCCGGACACAGCCGGACAGCTTGCACGGCGACTTGCGGATCTATCTCAGCAGGCCAGAGACCGTTTTCGCTGGCCAGAGCGGAGGGCGTGGGATTCGAACCCACGAGCAAGGTCACCCCTGCTAGCGGTTTTCAAGACCGCCGCCATCGGCCACTAGGCGAGCCCTCCAGTGCTGAACCAAACCTTACGCCGTCCAGCCGGCTTCCCAGATCAAGGATGCGCTCATGCCGAACGGCGCGCGGCGCGGCGGGGCCATGCGAATCCGTCGCCTACTGTCGCCGCGAGCTTCAGGTACGCCTCGGTCGTCGCCGGGCTGAGCTGCTCAAGCTCGACCTCGGCGCCCTCCTCCAGGTGCGCGTCATAGGGAATCCTGATCACTGCCCGGCACCGCGCGGCGAAGTGCTGCTCGAGGCGGTCCAGGTCCACGGTGCTCTTGCTGCGGGGCCGGACGGTCGAGATCACAACGACGGCATTGCGGACCAGGTCACCGTAGTGGTGGGCGTCCAGCCAGTCGAGCGTCGCGCTGGCGCTGCGTGCCCCATCGACCGACGGGGAACTGACGAGCACGATCTGGTCTGCCAGACGGAGCACGCCGGCCATCGCGGAGTGCAGCAGGCCGGTCCCGCAGTCCGTGATGCAGATCGAGTAGAAGTGCTCCAGGACGCGAGCGACGTCGAAGTAATCTTCCTGGCTGAACGCGACGGAAACGGCGGGGTCGCGGTCGGAGGCCAGCACCTCCAGCCGGCTGGGCGCCTGCGACGTGAACGCTCGCACATCCGCGTACCGGTGCACCTGCTGACGTTCGTTCAGCAGATCCCTGACAGTTGCCGACGTCTCCAGCCGCACCTTGTCGGACAGCGTGCCGCGGTCGGGGTTCGCGTCAACGGCGATGACGCGATCGCCGCGCAGCGTGGCGAGCGTAGCGCCGAGGCCGACGGTCGTGGTGGTCTTGCCGACGCCTCCCTTGAGGCTCATAACGGCCACCCGGTGGTGGCCGCCAGCGACAGGCGTCCTGATCCGCCAGATGAGCTCGCGGCGGCGCTGCGCCGAGGCCGGCTCACCGATCCGGACCAGGCCGCCGGTGGCCTTGAAGATGGTCCGCCGCCAGCCTGATCCCGGCGCTATGCGCTTGCCGTGCAGCAGCGCCTCCGACGTGAGGCTTTCCGCCGTCTCCGGCGCCTGGCCGGCGTCGGCTTCCGTCGGCGGCAGCGGCGGCAGCTCGTCGCCGCGCTGGCCCGCGTCTGGGGCCGACCGGGCGGTGTCCACAGCGGGCACGCCGGGCTGCGCTCCGCCGTACTGGGCGGAGCCAGACTGCGCGGCACCAGGCTGGGCACCGGCGGCCTGGGTACTGCCGAGCGGAATGCTCAGAGGCTGGTCACTCCCGGGCCGGGTGCCGCGGGCCGGCGCCGCGCCCGGCGCACCACTGCCGGACATGCCGGTGCCGGGAAAACCCGTACTGGTAGCCGTGGCATCGTGGTGCCCCGCTGGATCCTGGTCCCGCTGGTACCCGCCTGCTGGCCAGGTGCGCCCGTAGTCGGGCGGCGACGGCGGCCGGGCCTCGTTGTCATACAGCGCCTCGTCGCGGTACCCATGCTCCGGCATCCCGAGGTCCGGCAGCGGCTCCACCGGAGGGGGCGGCGGCGCGTATCCGTACGCCTGCGGCGACGGCAGCCCATAGTTGGCCAGCGCGTCCTCGTCCGCCTGCCCTTCGGGACCGTACGGCTGGTATGCCGGGTACGGAGATACTCCGCCAGATGCGCCTTGGCCCGGGTGCCCGCCGGCCTGCTGCCCGCCCGGGAAAGGCGGGTAGGGCGACGCGGGCGGGTAACCGGTCCCCGGGAACCCGGACTGCGCGCGATCCGCGGCATGATCAGTGTGGCCATATGGTTCCACCGGACCGGCCTCCGGCGCGCCGAAAGGCGGCTGACCGGGGGTTTTCTGCCACGATAGCCCGCTCCACGGGCTCGGTTCCACGGGATCTGCCTCCAGCCCCGCGTCATTGCCGTATTGCTGCCCGGCATGGCCATTGCCGCCTTGATCCTGGCTGCCCCGCCCGGGCTCACGCGGCCAGGTTCCCTGATCATGCTCGGGATAGGCCTGGCTACCCGGCGGCCGGTAGGGCGGCGCGCCATGAGGGCGGAGGGAGGAGAACGGATTGGGACCGGGCGGCAGGTAGGGCTCAAAATCATCCTGGTTCTGTGGCTTGGGAGCTGGTTCCGCGGCGGCCGCACCGTCGGCCGCCTGCATCCCGGGGTCCCCTGGGCCGCCACCGGGCTCTGCTGGCGCGGACTCCCACGCTGCCCGGAAACCTACCTCCGCCGCGTCAGCGCCGTCTGGCATCTGGCTGGCGCCCGCGTGCGGCACTGCCGATCCTGCGGACATGCCATCACGCGCGCCTTCTGCGATCCCGTCAGGCTTGTCGTGGTCGTCTGTCGCCACAGGTCGTTCCCCCAAGTTCTATGGGAAGGAGGATGTCAATCCCGCGCGGGCCGGGTTGGTTGCTTACAGCGGAAGCCTAGGCCAATGCAGCCGGTTGCCATAGAGCAAAATCCATCACCCATGTCGGCATACCCACGACAAAGCATCACACATCAGGAGTGACCTATGCGAGCGGTTGTCATCAGTGAGCCTGGAGGGCCGGATGTCCTGCAATGGCTGGAGGTACCGGACCCGGTTCCCGGGCCTGGCGACGTGCTCATTGACGTTGTCGCCGCCGGCGTCAACCGGGCGGATCTCCTGCAGCGCCAGGGCTTTTACCCGCCGCCGCCGGGCGCCCCGCCCTATCCGGGCATGGAGTGCTCCGGCCGGATCGCGGCAGTCGGCCCGCAGGTCAGCGGATGGAAGCCGGGTGAGGAAGTATGCGCGCTGATGTCGGGCGGCGGTTACGCGGAGAAAGCCGCGGTTCCCGCCGGCCAGGTCCTGCCCGTTCCCGATGGCATCAGCGTCGCGGAAGCGGCGGCCCTGCCCGAGGCCGCCTGCACGGTGTATTCGAACGTGTTCCAGGTTGGCCGGCTGGCCGCCGGTGAGACGCTCCTCGTGCACGGCGGCGCGAGCGGCATCGGCACGGTGGCCATCCAGCTGGCCAAGGCGAACGGCGCGCGGGTGATATGCACGGCGGGGCAGGCCGAGAAACTGGCCCGCTGCCGTGAACTCGGCGCCGACGTGGCCATCTCGTACCGGGACGAGGACTTCGCCGAGGTCGTCATGGACGCCACCGGCGGCGAAGGCGCGCACGTGATCCTCGACATCATGGGCGCGAGCTATCTCGCGCGGAACCTCGCCTGCCTCGCCGTCGGCGGCCGGCTCGTGATCATCGGACGGCAGGGCGGCAGCCGTGCCGAGCTTGACCTTGGTGTGCTGCAGGGCAAGCGCGCGAGCATCCACGCGACGACGCTGCGCGCTCGCCCGCTGGCGGAGAAGGCGGCGATCGTCTCAGCGGTGCGCGAAAATGTGTGGCCCCTCGTCAGCGCGGGGAAACTAGTCCCGGTCATCGACCGCACCCTGCCGATGCCCAGCGCCTCCCAGGCTCACCGGGTGCTGGAGGCGAGCACCCACACCGGAAAGGTGCTGCTGGTGAGATGAGGAGCGAGGACAAATGACCGGCTGTGGCCCGGCAGGTCTCCGCATCCGACAGACTAGGAGGATGAGCGACGGGATGAATGCACAGCCCGGGGACCGCCCCCACGTGGTAGTGGTAGGTCCCGGTGGCCTGGCGGCCGAGGGTGGCCAGGCCGGCGAGCAGGCCGGCAGCTCGGAGCGGCCGGTGACGGACATGGTGGAACAGCCGGCCAAGGTCATGCGGATTGGCAGCATGATCCGCCAGCTGCTGGAAGAAGTCAGGGCCGCACCGCTGGACGAGAAGAGCAGGGCCAGGCTCAGGGGAATCCACGAAAGCTCCATCAAGGAACTCGAAGACGGGCTCGCTCCAGAGCTCATCGAGGAACTGGAACGGCTCTCCCTTCCTTTCACCGAGAACGAGCTGCCCAGCGAATCCGAGCTGCGTGTTGCGCAGGCACAGTTGGTGGGCTGGCTGGAAGGCCTGTTCCATGGCATCCAGACGACCTTGTTCGCACAGCAGATGGCCGCGCGTGCGCAGCTTGAGCAGATGCGGCGCGCGCTTCCGCCCGGGCTTCCGCAGCCCCCGGGAGAAGATGCCGGGCGGCACGCCCCGCCCGGCGCCTCCGGCCCTTACCTGTAAGAACCGGTACCGGGTTAGCGCCGGTTCACCCTGCCGTATCGCGGCCGCGGAAGCCGGCGTTCCCTGCCCGGGCGGGTCTTCAGCTGCCGTTGCGGAGACGGCTGAGCCAGGCAGCCGCCTCGGCGAACTCGGCGTCGGAGGTCCCCCGCGGCATCTTGGTGCGGCCGCCATCACGACGCGGGTAGCTGCCGAGGAACCGCACATCCGCGCAGAGTCGGCGCAGGCCCATCAGGGCCTCGCCGACTCGCGCGTCCTCGACGTGCCCCTCGCAGTCGATGAAGAAGTAGTACCGGCCGAGCCCGTCTCCGGTTGGCCGTGACTGGATCGTCGTCAGGTTGACGCCGCGCACGACGAATTCGGTGAGGATCTCGGTGAGCGCGCCAGGATGATCGTCGACGAGGAAGGCGGCCAGAGATGTCCGGTCGGCGCCGGTCGGCGCGGGCAGCCGCTCCGGCGGACCCGCGACGACGAACCTCGTCACGGCATTGTCCCGGTCCTGGATCTCGCGAGCGAGCACGGCGAGCCCGTACTTCTGGGCAGCGAAGGCCCCGGCGAGCGCCGCGTCGATCTTGCCCTCCGCTGCCTGACAGGCCGCCTCGGCGTTGGATGCAGCCGGAACCCACGCGGCGTCCGGGAGGTTCGCCGTCAGCCAGCGGCGGCATTGCGGCTGGGCCTGCGGGTGACCGCTTACGGTCCTGACGTCAGACAGGCTCATTCCGGGCCTGGCGAGCAGCGCGAAGGCGATGGGGAGCTGGAGCTCGGCGTGGATGACCAGGTCGTTTCCCGCGGTCAGATCGTCAAGGGTTGCGGTGACGACGCCTTCCACGGAGCTTTCGATCGGGACCACCGCCCGGTCCGCCGACCCGGACCGCACGGCGGCAAGAGCGGCCTGGATGGTCGCGCAGGGCAGCGGCTCGGCACGTTCGGCAGCCTCGAGCGTGCGGAAGGCTGCCTCGGTGAAGGTACCTTCCGGTCCCAGGTAGGCGTAACGCTCAGTCATGACCTCATAATGCCAGCCCGCCGCATAATGCCAGCCCGCCGCGGGCCGGACGGCACCCATGCCCGGGCCGGGGCAGGGCGCTGACGGCAACCGGCCGCGGGCAGGCGGCCGCATGGCGGCAGGCTCCGCATTCGGTTGTATTGGCACGTATAGGCGGCATGATGATCTGGCGCTATAAAGCCCTAGAGGCGCCCATGCGCGCGGCGTGCCGTTGCCGCGCCGCGCCGGCCGCGGCCGGCACCCCGGGACGAGCCGGGCACGCCGGGCACCCGAGACGCGCCAGACACCCGAGACACTCCACTGACGCCCGGCACGTTCACCGTCACGCCCCGGTCGGGCGACGTGCCGGGCAGGCCGACGCCCAGGCGCGCGGACCGGACGGCCCGCTCCTCTTCTGGCGAGAGCTCCTGCGTCCCGTTTCCGCCGAGTACCACCTTGGCGTAGGTCCTCGTCTCGGAGCGCCCGTTGATGGAGCTGATCACCACCCCGTCGCCTGCCGCGTTGAGGAGCGCCACGGAGAAAGAGAGCTGGCCGGACATCTCGTTCAGCGCGTCGTAGCGGACGATGGCCAGGTCTCTGATGGCGCGGGGGTCGGCGGTTCCGCGTGATCCGACACTGCCCTGGATCAGCGCCGCGCACTCCGCCACCGCTCTGGACGCGCGTTTATGCGCACTCACTGCCAGCAGGATGCCGGACACACCTGCCAGTGGCCCGATCAGCAGGCACGCAACAGTTATCACGGGTTGCACTATAGCGATTACAGTGCGTTTATGAGGTCCAACAAGCCGACCTCCGCATGAAGGCCGGGGACTGCCTCATAGCCGCGTTGCCAGCGCCCTCGCGACGTCGGCAAGCTGGCGTGCCCGGTGCCACTGGGACCGCAGGTCAGTGCCGGTGGCGCGATGCGCCAGCGGGACCTCGACTTCGGTGATTCGCAGGCCCTTGCGGGCCAGGTCGATGGTGAGCCCCGTCTCCACGCCAAAACCCGCGGCCAGCGGGCGCGCCGCCTCGAACGCGGCACGGGTCAGGCACCGCTGCCCGTTGAGCGGCTGCGCTGGCTGCCATCCGGTGGCCCGGCGGATTCCGGTGCCCGACAGGCCGACGACGAGCCCATGCCCGCCCAGCTTGATGGTGGACGTGAAGACGGCGATTGTCATGTCCGCCTCCCCCGCGATCACCGGCTCCGCCAGCGGGCCCGCATATGCCGCGGTGCTGCCGAGGTCGGCGTCCAGGAAGAGCAGATGGCGCGGATTGGCGCGGCTCTTGTGCTCGTCGAGCAGGCGGACAGCCTCGGCGCCGGTCTCCATTGCCGCGCCCTTCCCTCGCGCGCGGGCATGCCGCATGACAGCGGCACCGGCGCGCTCGGCGCCCAGGGAGGTGCCGTCCCGTGAGCCGTCATCCACGACGACGACGAGATCCACGCCGGGCAGCCCGGCCGCCGCGCGGACAGTGTCGTGGATGCGGTCGGACTCGTTCCTCGCTGGGATGACGACAGCGACGTCGCCCTGCGGCGGCATGGTGCAGATCCTAGGGGACCGCGCAGCGCTTACTGGCCGGAAACCACGGCGCTTACTGGCCAGAAACCACAGCGGAATCGTCGAGAACGGTGAAGACCGAATCAAGCCCGGTGACTTGCAGGATCTTGCGGACGGCAGGTCGGGGCGCCGCGAGCTCGAGCTGCCCACCGCGCTCTCGCGCGCGCCGCAGCGAGGAGAGCAAGACGTTCATCCCTGTGGAGTCGCAGAACTCCACTCCCGACATGTCAACGACAACGCGCGCGGGACGGTCGTCGGCAAGCACCGCGACGAGCTCCCGGTGCAGCCGAGGCGCGGTGTATAGATCGATTTCGCCCGATGCGATCACAACGGTGTGATCACCTTGAGATCGGCTCGAGACATTGAGTTCCACGTGCGGAACCTTACCGTCATATGGTCCGCAGGACCAGATGGCTGCATCCGGCCGGCCCGCAGGGGCCTGTTTAGTTAATGCGCCCAGGACCAGGGCCGCTGTCTCGGTGCCTGGGCGGGACGCCGGGACCGCCGGGCGATCCGGCATGCTCACCGGGTCCCTGCTTACCGGGCAGGACATGCAGCGCGGGCCGCCGCGGCCGCTGCCGAGCTCGCTGCCGGGCACGCGGATGACCTCGATGCCCCCGGCCTCCAGCCTGGCGTTGGTCTCAACGTTGCGCTCGTAGGCGACGGCAAGCCGGGGGGCGATCGCGAGCGTGTTGCCACCGTCGTCCCACTGCTCGCGCCCCGCGCACACGGGGTCCAGCCCGGTGCCGATCACGCGTAGCCGGTCAATGCCCATGGCCAGCGCCGCCGCCTCCAGGAACGGCTGCGGATGCGAGACCCGCAGCCCGTCGGCGCGCGGCGTGATGGACCGCGCGGTCAGCGTGTAGGCAACCGCCGGATGCATGACGACAGCGTCTGCGTCAACCATGGTGCAGATCGTGTCCAGGTGCGTGGCCGCCCGCCGCTGCTCGATCGGCACGGCCAGCACCGTGTGCGCAAATCCGGCGTCAAACACGCGCCGCGCCAGCCGTTCCACGCCTGCGGGCGTCGTCCGGCCGCCGGTACCGACCGCGATCACGCCGTGAGCGAGCAGCACCACGTCGCCGCCTTCGAGCGGCTCCAGGTCGGGACGGTACAGCACCTCGCTGCCGGCGAATCTTGGGTGGTGGCTGTAGATGGTCTGGACGAGCCGGGCTTCCCTGCACCGCGCCTGCAGGGCCTGGCTGGTGATCGCCACGCTATCCCCGAGCCACACGCTGGAGTCCCGGGTGAAAAGCAGATTCGGCAGGGGATCGATAACGAAGTCGTACGGGCCGAGAAGCTGGTACACGGCGCCGCGGCCGGACCGGAACTCGTCGCGCGTCAGGCCAGCGATCAGCACCTGCGCCAGCGTTTCCGTGTCCAGGCCGTCCAGGTGCCGGTGCAGCTGGCCGCGCAGGTCATCGCCCAGCCTCGCGTCATCGAGCACCGATGCCACCGCCTGGTGCCTGGCCGGTGCGTATTCCAAGACATCCTGCAGCAGCTCGGTCAGGTACAGCACTTCGACGCCTGCCTCACGCAGCGCCTGGGTGAAGGTGTCGTGCTCCTGCTGTGCGCGGCTGACCCACGGGACCCGGTCGAACAGCAGCCTGTCGCCATTACGGGGAGTGATACGCCTTAGCTCGGCCCCTGGCCGATGCACCAGCACGGTACGTAGTCGGCCGATCTCGCTATCCACACCGTGACGGCACCACATGATTCCCCCATGCACTGTTGTGACACATGTGCTCCTGTGGGGAGTATCACCAGTTAGCGCCCGGGTTACGCATCGGCCGGGTGGCCGTTTTCAACGGGACCGGGTCAGTCAGCGGCCCGGCTTGGCGGCCCTGCCCATGCGACGTGTCCCGCTCGCCTCCGGGGCGCCTTTGAGCGCCGCCTTCCCTCGTCGCTCGTCCCTCGCTCCTCAGTCCAGGCAGCGCCGCGCCCCTCCGGGCTCGCTCATGCGTCGGCGCCGGAGCGCTCCGGCTCCGGTGCTGCCTGCGGGCTGGAGGCGGCCGCCGGCCGCCCCGCCGCCGCATTCGCACGCGGCGCCGCAAGCACGGCCCAGACGGTCGTCTCGCTGTCGTCCCGGCGCACCCCCCACCGGGAGGACAGGCTCTCCACGATGCCCAGGCCGCGACCGCCCGGCGCCGACAACGTGGGCCGGGTCAGCCTGGGCAGCGGTCCTGCGCCTGCGTCGCTGACGGCGACGCGCAGCGTACCGTCGCTGAGCGTCCATGCCACGCGCACCTGTGAGCCGGGCAGCGGCGCGGCATGCCGGATGGCGTTACTCAGCAGTTCGCTGACCACCAGCGCGGCATCGCCCACCGCTGGCCCCAATATGCCCGCTGAGACCAGGTCCGCCGTGAGGCGGTGCCGTGCGGCCGGGACGCTGGACGGCGTGTACGGAAGCAGTACGACTGCCGATGCACTCACCTCCACGTGAATTCGTCCCGCAAAAACGATCAAACGAACCCGGTACGAACGGAAATGCCCCGCGGAATGGCCCGGGAAACCGCAGAGGTCACTTTTTGTAGCCAACGTCACGTCCGGCGGCCAACGCACCGGCTAGCCAGTGGTGTCGGTAATTACATGGAGTGACAGCTCAGATTCGCCTGAGCTAGCGGCATAACCATGCCCGCACGGCTTCGGACAGCCCGTAGGCTTCATCATGTCCCGGGAGGCGGAAGCGAGGTATGGCCGTGGCCGAGCCGATGGTGGTCATCGACGACCTGCACGTCGTCTACCGTGTCTACGGGGCGGGCGGCGACAAGGGCACCGCCGCGACCGCGCTGATGCGGGTCATGCGCCGCAAGAAGCGGCCGTCGATCCGCGAGGTGCATGCCATCCGCGGCATCTCCTTCGTGGCCAACCGCGGTGACGCCGTCGGGGTCATCGGGCGGAACGGGTCGGGCAAGTCCACGCTGCTGCGGGCCATCGCCGGCCTGCTGCCTCCCGAGCAAGGCGCCGTCTATACCACGGGCCAGGCATCGCTGCTTGGCGTCAACGCCGCGCTCCTCGACGACCTTACCGGCGAGCGCAATGTCGTGCTCGGCTGCCTGGCGATGGGAATGAGCCCGCAGGAGGTCAAAAGCCGCTACCGGGAAATCGTGGACTTCTCCGGCGTCGGGGATTTCATCGACCTGCCCATGCGAACCTACTCAAGCGGCATGGGATCACGGCTGCGATTCGCGATCGCCTCGGCGAAAAGCCACGATGTCCTGCTCATCGACGAGGCTCTCGCGACGGGCGACGCGCCGTTCCGCACGAAGAGCCACAAGCGCATCGAGCAACTCCGGGAGGAAGCCGGCACGGTCTTCCTCGTCGCGCACAACCTCGGCGAGGTCGAGGAAACCTGTAACCGGGTCATCTGGCTGGAGCGGGGCGAGATCATCATGGACGGCGAAGACGTCCCGGGCATCATCGATGCCTACCTGGAGGCCTCCGGCGGCGAACGCCGCACCCGCCAGCCCGTGTAGCGCCTCCCTGGCCTGTTCCGCTACCTGCCCGCACGCGCCGCTGGCGGTACCTGCCGGCCCTCAGGGGGACGCGGGCCCCGTTCCGCCCTCGTCCGGAGCGCCCTGGCCGGCGCGGCGGAGAACGAGTCGCATGACCGTTCCGCCGCCGGGCCGTGACTTCGCATCCACTTCGCCGCCCTGTGCCATGGCGAGGCGGCGGACGATATAGAGGCCGATGCCGATCCCGCCAAACCGGCGCCGGTCCCCGGTCTCGCCCTGGAAGAAGCGCTCGAAGATGCGCTCGTGGTCATCGTCCGCGATGCCGATGCCGTGATCTTCCACCGTCACGTCGATGCGGTCGCCGCCGGCACGCGCCCGGACGGTGACCTCGCCGCCTTCGGGTGAGTACTTGAACGCATTCTCCAGCAACTGGCCGACGATGATGTCGGTGGCCATCGTGTCGCCGTAGGCGGGCGGCAGGTCGTCGGGGATGTCGGCCACCAGCGTGTGCTTGTCCGACAGCGGGCGGAACGCGACGGTCGCACCGCGCAGCAGCGCGCCGAGGTCGAACGGGCCGTTGCTGACCGGCAGCTGGTCAGCCCCCGCGCGCGAGCCGAGCAGGAGTTGCTCCACGAGCCGGCCGAGCGACCCGGCGCGCTCGGCGATCGTCTGCACCGCCGAGCGCCGGTCGGCGTCGGTGAGCTGCTCCCATCTCCGCGCCAGGGTGCTGGCGAAGCCCTGCACCACGGTGATCGGGGTGCGCAGCTCGTGGCTTGTGGTGGCGAGGAAGAGATCTTTGGCCTCTTCCAGTTCCTTGGCGGCGGTCACGTCACGGAAGTCGATCACCCGCTCGTCACTGCCGGCCAGCGCCGTGCAGAGCACGTCCAGCCACCGCCCGGTCGGCAGCCGGTGCGTCAGCTTAGCGCCCGGATCCGGCTGCGGGAACGGCGGCGGCTTGCCCATCGCGTCGGCGGCCGGGACCCCCGTGAGCCGGTGCGCGGCCGGATTCCACTGCCTGACCAGGCCGGCGCCGTCCAGCACGGCGATACCGTCGGCGCTGCCGTCGATGACGGCCCGTTCATGCGCCCGCTGCCGGACGACTTCTTCGAAAGCCATCGCGTTGGTCAGCGCGACGCCGGCGTGCCCGGCGAGCAGCTCGAGCAGCTCCAGCTCGATGTGGCTGAGATTGCGCCGGCTGTAGAGTGCGTAGAGCGCGCCGTAGGGACGTTTCCCCACGTGGGACAGGCTGAGGGCGATCGTGTGCAGCCCGGGCAGCGCGGACCAGATCAGGTCGTCGAAACCGCCGGAGTCGCCGGTGGTCATCATGACCGTCTTGCCGGACCGCAACAGCTCACCGACCAGGCTCGTCGCGAGCGTCGCGGTGCGCCCGCGCAGCCGGGCCGGGAGCCCGGCGGTGCTGACCAGCCGGAGCATCCCGTCCTCGATGATCACGAAGCCCCCGGCGTCAGCCCCGGTCAGCTCGCGCAGGCTCGCGGCGATGCGGTCCAGCACCGATTCCAGGTCACGCCGGGAGTTCATGTCGGCCACCACGTCGCCGAGCCTGCGCACGACGCGGGCACGCTCGGCCATGTAGTGCCTGGCGGCATCGTCTTCGCCGGCCTGGTGGCAGACGTTGACCCAGCCGGTCACCTCGCCCCCGCCGCCGGTCAGGGCACTGGTGTCGATCCGGACGTCGAGCACGCTGCCGTCCTTGCGGACCCGGCGGGTCGCGAACGAGATCTGGCCGCCGCCGCGCACCCGCTCGAGCACCGCGTTATGCTCCGCCTTCAGCTCCTCTGGGATGATCGGCGGCTCAACACCGATGACCTCGGGCGCTGTCCAGCCGAACATCCGCTCGGCTGCCGGGTTCCACAGCAGCACCCTTCGGTCGGTGCCGAAGGCGACGATCGCGTCCGCCGCGCACTCGATGACAGCCCGGGCGGTGGCGTCGGCCCTGTGCTGGTTACCGACGGCCCGGCTGATCATCTTCGCTGGCTCTGTGACCACCTTCCTCATGGTGCCACTTGATCATCGCCGCAGGCCGGTGAGCGCATTCAAAACCGGCCAGCGAGTCTAAGCAAGACCGGGCTCTGAACAGGACGGTGAGGGAGCTTCTAGGCGAACAGCACGCCGGGGTTCAGCAGGCCGGAGGGATCCAGCGCGGTCTTGATGGCGCGCATGGCAGCGATCTCCTCCGGTGACCGGTTCAGGGTCAGCGACCGGGCCTTCGCCCGGCCGATCCCGTGCTCCGCCGAGATCGTGCCGCCGTGCGCGGCGGCCAGCTGCAGGACGGCCTCATCGACCGCCTGGTCCGCCGGGTCGGGGCCGAGCACATTGACGTGCAGGTTGCCCGCCCCGATGTGGCCGAAGACAATCGTCAGCGGCCCGCCGGATGCAGCGGCCCCGGGCGGCACGGCGGGCCCGGGCGGGCCCGAGGCCGCCTTGACCGTGTCGTCCAGCTCGGCGCGCAGGGCCGGGAGACGGGTCAGCGGCGCCGCGATGTCCAGCTTGTGCGGGACGCCCGCCGCGCTGATCGCCTCGGTGTGCCGTTCACGGTAGGCCCATAGGGCGGCGCTTCCGGGGATGTCCACCGCGACGGCCGCCTCCTCCAGGAGCGGGATCTCCGCCATCCGTTCGGCATGCTCGGGGGGCCCCGCCGCCTCGATGAGCAGGTAGCCGGGGTAATCGCGGGGCAGCGGCGCGGGCAGCCCGGTGTGCTCGCGCACGAGGGCGAGTCCGGCCGCCTCGAAATATTCAGCGGCGCGCACGCCGGGGACCAGGGAGCGGATCTCCGCCTGGAGCGCGACCGCGGCCTCGATGTCATCCACGCCGGCCAGCACGGTGACGGCCGCCGGCTCCGCGGGCCACAGCCGCAGCCGCGCAGCCGTGATCACCGCGAGCGTGCCCTCGCTGCCGGCCAGGAGCTGGGCCAGATCGTAGCCGGTGTTGTCCGCCTGGACGCCGCCCAGGCGCGATATGACATTGCCGTCGGCCATGACGGCCTCCAGGCCAAGCAGCTGGGCCCGGGTCCCGCCATACCGGATCGTGTGGATGCCGCCCGCGTTGGTGGCGATCGTCCCGCCGACCGTGGCGGAGTCCCTGGCCGCGAGGTCGACGCCGTATTCGAGGCCGGCGGCCGCCGCGTGCCCGCGCAGCTCGGCGATCGTCACCCCGGCGCCCGCGGTGACCTGTGCCGTCAGCGTGTCCACCGGGTCAAGCCGCCGCAGCCGGCGGGCCGACAGCACGACGCCGCCCGCGAACGGCACGGATCCGCCGACCAGGCCCGTGTTGCCCCCCTGGGGGACGACCGGCACCTGGTGCCGGGCGCAGACGCGGACCGCTTCCGCCACCTCCCCGGCCGACCCGGGCCGGACGACGCAGCTCGCGTTCCCGCGATAGCGCCGCGTCCAGTCCGTGGTGTAACCGGCCGTAAGGTCCGGCTCGGTGAGCACGTGCTCGGCGCCGACGACGGCGGCCAGATCCCGCACCAGGCTGTTCATCCATACAGCCTATGGCGGGGCCACACGGTGCCTGCGGCAATCAGGGCCGCGCGCACAGTCGCCACGCAGCCACGGCAATACAGATGCGGGATAGCATCGGCAGGCATCAGAGCGCGGCCTGTGCCCCGCGCGGGAGCCGCCGGGAGCCGCCGTGCGCAAGGGCTGGCGCGGCGCGCAGCGACATGGGTAAACTATTTGCTTGAACAAAACGAAATAAATTCAGTAATGATTGGCCCGTACAGGGCATACGTTGGCTCGGTTCAGGGCATACGTTCCAGCAACAAGCGGGCCGCTCCACGGGGCCGCCCGGACGCGAGGTGCGTTTCCCCGCAAGGATGCGGACATTGGATCAGGCAGAGTCTTATCCCCCTCCGGGCCAGCCTGAGCGGCGGCGCGGACGAGCTGAATCTGGCCGGGATCGCCTGGAGCATCCGGTCATCGTGGGTTATGACGGCTCGCCGTCCAGCCGCAACGCGCTCGCCTACGCGACCGGCATGGCACGGCGCCTGGCCAGGCCGCTGCTCGTGATCCACGTGAGCTCGGCGGGCATTTACTGCGAGCCCCTGACCGGCCAGGTGATCGGCGTGCCGGGAAACACCGGCGAGCTGGAGAAGTGGCTGCTCTCCGAGCTTGACCAGGTGACCGACCGGACCGGCCTCGAGGTGTACGCCCGCACCCGCCGCGGCAGCCCGGCGAGGGAACTCGCCGCCGCGGCGGCGGAACAAGGAGCCGATGCTCTTGTCATCGGCGCACCGGCGCACGTCTGGCACCACATCGTCGGCTCGGTTCCCGGCTGGCTCGCCCGCCACGCCCGCTGTCCCGTCGTCGTGGTCCCCTGATCCCGCCTCAATCCTGACCCCAAGATCACCGATTGATTACTCACTGTAATAACACCTGGTCATGAGGCCAGACTGAAATTGATCTAAGTGGGAAGTATCACGCCGTGAATAATCCAGCCCGGGGGATCGCCCCCCCGGTCAGCACTGCGGACCACCGCGAAGGTGGCCAAAGGCCACCGGGCAACGTCAACCGACTCGGGGGGTCCGGGGGGTCGCCCCCCGGGTCAGCACTGCGGACCACCGCGAAGGTGGCCAAAGGCCACCGAGCAGCGTCAACCGTCTCGTGGGCGAGGAGGGATTTGAACCCTCACGTCCTTTCGGACACACGGACCTGAACCGTGCGCGTCTGCCGTTCCGCCACCCGCCCGGGCAGGCAGTAAGGGTAGCACGACCCCAAGCGCACCTATACCCCGGATACGATCAGATGCGAGCATCGAAGGGAGGTGCCACGGTGGGAGTTCTGCAGCGCTTCGAGCGGCGGCTCGAGGGCATGGTCGAAGGCGCCTTCGCGCGGGCATTCAAGTCTGAGCTACAGCCGGTCGAAGTGGCCAGCGCCGTGCAGCGCGAGATGGATGACAGGGCGGCGATCGTGGCGCAAGGCCGCACCCTGGTGCCGAACGACTTCGTGGTCGAGCTGGCAGAGAGCGACCATGACCGTCTCGACGTGTACGCAGACAGCCTTGGCGTGGAGCTTGCCAACCTGGCGAGGGACTACGCGAAGGAGCAGGGCTACTCATTCGTCGGGCCGGTGCGGATGCGGTTCGAGGGCGTGAACGACCTGACCACCGGCACGTTCCGGATCCGGTCGGGGGTGATCCGCGGGTCCACGGTCGAGGGCGGCGAGATCCGCCAGCCGGCCAGCGACCTGCCGCAGCCGAGGGGAGGCGGCTTCGCAGGCAGGCCCCAGCTGCTCGTGTCCACCAGCGGCCCGGATGGCGGGGGCCGGCAACAGCGCACTTACGATCTGGTCACCGCCACGACGCTGCTGGGCCGGGGCACCGACTGCGACCTGCGGCTTGTCGATCCGGGCGTATCCCGGCACCATGCGGAGTTGCGGATTGAGGGGGGCGAGGTCATCCTCGTCGACCTAGGCTCTACCAATGGCACATTCGTCAACGGGCAGCCCATCAAGCACGTGGTTCTCACCGATGGCATGCAGATCACGCTGGGCCGCACAACCCTGGTGTTCCGCAGGGATAACAGCTACTGACGCCACAGGCGAGGACATCTCACCGGATGAACGAGCTCACCCTCACCCTCATCAGGGTGGCCTTCCTGGCCGTCCTGTGGCTGTTCGTGATCGCGGCCATAGGGGTTGTCCGCACGGATATTTCCGGGAATTCCGGCGCCAAGGCCAGGGCACCGCGCAGTCAGCAGCCGCCCCGCGCCGCCGCCCCGGCCAAGCCGCCTCGCGCCCACCGCGGGCAGCCGCGTGTGCTCGCCGTCACGGCGGGCTCCCTGACGGGAACCACTATCGATCTCACCGAGCAGCAAATTACGCTGGGCCGGGCAAATGACGCTACGCTCGTGCTCAACGACGACTACGCTTCAAGTCGGCACGCCCGGCTTTTTCCGCAGGACGGGCAGTGGATCGTTGAGGATCTCGGTTCAACCAACGGCACCTACCTGGACCGGCAGAAAGTGACCCGGCCAACTCCCGTGCCAGTGGGCGTGCCGATCCGCATCGGCAAGACCGTTCTGGAACTGCGCAGATGACACTTGCACTCCGCTACGCGGTACGCTCCGACGTCGGTCTTCTCCGCGAAGGAAACGAGGACTCGGCGTACGCGAGCCCGCGCCTGCTCGCCGTCGCGGACGGCATGGGCGGCCATGCCGCCGGCGAGGTGGCGAGCGCTGTGGCCATCGCCTCGGTTGCCACGCTCGACGTGCCCGCGCCAAGCGGTGACCCGCTCGGCGCGCTCAAGGAAGCCGTCCACTCCGCCAGCGACACCCTGCACAAGATGGCATCCGCGGATCCCGCGGTAGAGGGCATGGGGACAACCCTGACGGCCATGCTCTGGTCGGGCCAGGGGTACGCACTCTGCCACATCGGCGACTCCCGCGCCTACATGCTGCGCGACGGCGAGCTGTACCAGATCACCCATGACCACTCCCTCGTGCAGTCACTGGTCGATGAGGGCCGGCTCAGCGAGGAGGAGGCGGCCACGCATCCGCAGCGCTCGCTGATCCTGCGGGCGCTCGACGGCCGCGGTGAGGCCGAGCCGGACCTGTCGATGCGCCTGGCCGTGCCCGGCGACCGCTACCTGCTCTGCTCCGACGGGCTCTCGGACGTCGTCACCGCGGAAACGCTGCACCATGCGCTCAGCACGGTCTCGAACCTGGATGACGTGACCGTCCAGCTCATTGAGCTGGCGATCCGGGGCGGCGGTCCCGACAACATCACCGTCATCGTGGCGGATGTCGTGGACAGCGAGGCGACATCACTGCCGCTCACCACCGTCCCGATCATGGCGGGCGCGGCATCGAACGAGAACGGGGACCTGGGCCTGCTGCAGCGCACGGACAGCCCGGCCAGCCGGGCGCAGATGCTGGCCCATACCGCGCCCCAGCCCGCGGTCATGCTGGACGACCCGCGCGTGGCAAGCGACGACTGGCCCGCGGCAGAGCCCGCCGAGAGATTCTCC
This sequence comes from Streptosporangiaceae bacterium, assembly GCA_035640715.1. Lineage (GTDB taxonomy): Bacteria > Actinomycetota > Actinomycetes > Streptosporangiales > Streptosporangiaceae > DASQVO01. Next base: position 18,368 of record DASQVO010000355.1, read on the forward strand.
GGGCCGGGAGGCTGGCCTTCCCCCAACGGCCATCCGCAGTCCCAGAACGGCCACCGCACGCAGCAGGAGCGGCGCCACCGCCGCTGGCCGATCGTCACGACAGCGCTCGTCGTCCTCGCGGTCCTCATCATCGGCGGGGGCTACGGGGCGTGGGATTACGCGCAGCATCAGTACTACGTCGGCACCGACAGCGGCCAAGTCACGATCTTCCGCGGCGTCAACCAGCGGGTCGCCGGGATCAGCCTGTCCAGCGTCTATGACAGGACCGACATCACGGTCCATTCGGTCCCCAGCCAGGAACTCCAGGTGATCCAGGGGACGATCTCCGCGACGAGCCTGGATGACGCCCAGCACATCGTCGGCCAGGTGCGCACCCAGGTCAACCAGTGCAAGCAGGCCTACGTCAGCCAGCAAACCTGGGTAAAGAACCGCCAGGCACAGCTGGCGGCTGCCCGCAAGGTACACGCGAAGCGGACGCCGCCACCCGCCTCGCCCGAGCCGACCGTGCCGTCGCAGTGCCCGCCCGCGTCTGCCTACGGGATCGCTTCGGCGCCGACTGGGTCCACACCGTCGCCGTCCGCCGGGCACAGCGCGTCTCCTAGCCCGTCCGCAAGGAGCACCCGGTGAGCAGCGTCACTACGCCGCAAGACGCGGCGCTGGGCGGCATACCCGATTCCCCGGGGGTCTCGGTACCGCGGGGCCGGCGGCGCACCGAACTCGCCATGCTCGCCTTCGCGATCGCGCTCGTCGCCTTCGCCTACGCCAACGTCGGCTTCGGGCTGAAGGGCACCCTGCCGTCCGGGATGGCCGAGTACATGATCGCTTTCACGGTCCTGCTCCTGGCCGCGCACCTGGCCGTGCGGAAGCTGGCCCCGCGGGCCGATCCGCTGCTGCTGCCGCTGGCTGCTACGCTGAACGGCCTTGGCATCGTGATGCTGTACCGGCTCCAGGAGGCCGGCAGAA
>DASQVO010000356.1:0-4471 GCA_035640715.1 Streptosporangiaceae bacterium
GGCGCGGGCGACGTCCCCGTGCTCGATTCAACGTCGATCATGGAGTTGGACGAGCTCCCGGAGCACCTGATCATCCTCGGCGGCGGCTACATCGGGCTGGAGTTCGGGCAGATGTTCCGCCGGTTCGGCAGCGAGGTCACCTTCATCGAAAGCGCCGCGCGCCTGATGATGATCGAGGACGAGGACGTCTCGAACGAGGTCGCCGCTATCTTGCGCGATGACGGGATCACGGTCCTGACCTCGTCGACGCCGGTCCGGGTTGAGCCGGCCGACGGCGGCCGCCTGCGGCTGACCGTTCGCACGGAGGACGGTGAGCGACAGCTCGAAGGCTCGCACCTGCTGTCGGCCGTCGGCCGCATCCCGAATACGGAGGCGCTCACCCCCGAGGCGGCCGGCATCCGTCTCAACGACCACGGCTTCATCGAGGTCGACGAGTACCTGGAAACCAGTGTCCCCGGCGTCTACGCGATGGGGGACGTCAAGGGCGGCCCGGCCTTCACCCACCTTTCCTACGACGATTACCGCATCCTGCACGCCAACCTCATCAGGCACGAGAAGGCGAGCACGCGGGACCGGATCGTCCCGTACACGGTGTTCATCGACCCGCAGCTTGGCCGCGCCGGCCTGACCGAGCGCGCGGCCAGGGCGCAAGGACGCGCGATCCGGGTGGCGAAGCTCCCGATGAGCGCCGTCATCCGGGCCATCGAGACCGGGGAGACGCGCGGCTTCATGAAGGCCGTCGTCGACGCGGACAGTGGGCAGATCCTGGGCTGCGCGGTCCTCGGCAGTGAAGGCGGCGAGATCATGACCATGATCCAGGTCGCCATGCTGGGCAAGCTCACTTACACCGCCATGGCGGACGCGATCTTCACGCACCCGCTCCTGGCGGAAGGCCTCAACACCCTCTTCGCGATGTTCGACGCCTAAGTGAGTGGCCCCGTAAATTCGTCGGGGGTCAGGGCGAGGGTTCGTGATCGATGCCGGCGAGGTAGACGGTGCAGGCGGTGCCGTCGAGCTGCGGGTCGGTGGCCAAGGCCTCGCTGTACAGCACGTTCGGCAGCAAGGACGAGCTCGTCCGGGCTTACCTCACCGGCCGGCACGAGCGCCGGCGCGAGCGCATAACACGGCGGCTGGCCGCCTGCGGCAACCCGCGGGACCGGCTGCTGGCCGTGTTCGACCTCCTCGGCGAGTCGTTCGCCGCGCCCGGCTTCCACGGCTGCGCCTTCGCCAACGCCAGCGCGGAGTCTGCGCCGGGAAGCGCGGCCGAGCAGGCCACCGGTGAGTACCGCGGCTGGATGCGGAACTTCTTCACCGGCCTCGCCCGGGAGGCCGGCGCGGCGGATCCCGCCGGGCTCGCCCGCCAGTTCATGCTGCTCTACGACGGCGCGAACATGTCAGCGCGCATGGACGGCGAGCCGCCGGCCGTCGCCGTCGCCACGCGGGATGCCGCCGCCACCCTCCCGGCGCGGCCACCGCCCGGTGAGAGCTGCCGAGGGCCGCCAGTGAGCGAGCTGGAGGGGCGCGGCGCTGCCTGGATTGAGGAGCGAGGGACGAGCGGCGAGGGAAGGCGGCACCCAAAGGCGCCCCGGAAGCGAGCGGGAGACACGGAGAGTCATCGGCTCACCGCCCGCGCATGCCCGTGGGGACTGCGGGCCCGCGCACGGTGCGCCAATCGCGGTAACAGCGTCGTCTGCGAGCGCGTCCGGAGCTCCCGCCGTCGTCTGCCTCGTCTGCCCCCGGAAAGCTCCTGGCCTTCGGCGGCACGCACGTCGCAGGCAGGAACGGCAGCACCGGCCAGCTGTGCAGAGAATGGCGGCGGTAGCAGTTTCCCGGCGGCGGAAGATCGGCGTCCTGACCGGCATACTGCTGATCTGGCAGTGCGTATGGATGGCGGATGCAAGAACGGTCCCCAGGTCTTCTCGGCAGGCGCTCAGGACTCAACTCATCGTTTGGCATCCGCAGCCGGCCGATATCCCCCATTCGGGTAGATCGTCAACTACTCAAAAGCCTCCCGCGAACCGGAAGGAGCAGCGTTGCCAGCGGTAGCCGACGGCCCCGGGCAGTCGCGACCGGTTCACACCGGAGACTTAGGGAACCATGACGACCAGGCATGGCCAGCGGCGAAGCATCCGGCAGCCCGTCGCCAGGGCCAGCCGACGGCCTATTTTTGTCGCGGACCCCACGACGACCATGTCTACGTTCGCCTCCTCGGCGAGGACTTTCCGCAGCTCCGTCATCGGGTGGCCGATGCGCGCGACGGTGTGCAAGTTCGTTCCCCACGCATTGGCGTCATCGGCGATTTGCGCGCAAACTTCTTTCTGCGCATCCAACTGCGCGCACAACTGCTCCCCGGTGAAGTCGACAAAGGAGTCCCAGGTGCCTGGTATGGCGGGAACAGGCATCAGGCTGCGCACGTGTACGCAGACCACTCTGCGATTCTGCCGGCGAGCCACCCCAGCGGCGTATGCCCAGGCACGCAGGGCGGCCTCCGTGCCGTCAACGCTAACCACGATCGTTCCGGCACGCGTGCCCGCCACCTCATTAGCGTCTGGCAAGCTTCCGAATAGATGCTCTTGAACGCCGCGCGGACGCCGTCGTTTCAGGCCAAACGCCACGACTCTTCCTCACTCTCCTATTCATGCACGCTCGCACGGCAAGCCCCTTGCCGGGCGTGCAGTTCCCGGCGGAGCAGCGCAGCGAAATAAACCTCGTAATACGGACGATCTGTGCCAGGCCGGAAAAACGATACAACAAATCTATCAACAATTCATATACAGTAAATTAACCCGCGTTCCGCAGCGGGACGATGCCGCGACGGGGTGACGCCGCCACGGACGACGGCGCCTGGATATCTCCCGCAGCCACCGTCCCGGGTCCGCCATGCAGCCGCTTTCGGAACGGGTGCTGCGTAATAAGGGAAAAAGAGCTCAGGGACCAACTCGCTATCCCGGCCGAGGTCTAGGCCGATCGCGAGGCCGGTCTCGTGAAGAGCCAGCCGGTAGTTGGTCAACCGGGTCCGCTGAAACCCGCGTACGGCCCCGGGATACCGAACAGGGGTTCCGCCGACCACGTGCTCAGCCCCTCGGCCAGGGCGGCCCGGGCCACTCTCGGATCACCAGCGGACCTGGCTTGTTCGGCCACCGCCTGGGTTCTTTCCACGGAAGTGAGATCCAGTGCTCCGCTACCAACCCGCAAAGCGTAGCCGTCGCCGATAGAGACAAGCACTCGCCCGGGTGCGCGCGTCCGCCTCGCCGGCTCGAGCGTCCGGCGCAGCGCCGCGACATGTGTGCGCAGGGCTCCCGCGGTTACTGACCTCGTAGTGTCGGGGTTACGGTGGTTGGTCAAGGGTGAGTCCTGTCTCGGCGATGAAGCCGTTAAGGGTTCCTGGCCGGTATTGCAGGCTCTTGAGCCGGTTGCGGAGCAGTGCGCAGAGCCGGCCGGTGTCCCGTTGATCCGTCGTCAAGGCCTTGTTGATCATCCAGAACAAGTATTGACGGGGTTCGGCGGCTGGCGGCCTGGGCTGCCATTTCTGCGGAGGACGGTGAGGAGGTATGTGCGGAAGCCGGGAGTCGGGTGCCGCATCAGAGCCGATGGCGCCCGTTCCGCGCTTTTCGATAGCAGCACCAGGCGGAGCTGTCCGGTAGATCGCCGACCGTGCTGGAGGCGGGATTGCTGATTGCCTGTCGGCGGGATCGCGAGCGCGCCTGCCGGGCGACGGCATCGGCGGCGTGCTTGACGCGCTCGCAGCCAACACGGCGGCACCATCTGGCGATCCTAGAAGGGGAATTCACTTGTCAGTCGCAAAGTCAGCTTGGCGGTTGTCGATGCTGGTCCCGGTAGCGGCCGGCGTATTTGCTGTCACTGGGGTGACACCGGCCATGGCCGAGCCGCAGGCGGCTCTTGCTCCATCTCAGAAGGCCGCTGACTCGCCGCGTTCCCTCGGCGAGCTCGGCGCGTTGACCGATCTGGCCATCCAGCGTTTGCTCGTGAGTGACCAGGTCGCGGCGGCGAAGTTCGGCACGGGCCAGCCCATCGACGACCCTGCCCGGGAGCAGCAGGAACTGGCCCAGGTGCGCCAGCAAGCGATGATCCTGGGGATTGATCCGACGGCGACCGTGCAGTTCTTCCAGGACCAGATCACTGCCAGCAAGATCGTCCAAAGGGGCCTGTTCAAGCGGTGGACAGCGCATCCCGCTCAGGCTCCCACCACGCGACCGGACCTGGGAACGATCCGGCAGCAGCTCGACCAGCTCACCACCGAGATCCTGCAGCAACTGGTGTCCACCCAGGACATTCGCCACCGGACCGCAGCATGCCGTATCCAGCTGGCGGAGGCCAGGGTGTCCGGGGAAATCCTCAACCGCCTCGACGGCCTGCACCGTCACGCGCTGGCGGTGGCCCTGGAATCGGTCTGCTCACCAGCCTGACATCCTCCTGACCGTAACGGGCCGGCTTCGGATGAGTGAGCACA